>JAEYTA010000195.1 GCA_023434265.1 Pseudomonadota bacterium
GTGCAGCACGAAGCCCGCCGCCGTCGGCTTCCACTCCGGCCCGAGGGCGTCGGTCAGCAGCCACAGGCAGTTGAACACGCGGCAGTCGTCGGGCCGCCCGGCATAGATCGCGCAGCCGCCGGCCTTCGAGAAATGCCGGCACCACTTGCCGGCCGGCTTCTCCAGCGCGGTCACCCCCATGATCTTGCAGCACAGGCCGCAGTCGCCGCAGGACTTGCCCGGGGGCCGGTTCAGGTCTCCGACCACACCGCCAGCTCGTTGCCCGCCGGGTCGCGGAAGTGGAAGCGCCGCCCGCCGGGGAAGGCGAAGATCGGCTTCACCACCACGCCGCCCGCCGCCTCGACCTTCGCCAGCAGGGCCTCCAGGTCGTGCGCATAGAGCACCGGCAGCGGCGTCCGCGTCGCCTCCGCCTGGGCGTCGAAGCCGCCGTCCAGTCCCTCCGAGAAGGCCGCGTACTCCGGCCCGTAGTCCTGGAAGGTCCAGCCGAAGGCCGCGCCGTAGAAGGCCTTCGACGCCGCCAGCTCGCCGCCGGGCAGTTCGAGATAGTCCAGCTTTCCGTCTTCACGCATCCGTGTCGCTCCTGTCGGATCGCCATCCGGTTTCCGACTTGCCACGACCGCCTCGCCGCGCAAACCTGAGAATCGTTCGCATAAACAGGAGTCGACCGATGATCGTCCTGACCACCGGCCGCGACGCCCTGGCCCGAATGATGACGCTGGACGCGGGTTGGCCGCACCACCCGCCACGAGAGTCCCCGAACCCTTCGCCGCCGGCGCCGCCTCGCCGTCCCGACCTCCGCCCGGAATAACACCATGACCCGCCCCAACGCCCTCACTCTCGGAGGCGGCGAAGAGTCGTGCCCACTGCTCTCCCTCCCCTTCAGGGGAGGGTGGCCGCGCAGCGGCCGGGTGGGGGCGGCCAGGCGACACGAGCGCTCCCGTCGCAGCGGCCGGGTGGGGGCGGCAAGGCGACACGAGCTCCCGTCGCAGCGGCCGGGTGGGGGCGGCCAGGCGACACGAGCTCCCGTCGCCCGGCCCGCCCCACCCCGTCGTCGCTGCGCGCCGACGACCCTCCCCGCGCCGGGGAGGGACACGCCCGGTCTTTGAAGTCCTGACCTCAGGCCAGTTCGACGGCCATGGCCACGGCCTCGCCGCCGCCGATGCACAGGCTGGCCACGCCCTTCTTTCCGCCGCGCGCCTTGAGCGCCGACAGCAGGGTGGCCAGCACCCGCGCGCCCGAGGCGCCGATGGGGTGGCCCAGCGCCGTGGCCCCGCCGTTCACGTTAAGCTTGCCGTGATCGATGCCCAGCTCCTGGATGGCGATCATGGCCACCACGGCGAAGGCTTCGTTGACCTCCCACAGGTCGACGTCGTCCACCGACCAGCCCGCCTTCTCGAGCGCCTTCTTCATCGCCGGCACGGGGGCGGTGGTGAACAGGCCGGGCTCGTGGGCGTGGGCGGCGTGGCTGACCACGCGCGCCACGATCGGCAGGCCCAGCGCCCTGGCCACGCTCTCGCGGGTCATCACCACGGCGGCGGCGCCGTCCGAGATCGACGAGGCGTTGGCGGCGGTGATCGCCCCGTCCTTGGCGAAGGCCGGCTTCAGGGTCGGGATCTTGGCCGGGTCGGCCTTGCCGGGCTGCTCGTCCTCGCCGACCACGACCGGCCCCTTGCGGGTCTGCACCTCCACCGGGACGATCTCGGCGGCGAAGGCGCCCGAGGCGATGGCCGACTTGGCGCGGGTCAGGCTCTCGACCGCATAGGCGTCCATCTGCTCGCGGGTGAACTGGTACTGGCGGGCGGCGTCCTCGGCGAACACGCCCATGGCCTTGCCCGGCGAATAGGCGTCCTCCAGCCCGTCCATCATCATCGAATCGACGATGACGTCGTGGCCGATGCGGGCCCCGCCGCGGTGCTTGGCCATCACGTACGGCGCGCCGGTCATCGACTCCATGCCGCCGGCCACGATCACGTCGGCGGTGCCGGCCTTCAGCGCATCGTGCGCCATCATCGCCGCCTGCAGGCCCGAGCCGCACATCTTGTTGACCGTGGTCGCCTCGACGTGGCGGCCCAGCCCGGCGCCGATCGCCGCCTGCCGCGCCGGCGCCTGGCCGAGACCCGCCGGCAGCACGCAGCCCATGAAGATCTGCTCGACCTTCTCCGGATCGACCCCGGCCCGCTCGACCGCCGCCTTCACCGCCGTCGCGCCCAGCTCGGTGGCCTTGACGCCCGACAGGGCGCCCTGGAAGCCGCCCATCGGCGTGCGGGCGAAGGAGCAGATGACGACGGGATCGGACATGGGAGCATCCTCAAACAAAACGTTCGGCCGGTTAGATCGTCCCTTTCCGCCGCGGGTGCAAGAGACTCTTGCCGCAGTGCAACATCAGTCCGCGGCGGGAAACCAGTCCGGCCGCGCCGCCCGCGCCGGCCGGCCGTCGACCGTCAGTTCGCCGACCAGCCGGTCCAGCCGCAGCAGGGCCATGGCCGCCCCCTCGCGCCCGGTCAGCGCTTCGCCGGCGCGCAGTTCGCCGTTCAGCACCTCGGCCCCGAAGGCCGGCGGCGGCCCCTCGAAGGCGATCGGCAGCATGCGGTTGCGGATCGTCCCCCGCCGCTTCATCCGCGAGGTCGTCTCCTGCCCGACGAAACAGCCCTTGGCGAAGTCGATGCCGTTCAGCAGGTCGAAGTTCGCCTCGATCGGATAGGTCCTGTCCGCGACGGCGTCCGCCGCCGGATCGGGCACGCCCAGCGCCAGTCGGTGGGCCTGGAACTCGTCCTCGGTCGCGTTCGCCCGAACCTCGCCGCCGTAGCGCCGCCCGCCCAGCGCCGCCAACCGCGGGTCGGCGACGAAACCCTCGGCCAGCCCGTCCCAGCAGGCGAACACCGTCTCGTCGGCCGGGGCGATCTCCACCTGCGCCCGCAGCCGGTACATGGTCAGTCGCTGCAGCAGCGCCTCGCGCCGCTCCGCCGCCACGTCCAGCAGCACCCCGTCCGCCTCGCCGATCAGGAACAGGTCGAACAGCAGCCGCCCGGGCGGGGAGAGCAGGGCCCCGAACCGCAGCTCGCCCGCCGCCAGCGTCTCCACGTCCCGGGTCAGCAGGTTGTGCAGGAAGGGGCGGGCGTCCGGTCCGCCGACCCTCACGAGGGCGCGGCTGTCGAGGCGGGCGAGGCGGGGCGTCATGGCTCCCATCTAGGGGCCCGACGGCCTGTGGACCATCCCCGCCGAACGCCTGCTGCGCCGCGAGAATCCGTATACGCTCCTGTCATGGCGGCCCGCTTCCCCATCCTCTACCTCGCCGAGGCCGATCCCGAGGAGGCGATCCTCTCCTCGGGCGCGCTCGCCTACCTGGTCGAGGCCATGCCGCAGGCGAGCTTCACCGTGGTCGGCTCCCCCGCCAGCGCCCCCCTGTTCGCCGACACCCCGCGCCTCGACCGCCTGATCGTGCTGGAGAAGGAGGGTCGCCTCGACTGGCTCGGCCTGTGGAACCAGGTCCGCGCCACGAAATGGGGTCTGGTCGTCGACCTGCGCGGCAGCCGCTTCTCCGACAAGCTCAAGCGCCAGAAGCGGGCCGTGCGCGGCGAGGACGAGCCCGGCGTGCACAAGGTCGAACTGGCCGCCCGCGTGCTCCAGCTCGACGAAATCCCGCCGCCGCGCCTTCACGTCTCCGAGACGACCCGCGCCCAGGTCGACCGGCTGATCCCCCACGACGACGCGCCTCTGCTGGCTATCGCCCCCGGCGCCGACTGGATGGGCAAGCAGTGGCCGGCCGAGCGCTACGCCACCCTCGCCGCCAACCTGACCGGCCCGGACGGCCCGCTCGCCGGCGCGCGGGTGCTGGTCGTCGGCGAGGAGGCCGACCGAGACGCGGCCCACCTGATCCGTCTGGCCATGCCCCGCGGCCGCACTCTCGAACTGCAGGGCCGACTGTCGCCGCTCCAGATCGTCGCCGCCCTGCAGAGGGCGGACCTCTACCTCGGCGGCGACTCGCTCTGGACCCACCTCGCCACCGCCGCCGGCGCCCCTGTCGTCGCCGCCTTCGGTCCTTCCGACGACGCCGTGCGCGGTCCATGGGGCGGGATCGCTGTGCGCGGCCCCCGCTCGGTCGCGGAGTTCCGCAAGATCGATCCCGGCCTCAACCAGGCCATCCAGCACATGAACGAGGTGCCGGCCGACCGCGTCCTCAAGGCCGCTCGCAAACTGCTGGCCGAGCGCGTAAACGCCGGGACATGACCCGGACATACGACCTGATCGTTCGCGGCGGCGACGTCGCCAACCACGCCGGCCACGGCAGGGCCGACGTCGGCGTCATCGACGGCCGCATCGCCTTCATCGGCGACCTGTCCCACGCTTCGGCCGGCGAGACATTCGACGCTTCTGGCCTGACCGTCCTCCCCGGCGTCATCGACACCCAGGTGCATTTCCGCGAGCCGGGCCTGGAATGGAAGGAAGACCTCGAGACCGGCTCCCGCGCCGCCGCCCTGGGCGGGGTCACCGCCGTGTTCGAGATGCCGAACACCGAGCCCAACACCACCGACCCGGATGCGCTGCAGGACAAGCTGGACCGGGCCCGCGACCGGATGTGGACCGACCACGCCTTCTACATCGGCGGCACGCATGAGAACGCGCGGATCCTCGGCGAGCTGGAGCGGCTGCCGGGCTGCTGCGGGGTCAAGGTGTTCATGGGCGCCTCGACCGGCACCCTGCTGGTCGCCGATGACGACGGGGTGCGCGAGGTACTTTCGCACGTTAAGCGCCGGGCCACCTTCCATTCCGAGGACGAATACCGCCTCGCCGAGCGCCGCCCGCTGGCCCGCGCCGGCGACTGGACCAGCCACCCGGAAGTGCGCGACCCCGAGAGCGCCATCATGTCGACCCGCCGCCTCGTGCGGCTGGCGCAGGAGACCGGCGCCCGCATCCACGTGCTGCACGTCACCACCGCGGAGGAGATCGACTTCCTCGCCCACCACAAGGACGTCGCCACCGTCGAGCTCACCCCCCAGCACCTGACCCTCGACGGCGACGAGGCCTACGCGCGGCTCAAGGGCCTCGCCCAGATGAACCCGCCGATCCGCGGGCGCGAGCACATCGCCGGCCTGTGGCGCGGCATCGAGCAGGGCGTCGCCGACGTGCTGGGCTCCGACCACGCCCCGCACACGCTCGAGGAGAAGGCCAGGCCCTATCCGGCCTCGCCCTCCGGCATGCCCGGGGTGCAGACTCTCGTCCCCGTCATGCTCACCCACGTGGCCAACGGGCGCCTGACTCTCGACCGCTTCATCGACCTGACCAGCCACGGCGCCAACCGCGTCTTCGGCATCGCCGGCAAGGGCCGCATGGCCGAGGGCTACGACGCCGACCTGACCATCGTCGACCTGAAGGCGAAGCACGTGCTGAGGCACGCGGACATGGCCACCCGCTCCGCCTGGACCCCCTTCGACGGCATGGAATGCACCGGCAAGGCCATGGCCACCCTCGTCCGGGGTCGGGTGGTGATGCGCGACGGAGAGCTGCAGGGGACAGCGCACGGGCGCCCGGTGCGCTTCCAGGAGACCCTGGCCTGACGGGAACCTCCTGACTCCCCGGCGATTCCGTCAGGGCGAAAGGAGCTTCCCATGAGCAAGCGCGAACTGATCGAGCCCAACCCCGGCGACAAGCGTTACGCCCGCCGCGACGACGAGGGCCGCTTCACCGAGATGGACGACGTCGGCCGCTCGCTGGCGCAGGACCAGAAGCGTCAGGCGAAGCACGAGGCTCCGAAAGGGCAGGGCGACCGCGGCGACCGCCGGAACTAGATCGAGAAGCTGACCCCGCAGCCGCAGCTGGAGGCGGCGTTCGGGTTGCGCACCACGAACTGGGCGCCCGACAGGTCGTCGACGAAGGCGATCTCGGAGCCCTTCAGGAACGGGAGGCTGACCGGGTCGACCAGCGCCGCCTGTCCGTCCGTCTCGATGCGGATGTCGTCGGCCTCGGCCGTCTCGACGAGGTCGAAGTGGTACTGGAAACCGGAGCAGCCGCCGCCGTCCACGGCGACGCGCAGCATCATCGGCCGGCCCTCGGCCTCGCCCAGCTTCGCCAGTCGCCGCGCGGCGCTTTGGGCCAGGGTCAGGCCATGCCCGCCGGAGGCCGGCGAGATCTCGAAGGAGGGGGCGGATTGGACGGTGCTCACGCGGCTCTATATGAGGCGGACCCGGCCGTTCGCAAAGGGCCGCCTCCAGCCATGAGCCGCCGACGTTGATCCCCGACCGCGCGCCCTATGCCGAATATCCGGAGCATAGCCGGGGCCGGCTCGTCCCCGAACCGATCAGCCGCACCCGCAACGCCTTCGCCCGCGACCGCGACCGCATCATCCACGCCACCGCCTTCCGCCGGCTGAAGGAGAAGACCCAGGTCTTCGTGGCCCACGAGGGCGACCACTACCGCACCCGCCTGACCCACTCGCTGGAGGTGGCGCAGATCGCCCGCTCCATCGCCCACGCCCTGCGTCTCGACACCGACCTCGCCGAGACCGTCGCCCTGGCCCACGACCTCGGCCACCCGCCCTTCGGCCATTCCGGCGAAGACGAGCTGCAGGCGCAGATGGCCGACTGGGGCGGCTTCGACCACAACGTCCAGACCTTCCGCGTGGTGACGAAGCTCGAGGAACGCTACCCCGGCTTCGACGGCCTCAACCTCAGCTGGGAGACGGTCGAGGGCGTGGTCAAGCACAACGGCCCCGTCGGGCACCGTCTCGATGAGCCGGCGTGGAAGGCCATCGCCGACTACGCGCCCGGCTGGGACCTGCGGCTCGACACCTTCGCCTCGCTGGAGGCCCAGGCGGCGGCCATCGCCGACGACATCGCCTACAACAACCACGACGTCGACGACGGCGTGCAGGCCGGCCTGTTCACCCTCGACGACCTCGCCGAGGTGCCTCTGATCGGTCCGGTCCTGCATGGGGTGCGCTGGGACTGGCCCGGCATCGACGAGCGCATGCTGCGCATCGAGGCGGTGCGGCGCATGATCGGGACCATGGTCGAGGACGTGCTGGCCGAGACCGAGCGCCGCCTCGAGGCCGACGACATCCGCTCCACCGAGGCCGTGCGCATGGCCCGACGGCCCCTGATCGCCTTCTCCCCCGCCATGCTGGCCGACCTCGGCGTGCTGCGGAAATTCCTCTTCGAGCGCATGTACCGCCACTACCGGGTCAACCGCACCCGCAGCCAGGCGCGACGCATCCTCGCCGACATGTTCCAGCTGTTCATGGCCGAGCCGGAGACCCTGCCGCCGGAATGGTCGGGCAAGGCCCTGGCCGGCGACGAGGCCCGCAAGGCCCGTGCGGTCTGCGACTACATCGCCGGCATGACCGACCGCTACGCCATCGAGGAGCACCGCAAGCTGTTCAGCCTCGACCTCGCTCTCGATCTGTGATTCGTAAGCCGGGCAGGGGCTTGTAGGATGGTCGTCCGGCGCGTCGATTCGCGCCGCGACCCGACTTTCGAAGGCGCGGCCATGTCCCACGAAGACCCCTATCGTCCGAACCCGGGCCGCGACCGCGGCGCCTACACCCCGCCGACCGACGACGACCTGCCCTTCCATCGCCAGGGCTACGACCCGCGCCGCCCGGCCGGCGGCGGAGGCGGCGCCAAGGCCCCGCCGCTGACCCTGATCATCTCCGGCGTCGTCCTGCTGCTGCTCATCGTCGCCGTGGTGGTCTACTACCGGGCCGGCCCGCGCTCGTCCGACGACGCCCCGCCGGCCGTCGGCACGCCGGTCGGCGAGATCAAGGGCCCGGCTCCCATCGACGCCCAGCCGGTGGATCCCGCGGAAGGCATCGACGTCTATGCCGAACCCGAGGTCCCGACCGCGACGCCGACCTTCACCCCGCCGCCCGAGGCGGTGCGGCCGCGTCCGGCGCCGGCTCCCGTGGAGTCCGCTCCGCTGCCGGCCCCGGCGCGCCCGGCGCCGGCGACCCCGGCTCCGCCGGAGAAGAAGGCCGAGCCCGCTCCCGCCGCCGGCGGAACCTCGGGCGTGCAGATCGGCGCCTTCTCGACCCCGACGCTGGCCGAGAGCGAATACAACCGCGTCGTCGGCCGCTATTCCCGGTTCACCGAGGGCGCCACGCGCCGGGTGCAGGAGGTCACCGCCTCCAACGGCTCGACCGTCTATCGCACCACCGTCTCGGGGCTCAGCCGCGAGCAGGCCACGGGCCTGTGCAACGCCATCAAGACCTCGGGCGGGGACTGCATCGTCCGGTGACGCGTTCGGCGGCCATCTATGGCGTCTCCGGGCATCGGCTGACGGCGGAGGAGAAGGCCTTCTTCGCCGACGCCCGGCCGTGGGGCTTCATCGTCTTCCGCCGCAACGTCGACGACCCCGACCAGCTTCGCGCCCTGACCGACGAACTGCGCGAGACGGTCGGGGACGCCGCCGCCCCGGTCCTGATCGACCAGGAGGGCGGCCGGGTCCAGCGCATGGGCCCGCCGCACTGGCCGAAATACCCGCCCGGCGACGCTTTCCTGAAGGCCACCAACGACCCGCTGGCGGCGCGCGAACTGGTTCGGCTCGGCGCCCGCCTGATCGCCCATGACCTGCGCAGCGTCGGGATCACGGTCGATTGCCTGCCGGTGCTCGACGTTCCCGTGCCCGGCGCCCACGACATCATCGGCGACCGCGCCTACGCCCGCGACCCCGCGACGGTGGCGCAGCTGGGCCGCGCCGCCGCCGAGGGCCTTCTGGCCGGCGGCGTCCTGCCGGTGATCAAGCACATGCCCGGCCACGGCCGCGCCTTCGCCGACAGCCATCACGATCTGCCGGTGGTCCACGCCGACCTCGCCCACCTCGACGCCTGGGATTTCGCTCCCTTCCGCGCCCTGTCCGACATGCCGCTGGCCATGACCGCCCATGTCGTCTTCGACGCCATCGACCCGAAGCGTCCGGCCACCACCTCGAAGAAGGCGCTGAAGCTGATGCGCCGCGACCTCGGCTTCGGCGGCCTGATCCTGACCGACGACCTGTCGATGAAGGCCCTGTCCGGCTCGCTGACCGACCGGGCCGAGGCGGCGCTGAAGGCTGGCTGCGACATCGTCCTCCACTGCAACGGCGACCTGGCGGAGATGCGCGTCGTGGCCGAGGGCGTCGGCAAGCTGAAGGGCGGGTCGGCCCGCCGCGCGGAGGCGGCGCTGGCCCGCCTCGTCCGCGAACCCGAGCCCTTCGAGCCGCTGGAGGCCCGCGCCCGCTTCGACGCCCTGATGAGCGGCCGCCTCGACGCCCGCCGCGGGCCGGATGTCGGGGAGGCGCAGGCATGACCTCAAGCAGCGCGAAGCGCGATAGGTCGCTGAAATGACCGAAGCCTTCCAGCCCAATCTCGACTTCTCCGCCGTCGAACAGGCCGACGACCGCGACGCCTTCGTGGTCGACCTGGAAGGCTACGAGGGCCCGCTGCACGTGCTGCTGGCGCTGGCCCGGACGCAGAAGGTCGATCTGCTCAAGCTGTCGATCACCCGGCTGGCGGAGCAGTATCTCGCCTTCGTGCACGAGGCCCGCCGGCGCAACTTCTCGCTCGCCGCCGACTACCTCGTGATGGCCTCGTGGCTGGCCTATCTGAAGTCCCGCCTGCTGCTGCCGCGCACCGACAAGGGCAAGGGCGACGAGCCGCCGGCCGAGGAGATGGCCGCCGCCCTGGCCTTCCGCCTGCAGAAGCTCGAGGCCATGCGCAAGGCCGTGGAGGCCATCCAGTCGCGGCCGCAGCTGAAGCGCGACGTCTTCACCCGCGGCGACCCGGAGGCGACGGTGATCGTGCCGTCCGACCGCATCGACGCCAGCCTGTACGAGCTGATGGCCGCCTATGTGCAGCAGCGCCGCCGCGAGGAACTGCGCCGCTACAACCCGACCCAGCGGGTCGAGGCCTTCGCCCTGGAGGCCGCCCGCGACTGGCTGCGCGAGGTGCTGCCGCGGCTGGAGCAGTGGACGCCGCTGGAGAAGATCGCCCCCGAGAAGCATGCCGGGGAAGGGCCGTCGCAGGCCAGCTATACGGCTTCGACCCTGTCGGCGAGCCTGGAGCTGGTGAAGGAGGGAGCCATGGACGTGAAACAGGCCGAGCCTTTCGCCGACGTCTTCCTCAAGCGCCGCGGCCGGGGCCAGCCGCTGGAGTTGACGCCGTGAGTTTGCAGTTCGCATCCTCCCACCCGCCGTCATCCTCGGGCTTGACCCGAGGATCGGACCATCCGGTGCGCGGTGTCGAAGATTGTAGCTGGCGGTTCGAGCCATTCCTGAGGCCCGGCCACGAGCCGCCTCTGATCCTCGGGTCAAGCCCGAGGATGACGGTTGTAGGGGAGGGAAGCTGAGATGATCCAGTTCGCCCCCGACCACACCGAGATCGAGCGCCGGGTCGAGGCCCTGCTGTTCGCCGCCGCCGGTCCGCTGTCCGCCGCCGAGATCGCCCGCCGTCTGCCCGAGGGCGCCGACGTCGGCGGGGCCATCTCGGCCCTGCGCGACCGTTACCAGGGCCGCGGCGTCGAACTGGAGTGCGTCGCCGACCGCTGGCGCTTCCGCACCGCGGCCGACCTGTCGTTCATGATGACCGAGGAGCGCGAGGAGCCTCGCCGCCTCTCCAGGGCCGCGCTCGAAACCCTGGCCATCATCGCCTACCACCAGCCCTGCACCCGCGCCGAGATCGAGAGCGTGCGCGGCGTCTCCCTGTCGAAGGGCACGCTCGACCTGCTGCTCGAGATGGGCTTCGTGAAGCTGAAGGGCCGCCGCCGGACGCCCGGCCGGCCGGTCACCTACGGCACCACCGACCGGTTCCTCGAACATTTCAGCCTCGCCAGCCTGTACGACCTGCCCGGCGTGCAGGAGATGAAGGCCGCCGGCCTGCTCGACCTGTCCATCCCCGCCGGCTTCGAGGTCCCCGACCCGACCCGCGCTTCCGACGAAGACGAGACGCCCCTGCTGCCGGGCGACGACGACGCCCCCGAGTTCGCCCGGGATTTCGTCAGCGAAGACTGAGGTGTAGGAATTATTTCCGCGTCGGGCCTTGACCGAAGCCGTCGAGGCGCCAACCTCCTCATCGCGGCCCGGGCGCGGCGAAGTGGCCGAAGTGGCCCAAGTGGCCGTCTTTTTTCCGCGGCCACTTTGGGGGAGGGGCGGGTGATGCATTCGGCGCCAAGCCTTGCTAAGCGGCTGTGATGATCGCCCGTCTGCGTCCTGTCCCGTTCAACCTGGGTCCCGTGCACTTCGTCGGCATCGGCGGCATCGGCATGAGCGGCATCGCCGAGATCATGCTCAAGATCGGCTATTCGGTGCAGGGCTCGGACGCCAGGGCCAGCGCCAACACCGAGCGGCTGGAGAAGCTGGGCGCCAGGATCTTCATCGGCCACGACGCCGCCCACGTCGGCGACGGCGTCTCGGCGGTGGTCTATTCCACCGCCGTCAAGCCGACCAACCCCGAGATGGTCGTCGCCCGCGAGCGCCGCATCCCGCTGGTCCGTCGCGCCGAGATGCTGGCCGAGCTGATGCGGCTGCAGTTCTCGGTCGGCGTCGGCGGCACCCACGGCAAGACGACCACCACTTCGATGGTCGCCGCCCTGCTCGACGAGGCCGGGCTGGACCCGACCGTGGTCAACGGCGGCATCATCAACGCCTACGGCACCAACGCCAAGGTCGGCGACGGCGACTGGATCGTGGTCGAGGCCGACGAGTCCGACGGCAGCTTCCTGCGCCTGAAGTGCACCGTCGCCGTCATCACCAACATCGACCCCGAGCACCTCGACCACTACGGCGACTTCGACGCGCTGCGGAAGGCCTTCGTCGACTTCATCGAGGACATCCCCTTCTACGGCTTCGGCGTGGTCTGCCTCGATCACCCGGAGGTGCAGCGGCTGGTCGCCCAGATCGACAACCGTCGGCTGGTCACCTACGGCCTCAACCCCCAGGCCATGGTGCGCGCCGAGAACTGCGATATGCGCCCGGACGGCGCCCGCTTCGACGTGGTCATCCAGCAGCAGGGCGTCGCCGCCCTCGACGAGCCGATCCGCATTCCCGGCCTGCACCTGCCCATGGCCGGCTGGCACAACGTCTCCAACGCCCTGGCCGCGATCGCCGTGGCCCGCGAGCTGGACGTGTCCGACGACGCCATCCGCCGCGGCTTGGCCGGCTTCGGCGGGGTCAAGCGCCGCTTCACCACCACCGGCGTGGCCCACGGCGTGCGCATCATCGACGACTACGGCCACCACCCGGTCGAGATCGCCGCCGTGCTCAAGGCCGCCCGCCAGGTCGCCGAGGGCCGCGTCCTCGCCGTGGTCCAGCCGCACCGCTACACCCGCCTGCGCGACCTGATGGAGGAGTTCTCGACCTGCTTCTCCGACGCGGACGCCGTCTGGGTGGCCGACGTCTACGCCGCCGGCGAGTCGCCGATCGACGGCATTCACAAGGAGGCCCTCGTCGAGGGCGTCCGCCGCTTCGGCCACCGCTCGGTGCAGCCGCTGGACGGCGTCGAGGCGCTGCCGGCTGTGATCCGGGCCGAGGCGAAGCCGGGCGACCTCGTCGTCCTGCTGGGCGCTGGCGACATCACCCAGTGGGCCTATGCATTGCCGGGACAGCTGGAGGCCCTCGCTTGATCGACCTGCCCGAAGCCCGCGGCAAGCTGCTCCGCGACGAGCCGCTCGGCCCCTATACCTGGTTCCGCGGCGGCGGCGCCGCCGACGCCCTGTTCATCCCGGCCGACGCCGACGACCTCGCCGCCTTCCTCAAGGCGCTGGACCCGGCCGTGCCGGTGACGGTGCTGGGGGTCGGCTCCAACGTCATTGTCCGCGACGGCGGGGTCGAGGGGGTGGTGATCCGCCTCGCTGGCCGGCCGTGGGCGCAGGTGACCGCCGACGGCGACACGATCACGGCGGGCGCGGGCGCCCTCGATTCCATGGTGGCGAAGGCCTCGGCCAAGGCCGGCCTAGCGGGGCTGGAGTTCTACGCCGGCATCCCGGGGACCATCGGCGGGGCCCTGACCATGAACGCCGGCTGCTACGGGGCCGAGACGAAGGACGTGCTGGTCTCGGCGTGGGGGCTGAACCGGGCAGGGGAGCGGGTCGACTACGCGCTGGCCGACTTCGGCTACACCTATCGCCACTCGCAGGCGCCGGCGGAGATCATCTGGGTCGAGGCGACCTGGCGCGGGACGCCGGACGACCCGGCCGCGGTGCAGGCGCGCATCGACGAGATCACCGCCCGCCGCGAGCAGACCCAGCCCATCCGCGAGAAGACCGGCGGCTCGACCTTCAAGAACCCCGAGGGCCATTCCTCGTGGAAGCTGGTCGACGCGGCCGGCTGGCGCGGCAAGCTGTTCAAGGCCACCGGCGGCGGCGCGAAGTTCAGCGAGCTGCACTCCAACTTCATGATCAACCCCGGCGAGGCCACCGCCGCCGACATCGAGGGCCTCGGCGAAGCCGTCCGCGCCGACGTGCTGGCGAAGACCGGCGTGCAGCTGGACTGGGAGATCAAGCGGATCGGCCGCAAGTGAGGGGCTAGGTTCCAGGGGCTAGGGTCTGGGAGGGGCGCGCGGCGGCGATGCGTGCGACCCCCGAAGGCTGGCCCCTAGCCCCTGGCCCCTGGCCTCTAGCCCCCAGCCCCTAGCCCCTGGAACCTGGCCCCTTCCCTTGGTTGACCCGCTGTTAAGGACGTCGGGCGCATTGCCACGACTGTTCCGGAGTCCGTCATGAACCGCCCCCTGTCCGAGCTGCACGTCGCCGTCCTGATGGGCGGGCTGTCGCCGGAGCGCGAGGTGTCGCTGAACTCCGGCGCGGGGTGCGCCGAGGCGCTTGAGGGACAGGTCGGCCGCGTCAGCCGCGTCGACGCCGGCCGCGACCTCGCCCAGGTGCTCGCCGAACTGAAGCCCGATGTCGCCCTCAACGCCCTGCACGGCGTCTGGGGCGAGGACGGCTGCGTCCAGGGCATCCTCGAGACCCTGCAAATCCCCTACACCCACTCCGGCGTGCTGGCCTCGGCCCTGGCCATGGACAAGGACAAGTCCAAGGCCGTGCTGCGCGCCGCCGGCGTGACGGTACCCGGCGGCGGCCTTCACGACCGCTTCGAGGTGGCCCGCCGCCACGTCATCGAGCCGCCCTATGTGATCAAGCCCAACGCCGAGGGTTCCTCCGTCGGCGTCTTCCTCGTGCCGGCCGGGGCCAACGGACCCCAGACCGAGGTCGGCGCGCCCGACTGGGCCTATGGCGACGAAGTGATGGTCGAGCCTTACATCCCCGGCAAGGAGCTGGCCGTGGCGGTGATCGGCGAGGCGACCGGCCCGCGCGCCATGACCGTCACCGACATCACCCCGACCAAGGGCTTCTACGACTACGAAGCGAAGTACGCCCCGGGCGGTTCGGTCCACAAGCTGCCCGCCGAGCTGCCGCCGCACGTCTTCGAGGCCGCCCTGCGCCAGGCCGAGCGCGCCCATGCCGCGCTTGGTTGCCGGGGCGTTTCGCGATCCGACTTTCGTTATGACGATCTTAACGACGTTCTCGTTCTTCTGGAGGTCAACACCCAACCGGGCATGACCTCGACCTCGCTCGCGCCCGAGCAGGCCGCTCATGTCGGGATTGGGTATCGTGACCTGGTCCGGTGGATGGTGGAGGACGCCTCATGCCCGCGGTAGTTCGCGGCGGTCGGCGACAGAGTTCGAACCAGCCCGCAAAACGCGGCGCTCCCAGGTCCCAGGGCCGCGGGCGCGCGCCGCGCAACGCGCCGGCCATCCCCGGCAAGATGGCGGCCATCGGCCGTCTCGACCTGTCCCCCCGCGCCGTCGTCGTGTCGATCGCGGCTGGCGTGCTCGTCCTCGCCGGCCTGCTCGCGACGGGCGCGCGGGCCGAGCGCATCGGCGCCTCCATCGGCCAGGGCGTCGACGGCGTCGTCGCCGGCATGGGCCTGAAACTGGAGAAGGTGTTCATCGAGGGCGAGAGCCCCGAAGCCACCGCCGCCATCCAGCGCGCCGTCCAGCTGTCCTCCGGCCAGGCCATGACCTCGATCGACCTCGACGCCGTGCGCGAGCGGGTGGAACAGGTCGGCTGGGTCAAGTCGGCGCGCGTGGTCCGCCTGCTGCCGAACACCCTGATCGTCGCCGTCACCGAGCACGACCGCCTCGCCGTCTGGCAGACGGGAGGGCGGGCCTTCGTCATCGACGGCCACGGCCAGGTCATCCCCGGCGCCGATCCCGGCCGCTACGCCAGCCTGCCGCTGGTCGTCGGCAAGGGCGCCGAGCAGGCCGCCGCCGACATCCTGCCGCTTGTCGCCCAGCGTCCGCGCCTGATGAGCCGGATGGAGGCCCTGGTGCGCGTCGACGAGCGCCGCTGGGACCTGCGCCTCAAGGACGGCAGCCTGATCCAGCTGCCGGCCTCCGACCAGGAAGCCGCCCTGATCCAGCTCGACGCTCTCGACCAGCGCGAGCGGCTGCTGGAGCTGGGCTTCGCACGGATCGATCTGAGAACCCCCGAAGAGGTCGCCGTCCGGCCCTCCGCCGGGGAAGCGTAGGTATGGGGCGGATGGTGGAAAGATCAGTGGATGCCAGGGGGGCGGCCGGGCGCGCGCCGATCGTCGCCGCGCTCGATCTCGGCCAGTCGAAGGTCGCCTGCTTCATCATGAAGCCCGACGGCGTGCGCCACGCCGACCGGACCATCCGCGTGGCCGGGGCCGGCCACGTCCAGTCGCGCGGCGTCCGCGGCGGCGGCATCGTCAACATGGACGAGGCGGCGCAGGCCATCGGCCACGCCGTCGAGCGCGCGGAACGCGCCGCCGGCGCCCCGGTGTCGGGCGTGGTCGTCACCACCGCCATCGGCCAGATGGCCAGCCATCGCGTCCAGGCCCGGGTTTCGCTGGGCCAGACGCCGGTCGGCGACGCCGACCTGGCCCGCGCCATCGGCATGGCCCTGGCCCAGATCCGCCTGCCGAACCGCCGGCCGATCCACGTCCTTCCCATCGCATGGTCGGTGGACGGCGCGCGCGGCGTGCACGACCCGCGCGCCATGCGCGGCCATTCGCTGGGACTCGACCTGCTGGTCGTCTCCATGGCCGAGAGCGCCTTCACGGCGCTAGGCCACTGCCTCGAGCTGGCTCACCTCGACCTGCAGGGCGTGGTGGCGGCGCCGGTCGCCTCTTCGCTGGCGGCGCTCGAGGACGACGAGATGGACCTTGGCTGCGTCTGCATCGACATGGGCGGCGGCGCGACCTCGGCCGCGGTCTGGGGCGGCCGCTCGCTGCTGCACATCGAGAGCCTCAACGTCGGCGGCGACCACGTCACGGCCGACATCGCCCGCGGCCTGTCGACCTCGCGCGCCGGGGCCGAGCGGCTCAAGACCCTGCACGGCTCGGCCATGGCCTCGGCCAACGAGGACCGCGAGATGCTGGAGGCCCCGCCGCGCGGCGAGGATCCCTCCGCGGGTCCGGTGGTCGTCCCCCGCGCCATGCTGAAGACCGTCATCGCGCCCCGCGTCGAGGAAACGCTGGAGCTGCTGCGCGATCGCCTGCGCAACGCCGGCGTCGGTCTGGAGCCCGGGGCCGGCCTGGTGCTGACCGGCGGAGCCAGTCAGTTGAATGGCGTGCGCGAACTGGCGGTGCGGGTGTTCGACCGTCCGGTCCGGCTCGGCAAGCCGCAGCGGGCGCCCCACCTGGCCGACGCGGCCTCGGGCCCGGCCTTCTGTTCGGCCGCCGGCGTTCTGCTTCGCGCCGCCTACGGCCCCCGGGAGGCGGTTTCCGCGCGCAAGCTGATGTCGCGGCAGATCACCGCCGCCGACGCGCCCCGGCCGCACGCCGGAGGACTGGTCGCCCGGGCGGCGGGCTGGCTGCGCGAGAACCTCTGATCCGGAAGCCCGGGCCGAAAAGGGGCACGATTGTGCTCCGATGTCGGTCCAGGCGGCGGCATTTCTCCCCTGTCCGGGGAGACTGTGTCCAGATTGTAACAACCAAGGCCCCGATTAGCCGCGAGGTCGCCACAATCCCTTGCCGCAACCGTCGCAGATGCTAGCGTGCCCGATGAAGCAGAGTCCGCTCCGGCGGCTCTGCGTCCGCATCATCAAAGGTTGGGGCCCAACACATGCTCACCAAGCGCAAGTACCTTTTCGGCACGACTGTCCTCGCGGGGGTCGTCGCCCTGGCGGCTCCGGCCTTCGCTCAGGACCAGCTGCCCGGCGTGACCTCGACGGGCGCGCAGGATCAGGAAGCCACCGAGATCGGTGAAATCGTCGTCACCGGTTCGCGTATCCGTCGCGACCCGACCAACGCGCCGACCCCGCTGATCCAGGTTCAGCGCGAGGATCTGCTGTCGACCGGTCAGTCGACCGTCATCGACTACCTGGCCACCATCCCGGCCCTGTCGAACTCGGTCGTGCCGTCCGACACCACCGGCTCGGGCCTCGGCGACGGCGGTCTGTCGCTGGCCAACCTGCGCTCGCTCGGCTCCAACCGCACCCTGACCCTCGTCGACGGCCGCCGTCACGTGGGTTCGAACGGCGGTTCGCTGGCCGTCGACGTCGACACCATTCCGCGCCTGCTGATCGAGAACATCGAGATCGTCACCGGCGGCGCCTCGTCGGTGTACGGCGCCGACGCCGTCTCGGGCGTCCTGAACTTCGTGCTCCGCAAGGACTTCGAGGGCCTGGAGATCGACGCCAACTACGGCATGATCAACCAGGGCGGCGAAGCCTCCCGGCGCATTTCGGCCCTGATCGGCCACAACTTCCTCGACGACCGGCTGAACGTCTACGCCCACGCCGAGTACGAGCAGCAGGATCAGGTCACCTCGTTCGACATCGACTGGATCGAGAACGGCAACTACCTGCTGGGCATGGACGCCGACCCGACCAACGCGGCGCTCGGCCCGAACTACGACGGCGACATCGACGTCGCGCTGTTCCGCAACCCGCTGCGGATGGATCGTCCGCTGTGGGGTCAGACGACCGTCGTGCACACGACGCCGCTGAGCCCGACCAGCGACCCGGACGTCGCCAACTTCGCCGGCAGCAGCTGTATCTTCACCTACGCGGCCAGCTGCTACGCGGTCGCTCCGGGCTACACCTACTGGTATGACGGCACGACCGCCCGCCCGGCCAACTTCGGCCAGCGCATCGGCAACACCGGCGTCAGCCGTCCGTACAACTACGGCGGCGACGGCGTGAACCCGGCCGCCTTCTCGACCCTGTCGCGGGTGCCGGAGTCGGAATCGCAGCGCTACCAGGCCGGCCTGAACTTCGAGATCACCGACAACGTCGAGTTCTTCTTCGAAGCCAAGCACATCATCGAAGACACCTTCGATGTCAGCCAGCCGACCTTCTTCGACTTCGACCTGGACAACACGTCCTACGCGCCGACCACGCTGAACTCGATGTGGGGCGTGCAGTCGATGGACCTGCGCTGGGACGACAACGCCTTCCTGCCGGCCCTCGTGCGCAACGCCATCGCCACCAACGTCCTGATGGGCTGTACCGCGCCGACCCCGACCACGCCTGGCGACTGCAGCACCCCGCTCGGCGTCCTGCAGCTGGCGCGTCACACGATGTTCGGCCCCGACCGGACCCAGGACAACGAACGCGTCCTGTCGCGGTTCGTCACCGGCCTGCGTGGCTCGATCGATCGCCTGGCCTTCGTCGACAACGTGAACTGGGACATCGGCTACACCTACGGTGAAGCCGAGATGGAGAACACCGAGCGCGGCGTCGACTCGATCCGCTTCGGTCTCGCCGCCGACTCGGTCGTCGACACCGCCGGTCTGGTCAACGGCACGCCGGGCGAAATCGTCTGCCGTGCGCAGCTGCTCGACGCCATGGGCCTCCCGCTGGTCTACGGCGGCGGCATCTTCGGGGGCGAAGACGTCACCACCATGCAGGGCTACGGCCAGGCCGCGGTGGATCAGTGCGTGCCGCTGAACATCTTCGGCATGGGCAACCAGGATCCGGCCGCGCTCGAGTACGTCGACGCCGCCATCACGGTGACCGAGCGCAACGAGCAGGAGCAGTTCATCGCCTCGATCGCGGGCGAGCTGTGGGACTTCTGGGGCGCCGGCCCGATCGGCGTCGCCCTGGGCGTCGAACACCGCCGCGAGTACACCGAGGGCGTGGGCCGCGACGCCGACACCAACGGCCGCTTCCTGTTCCTGAACACCGGCCCGGACTTCCAGGGCGCCCAGTACGAGAGCGACGAGGCCTTCGCCGAACTGTCGCTCCCGCTGTTCCGCGACAGCTGGCTCGGCGAGTACGCCGAACTCAGCGGCTCCTACCGCTGGGCCGACTACACCACGGTGGGCGAGCTGGACGTCTACGGCGTGAACCTGGTCTACCGTCCGATCGAGGACATCGCTTTCAAGACCAGCTTCAACACCTCGGTGCGCGTGCCTGACCTGGGCGAGAACTTCTCGCCCTACAGCCAGACGTTCGCGAACGGCTTCACCGATCCGTGCTCGACCGCGGTCATCACCAACCTGACCAACGCCGAAATCCGCAACAACCGGATCGCCAACTGCAGCACCCTCGCCGCTCAGCAGGGTCTGTCGTTCGACTTCGGCGGCGCGACGGTGACCACCACCGACGACTTCCTGCCCAACTACACCTCGGGCATCGCCGGCGTTCTCGGCGGCAACCCGTTCCTGAAGCCGGAAGAGTCGGAATCGTTCACCTTCTCGACGGTCATCCAGCCGCGGTTCATGCCGAACTTCTCGCTGGTCCTCGACTACTACGAGATCGAGATCACCGACGTCATCGCCTCGGTGTCGGCCCAGACCGCCGCGAACAACTGCGTGAACGGCGCCACCCTGAACCAGGCCGCGTGCGACACCATCTTCCGTAACCGCGGCACCGCGGGTGAGGAGTTCTGGGTCGGCGGTCCGGTCGGCGACCCGATCGGCGGCTTCATCCAGGGCTCGATCAACTACGCCGCCCTGACCACCCGTGGTCTGGACTTCACGGCGCGCTACAGCCTCGACCTCGAGGAAGCCTTCGGCCGCAACTGGGGCCGTCTGGACTACTCGCTGGGCGGCCTGTGGCTGATCGAGCAGGAGCAGTTCCTGAACTCCTCCGACCCGACGGACGGCACCGAACTGGGCTCCGGCCTGTTCTACCCGCGCGTTCGCCTCACCTCGTCGCTCACCTACTCGCCGAACGACATCTGGAGCGTGAACTGGACCATGGACTGGCAGACGTCCCAGGACATCGTCGACTACCGCGACTTCATCAACAACCGCGACAGCCGTCCGGTGGAGTACACGCGGACGGGCGACTTCGCCCGCCACGACTTCACCGTTCGCTGGAACGTGCGCGACGACCTCTCGCTCCGCGCGGGCGTGGTCAACGCCTTCGACGCCGAACAGGCGCCGTGGCTGGGCACGACGCTGTACTCGAACTTCGACCCGTACGGCACGCGCTACTTCATCGGCCTGAACTACCGTCCCTGGTAAGTTCGGATCGATCCGGAACGGAAAGGGCGGCTCGCAAGAGCCGCCCTTTTTCGTGCGCGGAACGCCGGTCGCCGTGAAAATCTGTTGTGAAGGTTAACGAAACCGCTGTCCGACGCCGCGACTCGGCCTATCCGGTAACACTCCCTTAAGCAGGTCGGGTGTTTCCTTAACGCGCTCATAACCAATGCGATTCGGCGGGGCTTTCGCATCGGGACTGCAGGGCAGGGTCGAATTCAAGGTCGGAACAAATGTCTCTCTCGCTGGTGCGTCCGCAAGCCACGGAACTGAAGCCCCGCATCGTCGTCTTCGGCGTGGGAGGGGCCGGCGGCAACGCGGTGAACAACATGATCGACGCCGGCCTCGAGGGGGTCGAGTTCGTCGTCGCCAACACCGACGCCCAGCACCTCAGCTTCGCGAAGACCGACCGCCGCATCCAGCTGGGCGAGACCATCACCCAGGGGTTGGGCGCCGGCGCCCATCCCGAGGTCGGCATGAACGCGGCCGAGGAGTCGGCCGAGGAGATCTTCGGTCACCTCGACGGCGCCCACATGGTGTTCATCACCTGCGGCATGGGCGGCGGCACCGGCACCGGCGCCGCCCCGGTCATCGCCAAGTGCGCCCGCGACCGCGGCATCCTGACCGTCGGCGTGGTGACCAAGCCCTTCACCTTCGAGGGCCGTCACCGGATGCGTCTCGCCGAGGCCGGCATCGCCGAGCTGCAGCGCTACGTCGACACCCTGATCGTCATCCCGAACCAGAACCTGTTCCGCGTCGCCAACGAGCGCACCACCTTCGCGGACGCCTTCGGCATGGCTGACCAGGTCCTGCACTCGGGCGTGCGCTCGATCACCGACCTGATGATCCTGCCGGGCCTCATCAACCTCGATTTCGCCGACGTCCGCGCGGTGATGAGCGAGATGGGCAAGGCGATGATGGGCACGGGCGAGGCCTCGGGCGACGACCGCGCCCTGCAGGCGGCGCAGAACGCCATCGCCAATCCGCTGCTGGACGAGACCTCGCTCAAGGGCGCCAAGGCCGTGCTGGTCAACATCACCGGCGGCATGGACATGACGCTGCTGGAGGTTGACGAGGCCGCCAACGCCATCGCCGGCGAGGTCGACGCCGACGCCAACATCATCTTCGGCGCCGCCTTCGATCCGCAGCTGGAAGGCAAGATCCGCGTCTCCGTGGTCGCCACGGGGATGGAGGACATGGCCGCCGCCAAGGCCCCGCCGGCCAGCACGACCTCGACCTTCGAGACCCGCCGCCCGGCCCCGGCCTTCGCGCCGCGCGCGCCGGAACCGACCCGCGC
>JAEYTA010000047.1 GCA_023434265.1 Pseudomonadota bacterium
GTCGTTGGAGCACCAGACCACCACCTCCTGCTCGGAGCCGTCGGCGCGGCGCCGGATGGCCGTCGGGAACTGGCCGCGCACGCGCTTCAGGTCGGCGAAGACGCGGTAGCGCCCCTCGCCCTTCACCTGCTCCACGGCGGTCCGGAATGCGGCCTTGTAGTCGTACAACGCGTCAGCTCTGCGCGGTGAAAATCTCCTCGCCTGATGCGCCCTGGCGGCGGAATTGTCCACGCGAACGGCCTGACAAATCGCCGCAAGGCCTTAATTGATAACGGTTCGCAAGATTTCTCCGCGCGCAGCGACGCCGGGGATCAGCCCTTCGGCAGTTCCTCCAGCCGCCCGCGCAGCATCTGCAGGATGGCCGAGAAGTCGCGGCCGCCGTAGCCGAGGCCGTTGAACATCTGGAACAGGGCCTCGGTCTGGGCGCCCAGCGGCGTCGAGGCGCCGGCCTTGGCGGCGGCGTCCTGGGCCAGCTTGAGGTCCTTCAGCATCATCGCCGCCGCGAAGCCGCCGTCGTAGTTACGGTTCGAGGGGGCGGTCGGCACCGGCCCGGGCCACGGGTAGTAGGTGGTGACGCTCCAGCTCTGGCCCGAGGACTTGGCGACGATGTCGAACATCTTCACCGGGTCGAGGCCCAGCTTCTCGGCCAGGCCGATGGCCTCGCAGGTGCCGAGCATGGTGATGCCGAGGATCATGTTGTTGCAGATCTTCGCCGCCTGCCCCGCCCCGTGGTCGCCGGCCCGGAAGGTCGCGCGGCTCATCGGCTCCAGCGCCGCCTCGATGCGGGCGAAGTCCGGCTCGTCGCAGCCGACCATGAACGCGAGCGTCCCGGCGTCCGCGGCCATGGTGCCGCCGGACACCGGGGCGTCGGCGAAGGCGTAGCCCGCCTCCTTCGCCAGCCCGGCCACCTTGCGGGCGGTGTCGACGTCGATGGTCGAGCAATCGAGCAGCAGGGCCGAGGTCGGGGCGGCGCCGATGATCTGCTCGCTGTAGACCTTCAGCACATGCGGGCCGGCGGGCAGCATGGTGATGACCACGTCGGCGTCCTTCACCGCCTCGGCCACCGAGCCGGCGGGCGTGCAGCCGTGCGAGGCGGCGCGGTCCAGCGCCTCCTGCGACAGGTCGAAGGCCATGACCGCGCGGCCGGCCTTGGCCTGGTTCGCGGCCATGCCGCCGCCCATGTTGCCGAGGCCGATGAAGGCGATGCGTTGGGTCATGGCGTCTCTCCCGGTGTTTTCGCCCCGGTTAGACGGCCGCGACGGCGAGCGCCAGCCCTCCCGCTCAGCCCGGCTTGCGGAAGCGCAGCATGAACTGGCTGGTGCGGCCCCGGATCGACGGATCGAAGACGTTGGCGGTCATCGGGTCGTCGGCGCGGGCCAGGACCTCGCTCTCGCCGTCCAGCACGAAGCCGGCGGCCTCCACCTCCCGCTTCACCGCCTCGACGTCGATGCGGTGCAGGCTGTCGGCGGCCGACAGGCCGGAACCCGCGGCGGCGTGGTGGTCGACGATCACGTAGAGGCCGCCCGGCTTCAGCGCCTCGAACACCGCCGTGTTGACCTTCGCCGCCGTGTCGGCCGGGAACATGCCCATGTGCAGGTCGTGGTAGTTCTGGGCGGTGAAGACGAGGTCGAGGCCGGACGGATACTCCGGCGCGCCGATGGGCGAACGGACGGCGTCGACGTTGGCCAGCGCGTCCGCCGCCGTCGCGGCCTCGCCATAGGAATCCTCGAAGGCGATGAACTCGGCCGGCTGCCAGGCGGTGACGTGGCCGTCGGGGCCGACCGCGGCGGAGAACAGGCGCGTGAAATAGCCGCCGCCGATGATCATGTCGGCCACCTTCTGGCCGGGCGCGACGCGGGCGAAGGCCAGGGTTTCGGCGGTGCGACGGGCTTCGTCGCGGGCCCGGTCCTCGGCGCTGCGCACCCCGGCGGCGAGGGCGGCGGCGTAGTCGGCGGGCTGTGGCGCGGTCTGGGCCGCCGCCATCGGCGACAGCGCCAGGGCGGCGGCGAAGGCGAGGAGAACGGAACGACGCATGGCGAACTCTCCTGGATGATCCGGCTCAGCCGGGCTTGCGGAAGCGGAACACGAAGCGGTCGGTGCGACCGCGGATCGACTCGTCGAAGACGCTGAGGCTGCGGTCGTCCTCGGGATTGCGCACCACCTCCGTGGCGCCGTCGAAGACGAAGCCGGCCGCCTCGACCTGGCGGCGCAGTTCGGCGGATTCGATGCGGTGCAGCGTTCCGGCGACCGAGACGCCGGCGCCCGGCGGCGCCTCGTGATCGAGGATGACGTAGAGACCGCCCGGCTTGAGGGCGCGGAACACCGCCGCGTTCATCGCCGCCACGTCGACGCCGAAGCGGGGGATGACGAAGTCGTGGTACTCCTCGCCCATGAAGACGACGTCGAGCGGACGGTCGAAGCTCATCGTCTCCAGCGCGCCGGTCACCCGGCTGACGTTGCCGTAGGTGGCGGCCAGGCTGTCGGCGTAGGCGTTCTCGCGCGCCGAGGTCTGGTTCGGCACGAAGGCGTAGACGTGGCCGGACGGCCCGACCACCGGGGAGAACAGATGGGTGAAGAAGCCCTCGTCCGGGCGGATGTCGGCGATCGCGTCGCCGGACCCGAGGCGCATGAACGCCAGCATGTCGGCTGAGCGGCGCAGGGAATCGCGCGCCGGATCGGCGGGCGGCCGGTTCGGATTGGCGAGGGCGGCGGCGTAGGCGTCGGCCGCGGGGGCCTGGTGGTGGACCACCGTGGTCCCGCCGTCGGCGACCACGATGCATCCGGACAAGGCCACGGCGGCGGCGAGCGAAAGGGCGATGGTCGAAATCCGGCGCATGGCGGGCTCCCTGTTCCTGCGACCGGAGATACGCCGCCGCTTTCGCCGCCGATGCAACCCCTCAGGACAGCGGCGTCCACTCCTCGGCCGTCGGCAGGGGCGCGAACAGGGCGTCGACATCTGCGTCGGAGACCCCCTCCAGGGTCGCAGGCGACCACTGCGGGGCGTTGTCCTTGTCGACGATGACGGCCCGCACCCCTTCCTGGAAGTCATGGGTGCGCACCACCCGGCCGCCGAGCCGGTATTCCATGGCCATGTTGTCGGCGAAGCTGTCGAGGCCGCGGCCGGTGCGCAGCTGGCGCAGGGTGACCTTCAGCGACTGCGGCGACTTGGTCTTCAGCACGGCCAGCTGGGCCGACGCCCAGTCCGACCCGTCGGCCTCCAGCGCCGCGAAGATCTCCTCCACCCTGTCGAAGGCGAACAGGCGGTCGATGGCCGTCAGATGCGGCTCGACCGGGGCCTCGCCGGCGTCAGTCTCGAGCCCGTCGGCGACGTCGACCGGATGGGCCGGGTCGGCGGCTAGGATGGCCCGGAAGGCCTCCAGCGCGTCGGTCGGCAGGTAGTGGCTGTGGATGCCGAGAAAGACCGTGTCCGCCGCCTTCAGCCGCGCGCCGGTCAGGGCCAGCCAGGTCCCGACCTCGCCCGGCAGGCGCGGCAGGAACCAGCCGCCGCCGACGTCGGGGAACAGGCCGATGCCGGTCTCGGGCATGGCGTAGGTGGTGCGCTCGGTGGCGATGCGGACGTCGGCCGGTTCGGAAATGCCGACGCCGCCGCCCATGACGACGCCGTCGACGATCGCCGTGATCGGCTTGGGATCGTCGAAAAGCAGGTGGTTGAGCTTGTATTCGGCATCGAAGAAGGCCTTCGCCTCCGAGGCGTCGCCCTTGCCGCTTTCGGCGATCATCCGGATGTCGCCGCCGGCGCAGAAGCCGCGCTCGCCCGTGTGGTCGATGAGGATCGACTTCACCGCGTCGTCCGCGCGCCACGCCAGCAGGGCCTCGATCATCGCCTCGCACATGCCGCGGTTCAGGGCGTGCAGGGCCTTCGGGCGGTTCAGGGTCAGGCGGCCGACGCCGGATTCGACGCGGGCGAGGACTTCGGGTTGGGAGGTCATATTTCGCTTTGCCAACGCAAAAAATCTTGTCGCTCGTCCATGATGGCGTTCAGGCCATAGAAGAAGACGGTCATACGATCGAGCTCTTGTGCGAGCAGGGAAGAATCGATCTCTCGAGTGCTCTTCGCGTCGCTCGGCGGATATCTGAAACCGTCCGACTTCCGATCCAACTCATCAAAATGATTGAGCGTCATTTCGAACGAACGACTGAACGAATCGTCGAACTGCGAGATTTCCGCATCCTTCAGAGCAGCACGAATCGGCACCCAGAGGCTTCCAAGGTGATGAGTTTTCGGTATCGGCATTTCGAGAAGGCTCTCGGCCCTGCATCTATGCCAGAGGGATTTGAGCGAGAGTTCCGCGTAGTGCCGAGCGAGATAGGCGAGCGGGTACTCCAATAGGTCGCTGTGCGATCGCTTGAAATGCTCTTCGAAGATCGCCTCGAGGGCAACTTTGAAGGCGTAGGTCAAGCCATCCCATGTAGCTGCGACGTTGCCGACCGAAGCGTTGGGTTTGATGAATTTGGCCCACGGTGTGAGACCGCTGACCAACGGATCATCGAGTAAAGCTTCAAAACTCTCGATGGGTCTGAAACTCACTGCCGCATCATCTCCCGCGCCGTGATCACCCGCATGATCTCGTTGGTGCCTTCGAGGATGCGGTGGACGCGCAGGTCGCGGACGATGCGCTCGAGCGGATAGTCCTTCAGGTAGCCGTAGCCGCCGTGCAGCTGCAGGGCCTCGTCGGCGATCTGGAAGCAGGCGTCGGTGGCCAGCCGCTTGGCCATGGCGCACCATTTGGTCTTTTCGGGATGGCCGGTGTCGATGGCCCAGGCGCCGCGCAGCACCATCAGCCGCGCCGCCTCCAGCTGGGTGGCCATGTCGGCCAGCTTGAACTGGGTGTTCTGGAAGTCGGCGATGGGTTTGCCGAACTGCTTGCGGGTCGCGACGTACGCCTGCGCCGTCTCGAGGGCGAGGCGGGCGCCGCCCAGCGAGCAGGCGGCGATGTTCAGCCGGCCGCCGTCGAGGCCCATCATGGCGTAGCGGAAGCCGTCGCCCTCCTTGCCGAGCAGGTTGGCCGCCGGGATGCGGCAGTCGTCGAACGAGACGATGGCGGCGGGCTGGCTGTTCCAGCCCATCTTCTTCTCCTGGGCCCCGAAGGACAGGCCAGGCGCATCCTTGTCGACGACGAAGGTCGAGATGCCCTTGGGGCCGTCAGCGCCGGTGCGGGCCATGACGACATAGACGTCCGAGGTGCCGGCGCCGGAGATGAAGGCCTTGGAGCCGTTCAGCACCCAGTGATCGCCGTCGCGCCGGGCCGTGGTGCGCAGGGCGGCGGCGTCGGAGCCCGATCCCGGCTCGGTCAGGCAGTAGGAGGCGATCTTCTCCATGGTGACCAGCGACGGCACATAGCGGGCGCGCAGGTCGTCCGAGCCGAAGCTGTCGATCATCCACGTGGCCATGTTGTGGATCGAGATGAAGGCGGCGGTGGAGACGTCGCCGCGGGCCAGCTCCTCGAAGATCACCGCCGCCTCGACCCGGCCGAGCGCCATGCCGCCGTGTTGCTCGCCGGCATAGATGCCGCAGAAGCCCATCTCGGCGGCGTGCTTCATGACGTCGACCGGGAAATGCTTGGTCTCGTCCCACTCCGCCGAATGCGGGGCCAGTTCGGCCTCGGCGAAGGCGCGGGCGGCGTCCTGGATGGCGCGCTGGTCGTCGGTGAGGGCGAAGTCCATGGGGCGGTTCCGGAATCTGTCGGCGGTGTCGCGGGCCTTCTAGGCCAAACCTTCTCCGATTGGGAGAAGGGAGCTAAGAGGCGCCATGACCCAGCCGTTCCCGCCCGCCGCCTTTCCCTACGCCCGGCCGCGCCGGCTGCGCTCGAGCCCGTGGGTGCGGCGGCTGGTGGCCGAGACGACGCTGACGCCGGCCGATCTGGTCTGGCCGCTGATCGTGCACGACGGGGCCGAGGACCGCGTGCCGGTGGCGTCGATGCCGGGGGTGTTCCGGCTGAGCCCGAAGGCGGCGGCGGAAGCGGCCGTGGAGGCGCGGGACCTCGGCATTCCGATGGTGGCGCTGTTCCCCAATGTCGACAGCGGCATCAAGGACGGCGTGGGCACGGGCGCGACCGATCCGGACGGGCTGATCCCGGACTGCATCAAGGCCATCAAGGACGCGGCGCCCGAGATCGGCGTCATGACCGACGTGGCCCTGGACTGCTACACCGACCATGGCCACGACGGGGTGCTGGAGGACGGGCGGATCGCCAATGACGCGACGCTGGAGCGGCTCGCCGAACAGGCCTTCATCCACGCCCACGCCGGGGCCGACGTGGTCGCGCCGTCGGACATGATGGACGGACGGGTGCAGGCCATCCGCGAGGCGCTGGAGGCGAACGGGCTGCAGGACGTGCTGATCCTCAGCTACGCCGCCAAGTACGCCTCGGCCTTCTACGGGCCCTATCGCGACGCCGTCGGCTCGGCCAAGGCGCTGAGCGGCGACAAGAAAACCTACCAGATGGACTTCGCCAACAGCGACGAGGCGCTACGCGAGGTGGCGATGGACATCTCGGAGGGGGCCGATGCGGTGATGGTCAAGCCGGGGATGCTGTATCTCGACATCGTCCGGCGGGTGTCGGAGACCTTCCGCGTGCCGACCTTCGCCTACCAGGTGTCGGGCGAGTACGCGATGATGCGGGCGGCCATGGCCAACGGCTGGCTGGACGAGGAGCGCGCCATCCTCGAGAGCCTGCACGCCTTCAAGCGGGCGGGCTGCGCGGGGGTGCTGAGCTATTTTGCGGCCGACGCCGCGCGTCTGCTGAACCGCTAGAGCCGCGCACTCCAGCCGTCGTAACCGACCTCGACGTTTGGCGGAACAAGCTCCGACAAGGCGTTGTAATCCACGTCGATGTGCAGGTTGGTCAGCACCGCCTTCCGTACCCCGGACCGGGCGATCCAGCCGAGGGTCCGGTCGAGGTGGGTGTGGGTCGGGTGAGGCGTGTAGCGCAGGGCGTCGACGATCCACAGGTCGCAGCCGGACAGGGCCTCGAAGGCGGCGTCGTCGAGGTCGGAGACGTCGGGGGAGTAGGCCACCGGGCCGAGGCGGTAGCCGACAGAGCGGATCGGGCCATGGGCCTGGTCGAAGGTGACCACGGGGACCGGGCCGCCGGGACCGTCGACGCGCCACGGCTGGCCATGGGGCGGCAGGTCGCGGGCGTCGAGCAGGGCCGGATAGCCGTTCTGGCTCTCGAAGATGTAGTCGAAGCGGCGGGTCAGGGCGGCGCGGGTGGC
>JAEYTA010000114.1 GCA_023434265.1 Pseudomonadota bacterium
GGGCCTCGGCGGCGGCCTGCTCGAGGCCGGCCAGCGCCTGCGGCAGATCGTCGGACAGGCGGTCCTCGAAGGCCTTCAGCACCTCCGCCGGCGCGGACCCGTCGAGCGCCACCAGATGCAGGCTGACTTCGGTCCCGCGCGGGCCGACGTAGCTGCACACCGTCCCGCCGGCGGTGGCCGAGCCCTTGCGGGTCAGGGACCCTTGGGTCTGTGGGCACTGCAGGGCTTCCACCACCTTGAGCACGCCCTTGCCCTCGCCGTCGTCGGCGGTGCGCGTCGAGGAGATGCGCACCGAGCTGTCGCCGTCACAGGCGGCGGCGAGCGCGGCGACGGCGCAGAAGGCGGGGACCAGAAGGGGACGCATCGACATGGGCGGTGTCCTTGTACGGCTTCTATCCTGAGCCGCGCGGCCGGCTTTTCCAGTGAAATCGCGGTAACCGGCGTGTCCAAACCTGACCGGCGGCGTGGCGGAAGGTTACGCGCCCGGCCGGCTTCCCTCGCGGCGGGCGAGGAAGGCGAGGCGCTCGAACAGGTGCACGTCCTGCTCGTTCTTGAGCAGGGCCCCGTGCAGCGGCGGGATCAGCTTGCCGGGGCTCTTCTCGCGCAGGGTCGCGGGATCGACGTCCTCGACCAGCAGCAGCTTGAGCCAGTCGAGCAGTTCCGAGGTCGAGGGCTTCTTCTTCAGGCCGGGGGTTTCGCGGATTTCGTAGAAGGTCTTCAGCGCCTCGGCGACCAGCCGCGGCTTGATGCCGGGGAAGTGGACCTCGACGATGGCCTGCAGGGTCTCCGCATCCGGGAAGCGGATGTAGTGGAAGAAGCAGCGGCGCAGGAAGGCGTCGGGCAGCTCCTTCTCGTTGTTCGAGGTGATGACCACCACGGGGCGGCGTTCGGCGCGGATGGTCTCGTCCGTCTCGTGGACGTAGAACTCCATGCGGTCGAGCTCCTGCAGCAGGTCGTTGGGGAACTCGATATCGGCCTTGTCGATCTCGTCGATGAGCAGGACGGGGCGGACCGGGGCGGTGAAGGCCTCCCACAGCTTGCCCTTCTTCAGATAGTTGCGGACGTCGTGCACGCGTTCCTCGCCGAGCTGGCTGTCGCGCAGGCGCGAGACGGCGTCGTATTCGTAGAGGCCCTGGTGAGCCTTGGTGGTCGACTTGACGTGCCAGGTGATCAGCGGCGCGTCGAGGGCGCGGGCCATCTCCCAGGCCAGCACCGTCTTGCCGGTGCCCGGCTCGCCCTTGATCAGCAACGGCCGCTCCAGCGCCACGGCGGCGTTGACGGCGATCTTCAGCTCGTCGGTGGCGATGTAGTTGTCCGTTCCGTGGAAACGGCTGGGGTTCGAGGCGCCCTCGAACCGGTCGCTGGCGCGGGTCATGGCGGCTCCGGATGGTGTCGGGACAGGGGTAGCGAAGGCGGGGCGGGTTAACAACGATCAGATGAGGGGCGAGGGGCGAGGGGCGAGGGGCGAGGGGTGTGGGGTGAGGGGTGGCTGGTGGCTGGTGGTTCTCCCTCCCCGGGACGGGGAGGGTCGTCGGCGCGGAGCGACGACGGGGTGGGACGGGCCGCTGCGACGGGAGCGCTCATGTCGCCTGGCCGCCCCCACCCGGCCGCTGCGACGGGAGCGCTCGTGTCGCCTGGCCGCCCCCACCCGGCCGCTGCGCGGCCACCCTCCCCTGAAGGGGAGGGAGAGCGGTGGGCACGAGTCTTCGCCGCTTCTCGCGAAGCGCGTGGGAAGGGGTGCGGGGCGCCGGGCCTCGCCCGGTCTGTGAGTAGAGTTACCGTTCGACGAGACTGACGCCCCGCGTGGCCGTTGGTCGCGCGCTCTCCGGTTGGCGGCCCTGACATTCGGGCCTAGCCGGATCTCCGCCGACGACATTGCTGCCCTCGACGCGGGGCGGACATGACGGCCCTCTTCAGGGGACGTCAGCAGCCCGCATTCCAGCGGCGCGCGGCGAGCAAGCGGACAGGATCCACTCCCTGCCCCCGAGGCCCCCGGGACTCTCCGTCGCCCCGGCTTCATCGCTCGACCACAGCCCGCCGTCGTCGAGGTCGTGGATCCGACGCCCTCCCCATCGACGGGATGGGAAGGAGCCTAAGGGGGCTTCTATCCCCGGTGCGTTACGGACGCTGCCTTTTTTACAAGTGCTTGAAATCCCTGAGGGCGAGGGGGCGGAATTGCGCAGTCCAAACATTAACTCCCGGCGCCGGGAGGCGGGCGGCGGCGCCTTCCCTCTCCCCTTGCGGGAGAAGGTGGCCCGAAGGGCCGGATGAGGGGTGAAACACGGACAGAGGGTGATTGTCGGTCGGTCGTGACGCTGAATGCGGACAGAGGGTGTCTCACCCCTCATCCGCCCCGCTCCGCGGGGCACCTTCTCCCGCAGGGGGAGAAGGACGCGGAGGGCGTCAGCCGTTCTTCAGGGCGCGGCCGGCGACGACGGCGGCGGCGCCGAAGCGGGCGCGGAGGGTGTCGATGGCGGTTTCGGTCTTGAGGGCGCGGGCTTCGGGAGACTCGAACAGGGCGGAGGGGGCGTCCAGGGCGTCGACCACCTCGGCCATTCCGATGCCGATCAGGCGGTAGGGGCGGCCGAGTTCGGGGCGGAGCAGCTCGCGGCCGGCGGCGAACAGGGCGCGGGCGGTCCGGACCGGCTCGGGCAGGGTGACGCGGCGGGTGACGATGCGGAAGTCGGTGCGGCGCAGCTTGAGCACGATCACCCGACTGGCCACGCCGTCACGACGCGCCTTGGCGGCCAGTTTCTCGCACAGCGGCCAGAGCTCGGTCTCGAGGTCGGCGGCGGCGGTCAGGTCGTCGTTGAAGGTGGTCTCGGCGCTCATCCCCTTGCGCTCGTGGCCCGGATTGACCGAGCGGGCGTCGCGGCCGTGAGCGAGGTCGTGCAGGCGCAGGCCGTGCTCGCCATAGCGGCGGACGAGATCGCGGACGTCGGCGGCGGCGAGGTCGCCCACCGTGGGGTAGCCGTCGCTGATCAGGGTCTGGCCGAAGACGGGACCGACGCCGGGGAGGACGCGGACCGATTTCGGGGCGAGCAGGGCGGCGGCCTCGGAGCCGATGACCGAGAAGCCCCGCGGCTTGTCCAGCTCGGAGGCGATCTTGGCGAGGAAGCGATTGGTCGCCAGGCCGATGGAGACGGTCAGGCCGGTCTCGTCCTCGATCCGCTTCTGCAGGCGGACCAGCTGCAGCGCCGGCGGGCCGCCGTTGAGGCGTTCGGTGCCGGCGAGGTCGATCCACGCCTCGTCGAGGGAGAGGGTCTGGACGAGCGGGGTGAGTTCGCGCACGGCGCCGAAGATCTGCGCGCTGGCGGCCTTGTACTTCGTGAAATCCGGCTTGATGACGACGGCGTCGGGGCAGGCCTTGAGCGCCTTGAACATCGGCTGGGCCGAGCCGACGCCGTACAGGCGGGCGATGTAGCAGGCGGTGGTGACCACCCCGCGCTTGCCGCCGCCGACGATGACGGGGACGTCGCGCAGCTCGGGCCGGTCGCGCTTCTCGACCGAGGCGTAGAAGGCGTCGCAGTCGAGGTGGGCGATGGTCAGCCGGTCGAGTTCGTCGTGGGCGAGCACCCGCCGCGAGTCGCAGGCCGGGCAACGGTCGAGCTTGCGGTCGTCGGTGCGGAGACAGTCGCGGCAGATGGATTTCATCATAGCCTGACCGGCGGATCGGGCGGCTGGAAGCGATGGGCGAGCAGGACCGCCGCTGCGTTGATGACCAGCGTCACGGCGAGGAGGGAAAGGGCTGCAGGTGAGGCGTGCTCAGAGGTCCAGACCAGGTAGGACAGCACCATGATGACCGCACCGGCCGCAAACTCATGAGGCAGCGACCGTCGCCAGACGCCCGACACGACGCGCTGGGCGATGACGCCTTCGATGGCCGCCCAGAACAGGACTCCGGCGACGGGTATGTGGGTGGACTGGTCGATCATCGGTAAGCCTCCCGGCACGCGGCTCCAGCTTAGAAGACCTTGGATCGGACTGCATCCGGAGATGGGGGCGTCGGGAAGCCGCGAGGCCGCGTTCCTCCACCCGCTCCCTTCTTCACTCCGTCACCCTCGTGCTTGACCCGAGGGTCCGACGGTCCGCCGCTCAGATCGGGGAGCGGGGTCGAGATCGCGGGGCGGTCTCGCACCTGAGCCGCCCCGGCGTCCGGCCCTCGGGTCAAGCCCGAGGGTGACGGAACTTGGAAGGGAAGCGGAGGGAAACGGTCGGCAGCCGGCGGGCTTCACGCCAACTTAAGAGACGTTCGGGCAGGGTGCATCGGAACAAGGAAGCCTCCCGCGCGGCCGCGCACAGAGGGGCGACGGGCCGGGTGTCGATGTCGAAGAAAGTCCTCATCGTCGAGGATAACGAGCTGAACATGAAGCTCTTTCATGATCTGCTCGACTCGCAGGGCTACGAGACGCTGCAGACCCGCGAGGGGCTGCAGGCGCTGGCCCTAGCGCGCCAGCACCGGCCGGACCTGATCCTGATGGACATCCAGCTGCCGGAAATCTCGGGGCTCGAGGTCACCAAGTGGCTGAAGGACGACGAGGAGCTGAACCACATCCCCGTGGTGGCGGTGACCGCCTTCGCGATGAAGGGCGACGAGGAGCGCATCCGCCAGGGCGGCTGCGAGGCCTACATCTCCAAGCCGATCTCGGTGGCCCACTTCCTCGAGACGGTGAGGAAGCACCTGGGAGCCGCGGCGTGACGGCGCGCATCCTCGTCGTCGACGACGTGGAGCCGAACGTCCGGCTGCTCGAGGCCAAGCTGACCCTCGAATATTACGAGGTGCTGACCGCCCACGACGGGGCGACGGCGCTGCAGGTGGCCGCCGCCGAGCGTCCCGACCTGATCCTGCTGGACGTGATGATGCCCGGCATGGACGGGTTCGAAACCTGCCGCCGGCTGAAGGCCGACCCCGTCACCCGCCACATCCCCGTGGTGCTGGTCACCGCGCTGGACGGGCGCGAGGACAAGATGAAGGGGCTGGAGGCGGGGGCCGACGACTTCGTCACCAAGCCGATCGACGACGTCATCCTGTTCTCCCGGGTCAAGTCGCTGGTGCGGCTGAAGGCGGTGATGGACGAGCTGCGCGAGCGCGAGGAGAGCGGGCGCCGCTTCGGGGTCGACACCGACGGGGCCGGGCGGCTGCGCGCCGTCGGCGGCCGGGTGCTGGTGGTCGACGACAATCCCCGCCAGGCGGAGAAGATCGTGACCCAGCTGGCGACCGAGCACCGGCCGGTGGCCGAGCCGGATCCGGCGGCGGCGCTGGTCGCCGCGCGCGGGCCGATCGACCTGATGATCATCAATGTGTCGAGCGCCGAGTTCGACGGGCTGAGGCTGGTGGCGCAGGTGCGCTCGACCGAGGCGACGCGGCGCACGCCAATCCTGGCGGTGGTCGACCCGGCCGACCGGCCGCGGCTGGTCAAGGCGCTGGAGCTGGGCGTCAACGACATCCTGCCGCGTCCGGTCGACGCCGAGGAGCTGGAGGCGCGGGCGCGCACCCAGATCCGCCGCAAGCGCTACGCCGACTTCCTCAAGCAGAAGCTGGACTACAGCCTGGAGATGGCGGTGACCGACGCCCTGACCGGGCTGCACAACCGGCGCTACATGGCCGGGCAGCTGCAGGCGCTGGTCGGTCGGGCCGGGCAGGGCGGCGACCAGGTGGCCGTGCTGGTCATGGACATCGACCACTTCAAGGCGGTCAACGACGGCTTCGGCCACGACGCCGGCGACGAGGTGCTGCGCGAGTTCGCGGTGCGGCTGGCGACGAACGTGCGGGCCATCGACCTGCCGTGCCGACTGGGCGGCGAGGAGTTCGTGGTGGTCATGCCGGGGGCCCCGCTGGAGGCGGCGCAGCGCGTCGCCGAACGCATCCGCCGCGACGTGGCGACGACGCCCTTCCCGATCATGGGCGGGGCCGAGGCGCTGTCGATCACCGTCTCGATCGGGGTGGCGGCCAGCGACGGCGCCGGCGGCGACACGCCGGAGGCCCTGCTGAAGCGGGCCGACGAGGGGGTGTACGAGGCCAAGAGCCGCGGTCGGAACCAGGTGATCGCGCGGGCGGCCTAGGGCGCTACCGGCTCATCCAGGGTCTTGATTTGCCGGCGGCGATGCGGGCGGCCTGCTCGCGTTGGAAGCGGCCGCCGCGAGGCGGTTTGGCGCGGGCCTCGATCGCCGCCTGCTTCAGGCGGAGGGCTCTCTGGATGGGAGTCTCCGACTCGGGAGTCTCGGCGTCTGGCTGGTCGTCCGGATCCTGCATCAGGCGACACTACCACAGCCGACAACGAAAAACGCCCGGCCATCGCTGACCGGGCGTTCTGAAATCCGTCAGGGGATCAAGCGCTTACTTGATCTTGCCTTCCTTGAATTCGACGTGCTTCTTCACGACCGGGTCGTACTTCTTGACGACCATCTTCTCGGTCATGGTGCGGGCGTTCTTCTTGGTGACGTAGAAGAAGCCGGTGTCCGCCGTGGAGTTCAGGCGGATCTTGATGGAAGCCGGTTTGGCCATCGGGAATTACCTTTGCGACGGCGAAAGCCGCTGAAATGAGAGGCGCGGAACATACTCAGGCGCGCTCCGAAGTCAACGGGCGGATGGTCGCCTTGAGCGGAGGCGCGGCGCGGGCCACTGTCGCGGCATGAAAGCCCTGTCCGCCGCGCCCGTCGTCGCCGCCCTCGTTCTGTCATCCTGCGCCACGGCGCCGGAGCCGGTGCACCCGCCGGACGCCTTCATGGCCCGGTTGCAGGCGCTGTGCGGGCAGCGCTTCGAGGGCCGCGTGGTCTCGACCGACGCGGCCGACGCCGACTTCCGCGGCCAGCGGCTGGTCATGCACGTGCGCGACTGCGCTCCCGACGAGGTCGGCATTCCCTTCGCCGTCGGGGCGGACCGGTCGCGGCGCTGGGTGGTGACGCGGACGGCGTCGGGGCTGCGGCTGAAACACGACCACCGCGACGAGCAGGGCGAGATCCACGGCTACCACATGTACGGCGGCGACACGGCCGGGCCGGGCACGGCGGCGCGGCAGGGGTTTCCGGTCGACGCCGAGTCGATCGCCCAGTTCCGCGCCGGCGGGGCGGAGGTCTCGACCACCAATGTCTGGGCCATGGAGGTGCACCCGGGGCGGATGTTCGCCTATGAGCTGCGCCGGCCCGAGGGGCGGTTCTTCCGGGTCGAGTTCGACCTGGCGCGGCCGGTGGCGGAGTGATCAGCGGTCGCGCAGCGACCTGAGCAGGGCTTCGGCCTCGTCGAGGCGGCGGAAGACGTCGGCGGCGTCCCCGGTGACGCAGCCGGCGTCCCAGCGCAGCTGCTGGTCCTCGTGGCCGTCCTGCGACCACGTCACCGTGCCGTAGGGGCCATCGGCGATGACCCGCTCGCATTGGAAGCGGACGCCCTCGTAGGGCCGGAAGATCTCGCGGAGGCGGTCGAACTCGGCCCCTGAGACGGGAAAGACCTCGCTCTTGCCGTCGGCCTGGGACCAGCGGCCCTCGCCGCCGCGGGGGATCGACCACTCCTGCACCGTCCGGCCCCAGTAGAGGTCGGTGAAGGTCAGGCGGTCGGGCTGGTCGACCGCGGCCTGGGCGGCGGCGGCGGGGGCCTGTGCGGCGGCCGGCGCGGCCGGAACGGCGACGGCGAGGACGAGGGCGAGCAGGATGGGGCGCATGCGGTCTCTCCGGGCCTCGGCGCAGTAGAGACCCGAACCGGGCGACTCCACAACCGGGACGCGCGTCCACGTCAGGGACGGTCAGTCGAGATGGTCGACCTGGTGGCGGCCGCGCACCATGCGCACGAAGGGCAGCGCGCGGTCGGGTTGGACAAGACGGGCGCGGACCTCGCCGAGGACGAAGCGGGTGATGGCCGGCAGGTCGAGGGCGGCGGTCTCGTCGAGCGGAATCCAGGCGATCTCGTCCAGTTCGCCGCAGCCGGCGCTGGGCTCGGGATGCAGCAGGGCGGCGGCGTTGGCCAGGAAGAAGCGGGCGTCGAAGCGGCGCGTCCGGCCCGGCGGGGTGACGGCGCGGGCGATGTAGGACAGGGCGGCGAGGTCGGGCAGCGCCCCCTCGGCCCGGAAGGCGCGCCACGCCCCGGGGACCGAGGCGACGGGGGCGGGCTCGGCGAGGAGCAGACCGGTCTCCTCGAAAGTCTCGCGCACCGCGGCGAGCGCGAGGGCGCGGGCGCGACGGGCGGGAACCTCGCGGCCCAGGCGCGCGGCGTCGGCGG
>JAEYTA010000143.1 GCA_023434265.1 Pseudomonadota bacterium
CCATCAGGAACGCGCCGCCGAACTGAAACGCCGCCTCGCCGAGGCCGGCATCCCGGTGATGCCGTCGGAGAGCCACATCGTGCCGGTGTTCGTCGGCGATCCGGTGCACACCAAGATGATCTCGGACCTGCTGCTCGAGGACTTCGGCATCTACGTCCAGCCGATCAACTACCCGACCGTGCCCAAGGGCACCGAGCGGCTGCGCTTCACCCCGTCGCCCAACCACGACGACGCCATGATGGACGACCTCGTCGCCGCCATGGACAGGCTCTGGACCCACTGCAACGTGGCGCGCCGCCCTGCCGCCGCGTGATCCGGAGCTCGGCGAGGTCATCCTCGAGCTGACCCGTCACGGGTCGTACCTGAAATGCTCGGCCGTCCACGTCGCCACCGGCGTCGAAGTCTCGGCCATGGGCCCGGCGATGGAGCCGGAGGGGCTGAAGCGGGTGGCGCTGGCCAAGCTCAAACGGGCGCTTCTGTCGCGGTGACCCACAAGATGTTGTGGCCGAAGGTGGCGCGGCGTAAATGAACGGGCCGCAAACGCCGGGGATTCCAGTGACCGCCTTCACCCACGACGCCTTCTTCTCGAAGCCTCTCGCCGACGCCGATCCCGACATTTTCGGCGGCATCCAGGGCGAGTTGCGGCGTCAGCAGGAGCAGATCGAGCTGATCGCCTCCGAGAACATCGTCTCCAGGGCGGTGCTGGAGGCGCAGGGCTCGGTGCTGACCAACAAGTACGCGGAAGGCTATCCGGGCCGCCGCTACTACGGCGGCTGCGAATACGTCGATGTCACCGAGGATCTGGCCCGGTCGCGGGCGAAACAGCTGTTCAACTGCGCCTTCGCCAACGTGCAGCCGCACTCGGGCGCCCAGGCCAACCAGGCCGTCTTCCAGGCCCTGTTGACGCCCGGCGACACCTTCCTTGGCATGGATCTGGCCTGCGGCGGCCACCTGACCCACGGCTCGCCCGCCAACCAGTCGGGCAAGTGGTTCCGGCCGGTGACCTACAAGGTCCGCGAGGACGATCACCTGATCGACTACGACCACGTGGCGCAGATGGCTGAGCAGGAGAAGCCGAAGCTGATCCTCGCCGGCGCCTCGGCCTACAGCCGCCACATCGACTTCAAACGCTTCCGCGAGATCGCCGACAGCGTGGGCGCATACCTGATGGTCGACATGGCGCACTACGCCGGCCTCGTCGCCGGCGGCGTCTATCCCGACCCGCTGCCGCACGCCCATGTGGTCACCACCACCACCCACAAGACCCTGCGCGGCCCGCGTGGCGGCATGGTGCTGTCCAACGACGTAGAGCTGGGCAAGAAGATCAACTCGGCGGTGTTCCCGGGCCTGCAGGGCGGCCCGCTGGAGCACGTCATCGCCGCCAAGGCCGTGGCCTTCGGCGAGGCTTTGAAGCCCGAGTTCAAGGCCTATGCCCGGCAGGTGGTCGACAACGCCCGGGCCCTGGCGGCCGTGCTGGTCGAGCGGGGCGCGGAGATCGTCTCGGGCGGCACGGACAGCCATCTGATGCTGGTCGACCTGCGGCCCAAGGGCGTCACCGGGAAGGCCACGGAGGCGGCGCTGGAGCACGCCCTGATGACCTGCAACAAGAACGGCGTGCCGTTCGACACCGCGCCGTTCACCGTCACCTCGGGCGTGCGGCTCGGGACCCCGGCGGGCACGACCCGGGGTTTCGGGGTCGGCGAGTTCCAGCAGGTCGGCCACTGGATCGCCGACGTCATCGACTCGATGAAGGGCGGCGACGAGGCCGACGCGGCCGTGTCGCAGCGCGTGGCGGCCAAGGTGCGCGAGCTCACCCGCCGCTTCCCGATCTATGGATAGCGCCCGATGAAGTGCCCCTTCTGCGGAAATGCGGACACCCAGGTGAAGGACAGCCGCCCGTCCGACGACGGCGCGGCCATCCGCCGCCGGCGCTCCTGCCCGCAGTGCAGCGGGCGCTTCACCACCTTCGAGCGGGTCCAGCTGCGCGAGCTGGTCATCCTGAAGCGCAACGGCCGCCGGACGCCGTTCGACCGCGACAAGCTGGAGCGCTCGCTGGGCATCGCCTTGCGCAAGCGGCCGGTCCAGCCCGAGCAGATCGAGCAGTTGGTCAGCCGCATCGTCCGCCAGCTGGAAAGCCTCGGCGAGACCGAAATCCCGTCCTCGACCGTCGGCGACTTCATCATGAAGGCGCTGAAGTCGGTCGATGAGGTGGCCTACGTCCGCTACGCCTCGGTCTACAGGGACTTCCGCCATACCGGCGACTTCGCCCGCTTCCTCGGCGACGAGGGTCTGGACGACGAGTCCGGCCCGCGCTGATGCGCCCGTCGGTGACCCTTAAGCTGGCGACCTCCCTCGACGGACGGATCGCCACGGCGTCCGGCGAGTCGAAATGGATCACCGGCGAGGCGCCGCGGCTGGAGGGGCATCGCCTGCGCGCGGCGCACGACGCCATTCTCGTCGGGGTGGAGACGGTGCTGGCCGACGATCCCGAACTGACCGCCCGCCTGCCGGGCCGTCCGGTCGACCAGCCGCTGCGCGTCATCCTCGACAGTCGGCTGCGCACGCCGCCGACGGCCAGGGTCGCGCAGGCCGACACCCTCATCCTGACCGCCGCCGAGCCGGGGGCCGTCGGGCAGGCCCGGGTCGAGCGGGTCGAAGCCCCCGGCGGTCGCCCTTCGCCGGAGGCCGCTCTGCAGGCCATCCGCCGCGCCGGCGCCGCCTCGCTGCTGATCGAGGGCGGCGGGCAGGTGGCGGCCAGTTTCCTGCGCGCGGGACTTGTGGATCGGCTGGAGTGGTTCCGGGCGCCGATCCTGCTGGGCGGGGAGGGGCGGCCCTGCGTCGCGGCCCTGGCGCTTGCAAAGCTGGCCGACGCCCCCAAGTTCCGCCGCGTGTCGGCCGAACCGCTGGGCGACGACCTGTGGGAACGCTACGAGCGCATCTGAATGTTCACCGGCATCGTCACCGACATCGGCCGCGTCCGGAAGGTCGAGCAGACCGCCCGCGACCGGCGCTACGAGATCGAGACCGCCTGGGACACGGCGGGCATCGACCTCGGCGCCTCGATCAGCCACGCCGGCTGCTGCCTGACCGTCACCGAGACCGGGCCGGGCTGGTTCGCCGTCGAGGTTTCCAACGAGACCCTGTCGAAGACCACGCTCGGCGGCTGGAAGGAAGTCGACCGGGTCAACCTCGAGCGGGCGGCGAAGCTCGGCGACGAACTGGGCGGGCACATCGTCTCGGGCCATGTCGACGGGCTCGGCCGGGTGGTGTCGGTGGCGCCGGAAGGCGGGTCGCATCGCATCGACATCGAAGCGCCGGCGCCGCTGCATCGCTTCATTGCGCCCAAGGGCTCGATCACCGTCGACGGCGTGTCCCTGACCGTGAACGCGGTCGAGGGCCGAACCTTTGGCGTCAACATCATCCCGCATACGTGGGAGTCGACCACCCTCGGCGGCCTGAAGGCCGGCGACGCGGTCAACCTCGAGATCGACATGCTGGCGCGATACCTCGCGCGGTGGCAGGAGACGGCCTGATGCAACTGGCGGCCAATATGAACGACAGCCCGATCAGTCCCATCGAGGACATCCTCGAGGACGCCCGCAACGGGCGGCCCTACATCCTCGTCGACGCCGAGGATCGCGAGAACGAGGGCGACGTCATCATCCCGGCCCAGTTCGCGACCCCGGACCAGATCAACTTCATGGCCCGCCACGCGCGGGGCCTGATCTGCCTGGCAATCACCGCCGACCGCGCCCGGCAGCTGCGCCTGCCGCCGATGGCCGCCGAGAACCGCGCCGGCATGGGCACGGCCTTCACCGTCTCGATCGAGGCGAAGGAGGGTGTGACCACAGGGATCAGCGCCGCCGACCGCGCCCGCACCGTCCAGATCGCCGTGGATCCGTCCAAGGGCGCGGACGACATCGTCTCGCCGGGCCACATCTTCCCGCTGGTGGCCAAGGAGGGCGGGGTGCTGGTCCGCACCGGCCACACCGAGGCCGCCGTCGACATCAGCCGCATGGCCGGCCTGACCCCCGCCGGCGTGATCTGCGAGATCATGAACGACGACGGCACCATGGCCCGGATGCCGGATCTGGTCGCCTTCGCCCAGCTGCACGGGCTGAAGATCGGCACCATCGCCGACCTGATCGCCTACCGCCGGCGCACCGAAAGGCTGATCGAGCGGGTCATGGACACACCGTTCGAGAGCGTCCACGGCGGGCCGTTCCGGCTGATGCTGTACCGCAACGTCATCGAGGGCGTGGAGCACGTCGCCCTCGTCCACGGCAAGATCGAGGCCGGCAAGCCGACGCTGGTGCGCATGCACCAGGTCGATTTCGCCGCCGACCTGCTGGGCCACGTCGAGTCCCGTCAGGCCTACATTCCGCGCGCCCTGAAGGCGATCAGCGAGCACCCGGGTCCCGGCGTCACCGTCTTCCTGCGCGATCCGGAGCTGCGCGGTCTGGCCGAGCGGCTGGCCGGCGGCGACAAGCCCACCGCGGCGGACCGCTCGATCCGCAACTACGGCGTCGGCGCGCAGATCCTCAAGGACCTCGGCGTGCGCGACATGATCGTGATGAGCTCCACGCGCCCCGAACCCGCCGCCATCGAGGGCTACGGCCTGCGCATCGTCGGCTGGCGCGACATGGACGGAGAAGACCAATCGTGAGCGAACCCCTGCGCGTCCTCATTGTCGAGGCGCGCTTCTACGACGCCCTCGCCGACGCCCTGCTGGACGGGGCGACCGACGCCCTGCGCGCCCAGGGCGTGGACTTCGACGTCGTCTCCGTTCCCGGCGCGCTGGAGATTCCGACCGCCATCGCCATGGCCGACGACGCCGCCCGCCTGCCGACCGCGCCGCGCTACGACGGCTATGTCGCGCTCGGCACAGTGATCCGCGGCGAGACCTACCATTTCGAGATCGTCGCCGATCAGTCGGCCGCCGGCCTGCGCAATCTCGGCCTCAAGGGAATCGCCATCGGCAACGGCATCCTGACCACCGAGGACGAGGACCAGGCCTGGGCCCGGGCGCGGCGCAGCGAGGGGGACAAGGGCGGCGGCGCGGCGCGCGCCTGTCTGGACCTGATTGCGCTGCGCAAGCGGCTGCGGGTAGGACTGGGATCGTGACCGAACCCAACAGCCTCCAGTCCGTCCTCGAGCAGCTCGCCGAGGCCGAGAAGTCCCGCGCCGAGCCGGAACTGACCTCACGCCAGCGTCGGGCCCGCACCGTGGCGCGCCTCGCCGCCGTCCAGGCCCTCTACCAGATGGAGCTGGCCGGCGAGGGGGTGGAGACGGTGATCAGCGAGTTCGCCAACCACCGCTTCGACGCCGACATCGAGGGTCAGCCGCTGGCCGAGGCGGACGAGGCCTGGTTCGCCGACGTGGTCCGGGGCGTGGTCGAACGCCAGCGCGACATCGACGCCGCCATCAAGGCGCGGCTGGCCTCCAACTGGCGGCTGGAGCGGCTCGATTCCACCCTGAGGGCGCTGCTGCGCGCCGGGGCGTGGGAGCTGCGCGAGCGTCAGGAAGTCCCGCGCGAGATCGTCATCGACGAATACGTCGAGCTGGCGAAGGCCTTCTTCGACGACGCCGAGGCCCGGTTCGTCAACGCGGCGCTGGACGGCGTCGCCCGGGACGTCCGCGACGCGGCGCGGTAGGCGAAGATGGCCGCCATCGACGTCGCCGGCGAGTTCGAGACCATCCGTCGCCTGCTGGCGCCGCTGGCCCATCCGGAGTGGGGAAGGGGGCTGGCCGACGATGTCGCCGTCCTGCCGTCGCGCCCGGGCTTCGATCTCGTCCTGACCAAGGACGTCATCGTCGAGGGCGTGCACTTCCTGCCCGAGGACCCGCTGGACACAGTGGCCCGCAAGCTGCTGCGGGTGAACCTGTCGGATCTGGCGGCCAAGGGGGCGGAGCCGTTCGGCTATCTGCTCGCCTGCTGCTGGTCCGAGCGCTGCGGCTGGCCCGAGCGCACGGCCTTCGTCGACGGGCTGCGCGGCGATCAGAAGGCCTATGGCGTCTGGCTGCTCGGAGGGGACACGGTCGTTACTCCGGGCCCGGCCAGCTTCTCGATCACCGCGCTGGGCTGGAGTCCGAAGGGAAAGGCCGCGGCCCGCGCGGGCGCCCGCCCGGGCGACGGCGTCTTCGTCACCGGGGCCATTGGCGACGGCTGGCTGGGGCTGCAGGCGGCGCAGGGCAAGCTGTCGCTGGAGCCCGAGCGGCTGGGCGCGCTGGTCGACCACTATCGGACGCCGGCCCCGCCCGTGGCCTTCGCGCCGGTGATCCGCGACCTCGCCACGGCCGCGCTGGACATCTCGGACGGCCTGATCGCGGACCTCGGCCACCTCGCCGCGGCGAGCGGGGTCGGGATCGAGATCGACCTGGAGCTGACGCCCCTGTCGCTGGCGGGCACGGCCTGGTTCGAGGGGCGGGTGGACGAGCAGGCGGCGCTGGAACGGCTCGTCGTCGGCGGCGACGACTACGAGATCGCCTTCACCGTGGCGGCGCGCGACGAGGCGGCCGCGCGGCGGGAGGCGGAGCGTCGCCACATCCGCCTGACCCGCATCGGCCGGGTTGTTCCCGGCGCCGGCGTCGTCGCCCGATTCGCGGGCAAGCCTGTGAGTCTCGAGCAGACCGGCTTCACCCACGGCTGACAACGAAATCTCAAGACGGCCGCCGCAGCATCCGGGCATGCGCCGCCGTGACCTGATCGCCGCCCCCGCCGTGCTGGCGGCTTCCGCCGCCGGCCCGGCCATGGCCTCGGACGATCCGCCTTCGGGCGGGAGCCTGAACGTCTCCGGCGTCGGCCTGCCCGTCATCGTCGGCGGCCGGCTGCGCAACTATGTCTTCGTCTCGCTGCGTCTGCATCTGGGCGGTTCGGCGACCCCCGAGTCGATGCGGCTCAAGGAGCCCTTCCTGCGCGACGCCCTGGTCCGGGCCGGGCACCGCACGCCGTTCGTGATCGAGAATGACTGGACCCGCCTCGACGCGGCGGCCCTGTCGGCCAGCCTGATGCGGGCGGCGGCCACGATCGCGGGGCGCGGCGCGGTCACCCGGGTCGAGGTCGTCAGCCAGGCTCCGCGTCGCCGGACCGGCGTCCGCGCCGGCTGATCGCCGTTCACCAACCCTGTTGCGTCACACGGACGCATTTGGCACCGTTCCGCCGCAATTCCCCAGGGACGCAACTCGCGTCCGTCGCGCACGGGGGGACCGGAAGGCGGTGAGAGGCGAAAACGCCCCCCGCGCCAAGGGCCGGGCGCCTCAACGAAACAGGGTTTGGAAACACCATGAGTAGCTATCTGTGGCTTGTCATAGCCGCAGGCGGACTGGGGGTGCTTTACGGAGCCGTCCAGACCGCCGCCTTGATGAAGGCCTCCACCGGTTCCGACCGGATGCGCGAGATCGCCGCGGCGATCCAGGAGGGCGCCTCGGCCTACCTGCGTCGGCAGTACACCACCATCGGCATCGTCGGCGTGGTGATCCTGATCGCAGCCTGGCTGCTGATCGGTCCGTGGGCGGCCATCGGCTTCCTGATCGGCTCGGTGCTGTCGGGCGCGGCCGGGTTCGCCGGCATGCTGATCTCCGTCCGGGCCAATGTGCGCACCGCCCAGGCCGCCTCCGAGAGCCTGTCGAAGGGGCTGGACCTGGCGTTCCGCTCGGGCGCCATCACCGGCATGTTCGTGGCCGGCGGGGCCCTGCTCGGCGTGGCCGGCTACTTCGCCTTCCTGACCCTCGGCGCCGGCTTCGAGCCGACCGACCGCGCGGTCATCGACGGCCTCGTGGCGCTGGGCTTCGGCGCCTCGCTGATCTCCATCTTCGCCCGTCTGGGCGGCGGCATCTTCACCAAGGGCGCCGACGTGGGCGGCGACATGGTGGGCAAGGTCGAGGCCGGGATCCCGGAGGACGACCCCCGCAACGCGGCGACCATCGCGGACAACGTCGGCGACAACGTCGGCGACTGCGCCGGCATGGCCGCCGACCTGTTCGAGACCTATGCGGTGAGCACGGTCGCCACCATGGTGCTGGCGGCGATCTTCTTCCGCGGCCAGCCCTATGTGGAAGCCATGATGCTGCTGCCGCTGCTGATCTGCGCGGTGTGCATCGTCACCTCGGTGATCGGCTCGTTCTTCGTCCGCCTCGGCAAGTCGCAGAACATCATGGGCGCCCTCTACCAGGGCCTGATCGTCACCGGCGTGCTGTCGATCGCGGCCATCTTCGGCCTGTTCCAGTACCTGCGCGGCGAGGACATCCTCGGCCCGGTCGTCACCTCCGGCGGCCTGACCATCGAGCCGATGAGCCTGTTCTGGTCGGGCATGGTCGGCCTCGCCGTCACCGCCGCCATCGTGGTGATCACCGAATACTACACCGGCACCAACTACCGCCCGGTGAAGTCGGTGGCCAACGCCTCGGTTTCGGGCCACGGCACCAACGTCATCCAGGGTCTGGCCATGTCGCTGGAATCGACGGCCCTGCCGGCGCTGACCATCATCGTCGGCATCGTGGTGACCTACCAGCTGGCCGGCCTGTTCGGCATCGCCATCGCCACCACCACCATGCTCGGCGTCGCCGGCATGATCGTGGCCCTGGACGCCTTCGGCCCGGTCACCGACAACGCCGGCGGCATCGCCGAGATGGCCGGTCTTCCGCCGGAAGTCCGCACCTCGACCGACGCGCTGGACGCCGTCGGCAACACCACCAAGGCGGTGACCAAGGGCTACGCCATCGGCTCGGCCGGCCTCGGCGCCCTGGTGCTGTTCGCCGCCTACACCGAGGACCTGAAGCACTTCGCCGCCGAGGCGGCGCCGGGCAGCTTCTTCGACGGCCTCGGCGCGGTCGCCTTCGACCTCGCCAACCCCTACGTCGTGGTCGGCCTGCTGTTCGGGGGGCTGCTGCCCTTCCTGTTCGGCGGCCTGTCGATGACGGCGGTGGGCCGCGCCGCGGAATCGGTCGTCGCCGAGGTGCGCCGCCAGTTCCGCGAGAACCCGGGCATCATGACCGGCGAGGTCAAGCCCGAGTACGGCCGGGCGGTCGATATCCTGACCGGGGCGGCGATCCGCGAGATGATCGTGCCGTCGCTCCTGCCGGTGCTGTCGCCGATCGTGCTGTTCGTGGTCGTGATGATGATCCAGCCGGACAAGGCCAACGCCTTCGCCGCCCTCGGCGCCATGCTGATGGGCGTCATCGTCACCGGCCTGTTCGTGGCCATCTCGATGACCTCGGGCGGCGGCGCATGGGACAACGCCAAGAAGGTGATCGAGGAAGGCTTCACCGACCGCAACGGCGTCGTCCACGGCAAGGGCTCCGAGGCCCACAAGGCCGCGGTGACGGGCGATACGGTCGGGGATCCCTACAAGGACACCTCCGGTCCGGCGGTGAACCCGATGATCAAGATCACCAACATCGTCGCGCTGCTGCTGCTGGCGGTGCTGGCGAGCGGCAAGATCGTCTGATCGCCCTGTTCCCGGCGCTGCTGCCGGTGAAACTGGAAACGACGCCCCGGAGATGACTCCGGGGCGTCAATTCTTCCGGGGGAGGAAGGACGCGCCGCCGAGCAGAAGGATCACCGCAATGAGGGCAAGCATATAGGGCGTCAGGCCCTCGCTTCCGTCGGCCGGATAGGGGTGGCCGTAGAGGCTCTGGCAAGCGGTCTCGCCCCGCCTGAACCATCCCCAGGCCGCGTTGACGAGGGTCATCGCGACGATCAGCAAAGGCGTCGCCGCCAGGAGCGCCAGCAGCCTGAGCCTTCCGCTCGGACGAAGCAGGACCAGCGCGATCGCGCTGAGGAGCGCCGGGACAAGGAATATCGGCAACTGGGCGAGATCGGCCTCGCCGCCTGTGCAGTTGGTCAGAATGCCAATCGGCGCGGCGAACAGCCCGGACAGGAACAGGCCGGCGATTGCGAGCCGTTCCATCATCCCCCGGGATGTCATCCTAGTCCGGGCGGCGCTGGCCCGGGATGTCTTCCTCGGTGCGCGGCATCTGGCCCCGGGCGACATTGCCGAGCAGCTGTTCGAGGATGGTCAGCTGGCGGCCGCGGGTCGGGGTCTCGCGTCCGTTCATGGCCACGCGCTGGCCGTCCTCGAGACCGAGGGTGCGCACGGCGGCGACCTGGCCGGCGTCGTTGAACGTGATCTCGGTGACCGTCCGCTGGGTCACCTGCGGCCGGTTGTAGGTATATTTCTCGGTCACCTGGCTCATGTAGTACCAGATGCTGTCGCTCTCGAAGGTCGAGGTCGTCGACGGCGTGCCGAGCTTGGTCAGCACGGTCTCGCGGGTGTCGGTCCCGGCGACGATGTCGGTCGGTCGGGCGTCGACCGCCTGGAAGCCGTTCTGGCCCACCACGGGGGCGCAGGCCGCCGTCAGGGCCGCGGCCGAAAAGGCGGCGATGAGGAGCTTGGTGCGGAGCATGGACGACGCCTGCGAGAGAACAAGGTCTTTGACCTAACCGGACCCGAGCCTTAGTTCAACGGCGCGGCGGAAAAGGGGCCGCGGATCATGCTTCAGAATCTGTTCCGGGCGCGCCGCGGCCGGCTTGGCGAAAGCCTCTACGAACACGCGGTGCGCCAGGCGCGCCAGCCCGCCTTCTACATGCGGCTGGGCGTCGCCGACCGCATCGACGCGCGCTTCCAGCTCTACACCCTGCACGTCCTGCTGCTGACCATGCGGCTGCGCGACGAGGGGCCGCGCGGGGCCGACGCCGGTCAGGAGCTGTTCGACACCTACGTCTCGGCGCTCGACCACGCGCTGCGCGAGCTCGGCGTCGGCGACATCTCGGTGGGCAAGAAGATGCGCAAGCTGGGCGAGTCGCTCTACGGCAGCATGACCGCGTGGGAAGCGCCGCTGCGCGGCGGCGACGCGGCCGGTCTGGCGGCGGCGCTCGGGCGCAACGTCTACGAGGACCCGGCGGCGCCCGGCGCGCCGGCGCTCGCGGCCTATGCGATCGCCAGCCGGAGCCGGCTGGCCGGGCAGGCGTTGCAGGCCGTGCTGGCGGCGCCCGACTGGGCCAAGGTGGAAGGATGAGCACTCCCGAACTCCCCTACAGCGAGCCCGTCCGGCTGCATCAGGTCGGCGCCGGTCTGAGCCGGACCCTGATCCCCGACGCGGCGGCCCGGGCCCGGATAGCCAGGGCGCTGGACCTGGCCTCGCTGGACGCCTTCGCGGCCGACATGACCCTGGCCCCCGCCGCGGCCGGCTGGAGGCTGAGCGGCCGGCTGCGGGCGCGGCTGGCGCAGACCTGCGGCATCACCCTGGAGCCGCTGCCGCTGGAGATCGACGAGCCCTTCTCGGTCGCCCTGGCCGAGGCGGACGAGGCCGAAACCGAGGAGATCGTCATCACCGTCGACGACGAATCGCCCGACCTGATCGAGGACGGCCGCGTCGATCTGGGTCAGTACGCGGTGGAGCAACTGGCCCTGCGGCTGGACCCGTTTCCTCGCAAGCCGGGCGCCGAATTCGTCCAGCCGCCCGAGCCGGCGGAAATCTCGCCTTTCGCCGTGTTGCGGAAACTGCGCGCCGACGACGAAGGTTGACGCAGCGTCCGCCCGGTTGCATCCCCCCGAAGCGGCGGTATCGTCGCTGCTGACCAGCGCCCCTGCCCGGGGCGCGATGGAGTCGAACCCGCTTGCCTTCCCCCGTACTGATTTCGCTCGACGCCATGGGCGGGGATCACGGCCCGCCCGTCGTGGTGGGAGGCGTGAAGGACTACCTGAAGCGCCACGGGGGGGAGGGCGTCCGCTTCCTGCTGCACGGCGACGAAGCGGCCATCCGCGCGGAGCTGGGCAAGGCCGGGTTGGCGGACGACATCTGTGAAATCCGCCATACCGACAAGGTGGTGGCCATGGACGAGAAGCCGGCCCAGGCGATGCGCCGGGGCAAGGGCTCCAGCCTGTGGAACGCCATCGAGGCGGTGAAGGCAGGCGAGGCCGGAGCCGTGGTCTCGGCGGGCAACACCGGCGCCCTGATGGCCATCTCCAAGCTGATCCTGCGCATGTCCGCCCACGGGCTGGAGCGACCCGCCATCGTCGCGAGCTGGCCGACGCAGCGCGGCGTGACAGCGGTGCTGGACGTCGGCGCCAATATCGAGAGCGACGCCGAGCAGCTGGTCGAGTTCGCCATCATGGGCGAGGCCTTCCATCAGGCGGTGCACGGCGTGGAGCGTCCGACCATCGGCCTGCTCAACGTCGGCTCGGAGGACATGAAGGGCCACGAGGAGGTGCGCGAGGCCGCGCGCATCCTGCGCGAAGGCGGCTTCGGCCTCGACTACCGCGGCTTCGTCGAGGGCGACGACATCGCCAGGGGCACGGTGGACGTGGTCGTCACCGACGGCTTCACCGGCAACATCGCCCTTAAGACCGCCGAGGGCGTGGCGCGCTTCATCTCGACGCTGATGAAGGAGGCCCTGACCTCGGGGCCGATGGCCCGGGCCGGGGCCCTGCTGGCCCTGCCGGCGCTGCGCCGCATGCGCCAGAAGATCGACCCCGCCGCGGTCAACGGCGGACCGCTGCTGGGCCTGAACGGCATCGTGGTGAAGAGCCACGGCGGCGCCGACGCGCGCGGCTTCGGGAACGCCATCCGCATCGCCGTGGAGCTGGCCCGCAGCGACTACCTCGCCAAGGTGGGTCACAGCCTGAACCGCCTGACCGCCGTGCTCGAACAGCCGGCCGCGCCGGAAGCCGGCCCGGCCATGGAGACTTCCCAGTGAGCGTCACCCGCAGCGCCGTGACCGGCGTCGGCTCCTACCTGCCGGAACAGGTCGTCACCAACGCCGACCTCGCCAGGATCGTCGACACCTCGGACGAGTGGATCGTCGAGCGCACCGGCATCCGCCAGCGCCACCGCGCCCGCGACGACGAGCCGACCAGCGACCTGGCGGTGGCCGCCGCCCGGCGGGCGCTGGAGGACGCCGGCCGCAGGCCGGAGGACGTCGACCTGATCGTGGTGGCCACGACCACCCCGGACATGACCTTCCCGGCCACCGCCTCGATCGTGCAGCGCAAGCTGGGCGTGCCGGTCTGCCCCGCCTTCGACGTGCAGGCGGTGTGCTCGGGCTTCGTCTATGCGCTGAGCGTCGCCGACGGATTCGTGGCCCGCGGCATCGCCAAATGCGCCCTGGTCATCGGCGCCGAGGAGATGACCCGGCTGATGGACTGGACCGACCGGTCGACCTGCGTCCTGTTCGGCGACGGCGCCGGGGCCATGGTGCTGGAGCCGTGCGTCGGCACGGGAGAGAAGACCGACAAGGGCCTGCTCGGCTTCGCCCTGCGCTGCGACGGCTCCAAGACCGACCTGCTGTACGTCGACGGCGGCCCGGCCACGACGGGCTCGGTCGGCCACCTGCGCATGGCCGGCAACCAGGTCTTCCGCCACGCCGTGGTCAACATCGCCGAGGCCATCACCGCTGCCTGCGCGGCCTCGGGCATCGAGATCGCCGACGTCGACTGGTTCGTGCCGCACCAGGCCAACCAACGCATCATCAAGGGCGTCGGCGACCGGCTGGGGCTGGACGAGAACAAGGTCGTCACGACCGTGGCCGAGCACGCCAACACCTCGGCGGCCTCGATTCCGCTGGCGCTGGATACGGCGATCCGGGACGGCCGCATCAGGCGCGGCGACATGGTGCTGATCGAGGCCATGGGCGGCGGCCTGACCTGGGGCGCGTGCGCGTTTCGTCTCTGAGGCGCATTTCGCCTTTCCATTTCGCGGAGCCTGGCCTTTTATGGCCGGCACTGAGCATCGAAGGGGGAGACAAGCATTGGCGCAGACCCTGACCCGCGCGGATTTGTGTGAAGCCGTCCACGAGGAGGTGGGGCTGTCGCGCCAGGAGTGCTCCCTGCTGGTCGAGCGCACCCTCGAGCTGATCGTCGAATCGCTGGAGCGGGGCGAGACCGTGAAGCTGTCCGGCTTCGGCGTCTTCCAGGTGCGCGAGAAGCGCGCCCGCATGGGCCGCAACCCCAAGACCGGCGAGCCGGCGGCGATCCATCCGCGCCGGGTGATCAGTTTCCGCGCCTCGCAGATCATGAAGGGCCGGGTCCACGACGCCATCGTGCCCGCCTGACCGTGGCCAAGAGCCCCAACGCCTTCCGCACCATTTCCGAGGCGGCCGAGGAGGTCGGCGCGCCCCAGCACGTGCTGCGCTTCTGGGAGACCAAGTTCGGCTTCGTCGCCCCGCTGAAGCGGGCCGGGGGGCGGCGCTTCTACCGGCCGCAGGACATCGTGCTGCTGAAGGCGGTCAAGCGGCTGCTGCACGACGAGGGGCTGACCATCAAGGGCGTGCAGCGGCTGCACCGGGAGCAGGGCTTGCGCAAGCTGGCCCACTGGGGCGACCCGGAGGGGCTGGTCAGCCTCGAGCCCGAGGGCGGCGGGACGGCCTCGGCCGAGCCGCCGACGCCGGTCGCCGCTGGCGCTTCGGCGGTCCGGCTGCGGCAGGTGCTGGCCGAGCTGGAGGGTGCGCGGGCGCGGCTGGAAGCGGTGCTGTCGCGAACCGCCTGACAGGCGCTTTTTGGGTTTGCGGCGCGGCGAACCCCCGTCTATAGGGAGCGCCTCTCGGAGCGTGGCGCAGCCTGGTAGCGCACTTGACTGGGGGTCAAGGGGTCGCAGGTTCGAATCCTGTCGCTCCGACCATTTCCTCCCTTGGACCCCGCCTACTTCCCTCCCGACTCGGCCCAGCGGAACAGCGGGTAGAGCGGCACGCCCCAGCCGAGGCCGGCGACGGCGAAGACGATCAGGTCGATGAGCTGGCCCGGCGGCAGCAGGCTGCGCAGGGCGAGCGCCCCCCAGATCCAGAAGACGAGGAAGGCCAGCACCCCGAGCATGGCCACGAAGCGGCGCGCGCGGGGACCCATCAGCGCTTGTTCCGGAACAGGAAGAAGGCGACCAGGGCGACCACGGCGACGCCCAGCGACCACAGCAGCCAGTCCCACTGGTCCATGGTCGAGACGGCGAAGACGCGGACGGCCAGGAACCAGCCTGCGATCGCGCCCACGCCCGAGACCAGCGAGGTGGCGAACAGGCCCCGCCGGCCGGTCAACGCATCGGCCAGCCAGGCGAGGAAGAAGGCGCCGAGGACGGCGATGACGATGTCGGCGTACTGCACCCGGCTCTCCTGACTTGCGGCGAAGCGACGCCGAAAAGCGACTCGATCTCGCCGCCGTCGGCGGGCATACCGCTCGGGCCGAGGCGCCGCCAGTCGCGCCGCGGCACTGTAGCGAGCGGATCAGCGGGCGTCGAATGAAGCGTTTGTTCGGGGGCGACGAGAGCCGGGCGACGGCGATCTGGCTGTGGGCGGTGGCGGCGCTGGTCTTCGCCATGGTGGTGGTGGGCGGCGTCACCCGCCTGACCGGCTCGGGCCTGTCGATCACCGAGTGGAAGCCGATCGTGGGCGCCCTGCCGCCGATGACCGCCGCCGACTGGGCCGAGGCGTTCGACAAGTACCGCGCCATTCCGCAGTACGCGCAGGTCAACGCCGGCATGACCCTGGGCGAGTTCAAGGGCATCTTCTGGTGGGAGTGGGCGCACCGCTTCCTCGGCCGGCTGATCGGGGTGGCCTTCGCCCTGCCGTTCCTCGTCCTGCTGGCGATGCGGCGCATCCCGCGGCGGCTGATCGGGCGCTGCCTCGTGCTGCTGGCGCTGGGCGGTCTGCAGGGGCTGATCGGCTGGTGGATGGTGTCGAGCGGGCTGAGCGAGCGGGTCGACGTGGCCCCGGAGCGGCTGGCCGTGCACCTCGGCCTGGCGCTGCTGATCTTCGGCGGGCTGATCTGGACAGGGCTGGAGGCGTGGCACGGCGAGGAGACCTCGCGCTCGCCGGTCGGCTGGAGCCGGGGGGCGGCGCTGCTGCTGGCCGCCATCTTCGTCCAGTGCCTGCTGGGCGGGCTGGTCGCGGGGGCCAAGGCCGGCTTCGTGTACACCGATTGGCCGACCATGGCCGGCGGCGTCCTGCCGCCGGTGGAGTGGGGCGCGGGAGCCTTGGCCTTCCTGCACGACCAGGGGCTGGTGCAGTTCAACCACCGCATCGGGGCCTATGTCCTGCTCGCCGCCGGCACGGCGTACGCGGTGCAGGCGTGGCGCTGGCGGCTGGCCGAGGGGCTGGGCGCGAGCGCCTTCGCCCTGGCGGCGGCGCTGTGGCTGCAGGCGGCGCTGGGCGTCGTCACCCTGGTCCACGCCGTGCCGCTGTGGCTGGGCGCGCTGCACCAGGCCGGGGCGGCGATCGTGCTGGCGGTCGCGACGGTGAACCTGTGGCTGGTCCGGCGGTCGCAGCCGCGCCTGTTCATATCCGGACCGCGCTCCAGGGGCCTGTGATCGCGTAGGTCAGGCCCGGGTAGTAGAGGTTGACGAACAGGGTCGAGCCGTCGGGCGAGAACACCGCCCCGGCGAACTCGCCGTTGCCGGAGAAGACGTTGCGGGCGATGGCGTAGACGCGGCCGTCGGGGGTGACGCCCTTCACGTGGTTGCGGATGTCGGACGAATAGTTGTCCTCGCAGACCACCAGATGGCCCCACGGCGCCACGGTCAGGTTGTCGGCCATGTTCAGCGTCTTCTCGCTGGCGCTCTCGACGAACAGCTGCAGGCGGCCGGGGCGGCGGTCCTCGCCGCGGCGACCCTCGTCGGGGGAGGGGACATAGCGCAGGATCTGGCCGCGGCGCAGCGGGCCGCCCGAGGTGGCGGTCATGTAGAAGCCGTCGCCGGCCCAGAAGATTCCCTCGCCGCGGGCGATGCGCACCGCGCCGTCGGCGTGGCCGCGGTGGCGCAGGTCGGCGTTCGGGCTCTCCACCTCGTCGAGGTCGATCCACACCGCGTCGCGCCAGTCGCCGGGCGACCAGGTGCGGGTCTCATGGTTGGTCGAATCGGCCCCCGGCTGGTCGCGGAAGCCCAGCGCCTGCAACCGGCCGCCGCGGACCAGTTCGCCCGGGACCTCGGGGATGAAGCGGTAGAGCAGGCCGTCGGTCTTGTCCTCGGTCAGGTAGACGATGCCGGTGCGCGGGTCGACGCAGACCGCCTCGTGGTCGAAGCGGCCCATGGCCTTGAGCGGCGCGGCCTCGACGAGGCCGGCGGCGCCGGCCGGCACCTCGAAGACGAAGCCGTGCGGCTTGCCGACGTCGGCGTCGCCGGGAGCCTCTTCGGTCTCCTCGCAGGTCAGCCAGCTGCCCCACGGGGTGTGGCCGCCGCAGCAGTTGGTGGAGGTGCCGGTCAGGCTGAGGAACTGCCGCTCGGTGCGGCCGGTGGCCATGTCGTAGACCAGGGTGGTGGTGCCGCCGGGGATGACCCGGCCGTCGCCGGTCACGTCATAGGCCTTCGAGACATCGATCAGGCCGGCGCGCTCCTGGCGGAAGCCGGCCGGGCCCCAGTTGCGGTGGGTGGCGCGCGAGGCCTTCAGTTCGTGGTTGCGGACCAGGGCGACGCGGGTCCCGTCGAGCGGGAAACAGCCCATGCCGTCGAAATTCTGCGGGACCAGCAGGCCGTCGTCCATGGTCTCGCCGCCCTGGGAGAGGATGCGGTAGGAAAAGCCCTCGGGCAGGTCGAGCAGGCCGTTGGGGTCCCGCCGCAGCGGGCCGTAGCCCTCGATGTCGTTGACGTAGGTCTCCTCGCCGGCGGCCTGGGCGGCCGCGTGCCGGGCGAAGCCGGCGAAGGCGAGGCCGGCGGCCCCGGTCGAGAGCAGGCGGCGGCGGTCGAAAAGCATGGCGAGGTCCCCGGAAACTGGAGCCGGTTATGGCCCGGCGGGGGCGGGCGGGTCATCAGCGATTTGTGACGCGGCGGCGCGGCCGGTCGCGTCCTCGCTCCGGAACAGCATCTCCTCGAGGTGGAAGAGGGCGCGGGAGACGATGAAATCGGCCGGATCGGGCCGGCGGCCCATGCGGAGCAGGCGCAGGTAGAATTCCTCGCGCGGGACGAGGGGTTCGAGGCGGCCGGCGGCCACGCCCTCGAGGCGGAGCATCTGCACGGCGTGGATCAGGCGGCGATCGCGTTCGCGGCGGGCGGGGCGGCGAGGGGACATGGAGGAGGGCTTTCGGTGGTGGGTGGGGGATGGTGATTGGTGGTGGGTGATTGGTGGTTCTCCCTCCCCGGCACGGGGAGGGTCGTCGGCGCGCAGCGACGACGGGGTGGGGAGGGCCGGGCGACGGGAGCGCTCCTGTCGCCTGGCCGCCCCCCCCCCCCCCCCCCGCCCCCCCCCCCCCCCCCCCA
>JAEYTA010000147.1 GCA_023434265.1 Pseudomonadota bacterium
CCATCAGGAACGCGCCGCCGAACTGAAACGCCGCCTCGCCGAGGCCGGCATCCCGGTGATGCCGTCGGAGAGCCACATCGTGCCGGTGTTCGTCGGCGATCCGGTGCACACCAAGATGATCTCGGACATGCTGCTGGAAGAGCACGGCGTCTACGTCCAGCCGATCAACTACCCGACCGTGCCGAAGGGCACCGAGCGGCTGCGCTTCACGCCCTCGCCCAACCACGACGACGCCATGATGGACGACCTCGTCGCCGCCATGGACAGGCTCTGGACTCACTGCAACGTGGCGCGGCTGCCGATCGCGGCCTGACGGCGCGCCTCAGGGGCGGCCCGGCTCGTGGGCCGACCTGCGAGAAGCTCCGCGGCCTGATGCGCAGCCTGGAGGCGGCGATCGGGCTCGCGCCGGAGGCCCGGTCGGCTCCGGATTGAACCCGGGCCGGCCTTAACCTGCGTCGACCACGCGAAGGATCGCGGCGAGCAGGTCGTCGGCAAGGGTCGAGGACGCGGGGGGCTCGCCCTGTCGCACCACGACGAGTCCCCGGGAGGGAACCGCCAGCAGCATCTGACCGCCCGCGCCCAGAGCCGCCGCCGTGTCGGGCGGCGCGGACGGAAAGCGAAGTGTGGGCCCTCGCCCGTAGGCGTCGAAGCCCGGTCGGGCGTTCGTCCACCACAGCAGGCCGTAGGACGGGTTCAGCGACTGCGACGGGCTGACGAGGGTGCGGAACAGTTCCGCCCCGACCAGCCGGCGGCCGTTGCAGGCGCCTTCGCCAAGGACCAGCTCGCCGAACCGGCCCAGATCGCGCGCCGTCGAAAGGGCGCTGTAGTAGTTGGTGACGGGCCCCTCGCCGCCCGCTCCCGGCGAGGTGATCCAGGTCGTGCTCGCCATGCCCAGCGGGCCGAGCAGCCGGCGGCCGGCGTAGCTCTCGACCGTCTCGCCGGCGGCCCGGGCGAGCACATGAAACAGCAGGTGGTAGGCGGCGGTGTTGTAGGCCCAGCGGGTCCCCGGCGGGGCGCGCAAGGGCGCCGCCGCATTGATCGCGAACTGGTCCCCGGCGACCCCTCGCAGCGCCAGCCCTCGGTCGTCGAGACCGGAGGTCATGCTCATCAGGTGGCGCAGCGTGATCCCGGCGCGGGGGTCGCTTCGCCAGGCCGGGATGAAGTCCGCCGCCGCCTGGTCGAGGCCGGCGATCGCCCCGTCCTCGACCGCCATGGCGATGAGCACGGCGAGGATGCTCTTGGCCACCGAGGCCACCTCGCGCGGTCGCTCCGGCCCCCATCCGGGGGCGTGGCGTTCGGCCAGGATCTCTCCGTTGCGGCGGATCAGGACACCGGTGCTGGCCTGCGCCATGGCGAGGTCGAGCACGGCGTCCAGGTCGGGCGAGAGGCAGGCGGCGACCGATCCCGCCGCCGGGCCGGCGATCAGCGCCGTCGCGCCGCCGAGCAGGGCGCGCCGCGACGGACCGGCGACCGCTCGCGCCATGTTCAGGCCACCCTGGCCGTCCGCGCCTCGGCGCTGGCGACCTCGCGTTCGGCCTGGGTGAAGCCGTAGGCGGGGATGATCGACCCCGCCGGGTCCGACACGGTCTCCCAGGCCTCCCGAAGCCGCTCGCCCGCCGCCGCGCCGCCGCCGATGTATTCGCCCGGCGTGAGGGTGACATAGGCGCGGGCGAAGTGGCCGGCTCCGGCGCAGACGATGGCGCGCGTCGGCGCCTCGTCGACGACCAGTGGAAGCAGGGCAGGGCTGACCAGCGCGGGATCGAGCCGCTCGAGACTCGCCTCGCCCAGCACGCCCTCGGTCATTTGCGTCGCCGCCGTCGGCGCCAGGCAGTTGACGCGGATGCCGTACTTCTCGCCCTCGATGGCGAGCGTCTGCATCAGGCCGACGAGAGCCATCTTGGCCGCCCCGTAGTTGGCCTGGCCGAAGTTGCCGTAGAGCCCCGAGGAGGAGGTGGTCATGACGATGCGGCCATGGCGCTGCTCGCGCATGACCTCCCAGACCGCCTTCGAGCAGATCGCCGCCCCCATCAGGTGCACGTCCACGACCAGCCGGAAGTCGTCGAGGCTCATCTTGGCGAAGCTCCTGTCGCGCAGGATGCCGGCGTTGTTGATCAGGATGTCGATCCGTCCCCAGGCGTCCAGGGTCCGCTCCACCATGGCCTGGACCGCGGCCTCGTCGGTCACGGAGCCGGCGATGGCCAGCGCCTCGCCGCCCGCTTCGACGATCTCGGCGGCGACGGCCTCTGCCGCGGCTTCGCCGAGGTCGTTGACCACCACCCGCGCCCCCTGACGGGCCAGATAGAGGGCGTGCTGTCGCCCCAGCCCGCCGCCCGCGCCCGTCACGATCGCGATCCGCCCCTCAAGGCTCATGCCGTCTCTCCCCCGTGCTGTGTGATCGCCCGGACCGGATCGCCTCAGGCGCCGGTCCCGGGCTTGCAGATGCTCATGAAGCCGGCGGCCATGAAGGTCGCCATCCGGTCCTTCACCGCGCCGAAGTCGTCGGAGTCGCACAGGCCGCCCGACAGCCGGTTGATCCGGCCGGTGCGGGCCAGCGTCAGCATCAGCGCGCCCGTGACGAAGTGGTAGCCCCAGAAGATGTCCTCCTCGGCGCAGTCCGGAAGGGCCTTCTTCAACAGCTCGATCAGCCGCAGGACGACCGGGTCGAAATGCAGATCCATCAGCTCGGCGCCGTAGGTGGTGTTGGACGCCAGCGCGCCCAGCGCCCCGTAGTTCTTCCAGCTCTCGCCGCCCTCGCTGTAGAGGTCCAGGTCGGTGTCGAGGAAGGCGCGCAGCGCGCCCTCCACCGTCGGCTTGCCTCCGGTGGCGACGTCGTACTCGTCCAGCGCCTTCATCCGCAGGCCGCTGGTCACCCCGGCGCGCCGGCCGATGACGGCGTCGAACAGCGTCTTCTTGTCGGTGAAATAGTAGTTCAGCAGGGTGTGGTGAACGCCGACCCGCTGGGCCACGTCCTTCAACGTCACGCCATACAACCCGTGGATCGAGAACAGGTATTCGGCCGCGTCGAGGATCTGCTCCATCTTGTCGGCGCGCTGCTCGACCTTGGTGCGTCGACGGCGCGGCTTGGCGCCCTCGGCGACTTCGCCCCGGGCCCTGGCCGCGGGGAGGTCCGGACTCTTTTCAGCAACCGCCATGGTCAACTCTCAAACGCATCTTGTCGATCTTGCCCGTCGGGGCCAGCGGCATCCGCTCCAGACGGATGACCTCGTCGGGAATCCACCACGGAGCGACCCGGCCGCGCAACGGCGCCAGGATGTCCTCGTCGGTGGCCTCCTCGCGCGGCTGTATCACCAGGACGGGCCGTTCGCCCCATTTCGCGTCCGGGCGGCCGATCACCGCGGCGAGCGAGACCGACGGGTGTTCGTTCACCACCGCCTCGATCTCGGCCGGGTTGATCCACTCGCCGCCGGACTTGATCAGGTCCTTGGCCCGACCGGTGATGACCAGGTCGCCGCCCGGGTCGATGCGCGCCAGGTCGCCGGTGGGGAACCAGCCCGCCGCGTCGGTGGCGCGCTCCGTCTGTCCGAAGTAGCGCTCGATGACGGCCGACCCGCGCACCCGCAGATGGCCTTCGACGCCCCGCTGGTCGGGCAGGGGGCGGCCCTCCGCGTCGGTCAGCAGCAAGTCCACGCCGAAGGCCGGGGGACCGCACAGGTGCGCCGCCCGCTCGGGGTCGTGCGGCCGGGCGCAGGCGCCCAGCGGCGACAGCTCGGTCATGCCCCAGCTGATCTGCACCGTCACGCCGAGGCGCTGCTCGATGCGCTCCATCAGGGCCGGGGCCATCGGCGCGCCGCCGACGATGACCCGCTTCAGCGTCGGCGTCTCCCCGCCGTGCGCTTCCAGGTGCTCGACCAGTCCAAGCCAGACGGTGGCGATGCCGACGGCGACGGTGACGCCCTCGTCGTTGATCAGGCGGGCCAGGCTGGCCCCGTCCAGGTCGCGGCCGGGCAGCACCAGCCGCGCGCCAACGGCCGGCGCGGCGAACGGCAGGCCCCAGGCGTTGGCGTGGAACATCGGCACCGCCGTCAGCACCGTGTCGGTCCCGCTGATGGCCATGACGTCGGCCTGCAGCTGGCGCAGGGTGTGCAGGGCGCTGGAGCGGTGGGTGTAGGTGACCCCCTTGGGCGCCCCGGTGGTCCCGGACGTGAAGCACAGGCCGCACGGCGCGGTCTCGTCGAATCCGCCCCACACCCCATCCTCCACGTCGCCGGCGATCAGGGTCTCCAGGGCGTCCGCGCCGCCGTCCTCGCCAGCCGGCAGGTCGACCACCAGCACGCGCTCCAGGGACCGTGTGCGCTCGGCGACGCGACGGGCGAGAGGGGCCAGGTCGGCGCTGGCGATCAGGATGCGCGCCTCGGACTGGGCCACCATGGCGGCCAGCTGGGTCTCGGTCAGGCGCGGGTTCAGCGTATGGCACACCGCGCCCATGCCCATGATGGCGTACCAGGCCTCGACATGCGCCTGGCTGTTCCACGCCAGCGTCGCCACCCGGTCGCCGAGCCGCACGCCCAGCCGCGCCAGCACGCCTGATATCCTGGCGCTCCGCCGTCGCAGGCCGGCGTAGCCGATCCGGGAGCTGCGCCCGCCCTCTCTCGCCGTCACCACCTCGGCGTCGGCGTGCCACCTGGCGGCATGGTCGAGGAACTTGTCGAGGGTCAGGGCGAACGCCTGCATCTCTCCGTCGATCATGGGCATGGCGCGGCGGCGGGTGGCACGGGAGCGGCGGCGACGCCGACGGCCCAGGTCCAGGGCGTGCCGCCCGCGACTCGACGGCGGCAGACCTCGGTCTCGCGCAGTTCGAACATGCCCGGCATGACGCGCTCGCGGGCGACCGGTCGGTCCTCGAAGGCCATGTAGGCGCGCGCCTGACCGTAGGCGGGCCATTCGGGCTGATCCGGCGCGGCGGGCGCGCCGCTCGTCGCGAACGTCGCCCAGTAGGCCATGATGGCCTCGGACAAGCCCTGCTCCTCCGGGGTGTCGGGCATGGCCGGCCAGCGCGGCGGGAGCTTGTCGAACGCCCCGAAGACATAGGGGATTTCGGCCGCGTGAAAGGCGTGCAGCCCGGCCTCGTCGGCCGCCGGATAGCCGTGGTCGAACAGGTAGAGCCAGGCCGGCTGGCCCAGCGCCGTCTGCGCCCGGGCCATCCGCTCGGACGTCCAGCCGTAGAGGGCGTCCCGCGGCGCGGCGAGCACGCTCCCGGCCAGGTCGCTGGCCGGATAGAGGGCGAGGAAGGCGTCGGCCAGGTCGCCGTAGCGCTCCCGGATCGCCGCCTCGTAGGTCGCGGCGTCCGCCGGCGGCGGCGGGGCGAGGAAGCGCAGAGTGCGGATCTCGCCCTCGTTGAAGCCGACCAGCAGGGGCACGGGAGCCTGCTCGCCCCGGTCGAAGATCTGCACGACCTGTTCAGGCAGCACCTCGCCGTCGACCGTGCCCCACGGGATGTAGCCCGTCGCCGGCGCGGCGGTGACCAGCTCCTGGGCGTCCATGGCCCTCATCTCGGCGAGGTTCCGCCCGCCGAGCTGCGTCTGCAGCCAGACGCCGACGGCCTCCGCCGCCGGCTGGCCGTAGCGGCTCGAGCGCAGTTCCGGCGTCGACAGCATGTAGGCGCTCTGCGCGATGGCGCGGTCGAACAGGCCGCGCGCCGCGGGCGAGGCCATCAGGTACATGACGCTCAGCGCGCCCGCGGACTCCCCGGCGATCGTCACGTTGTCCGGATCGCCCCCGAAGGCGGCGATGTTGGCCTCGACCCACTTCAGGGCGGCGATCTGGTCGAGCAGGCCGTAGTTGCCCGAGACGTTGCGGCGCGACTCCGCGCTCAGCTCCGGGTGGGCCATGTAGCCGAGCGCGCCGAGCCGGTAGTTGATCGTCACGACCACCAGGCCGTGCCGGGCCGCCATGCGGGCCCCGTCGTACATGGGTTCGCTGCCGGCTCCGGAGGTCAGCGAGCCGCCATGTATCCACACGAACACGGGGGCCTTGTCCGCGCCCTCCGGCCGCCAGACGTTGAGGAACAGGCAGTCCTCGCTCATCTCCGGCGGCTCGGCCGGCGCGTAGATGCTGGTCCCGCGCGCCGTCGGCTGCGGGCAGGCGGGGCCGAAGCGGGTGGCCTCGCGGGTGTCGCTCCAGCGCGGCATTTCGGCGGGCGGGCGCCAGCGGCGCCAGCCCGTCGGGGGCAGGGCGAAGGGCACGCCGCGGAACACGTCGACGCCGTCGAGCGCCTCGCCGCTCACCGGCCCCGCCGGCGCGTCGACGACCGGCTGCGCCAAGGCAGCGCCGGGCAGGGCCAGGGCGAGGGCGGCTGCGGCGGCCAGGAACTTGCCGGTCATGACCGGGCCTCCGAAGCGACCTGCCTTCGAATCTTCGCGGCCAGTCCGACGAACATCAGGATCGCCAGGCCGTAGAACGGAAGCAGGGTGTACATGGCCATCTGCAGCGAGTTGTCCGGGTGCGTGGCCCGGAACCAGTCGCTGACGGCGCCCAGCCAGGTCGGGCCGAGGCCGAGGCCGATCAGGTTCATCACCAGCAGCAGCAGGGCGCCGGCCAGCACGCGCTGGTCGGGCCGCACCTCCTCCTGGACCAGGGTGATGGCGGGCGACAGATAGAAGTAGTTCAGTCCCATGGGCAGGACGAGGAAGACCAGCGACAGCTGCCAGGTCGGGGCCCAGACGAAGGCGGCGAAGAAGGGCGCCGCGATCGCCAGCCCGACCGCCGGGAGCCAGGCGTAGGCCGTCTTCGAACGGCGGCTCAGCCGGTCGATCAGCCGGCCCGAGACGAACATGCCGGCGCTGACCCCGAAGCCGACGATCAGGGCGTACCAGAGGGCGATCTGCTCCAGCGTCATGCCCTTTTCGCGCATCAGGAACAGGGTGGCGAAGTTGAGCAGGGCGTAGGTCACGAACTGGGTCGCCCCGCAGGCCAGGGCCATGCCGCGCAGCACCGGATTGGCGAAATACATACGGCAGGTGGACCAGAATCGCGCCTTCGGGATCGGCGCCGCCTCGGCCGGCGGATGCGTCTCAAGCGGCTGGTCCAGCCCGCCCTTCCTCGGCTCGCGCACGAACAGCCAGACGACCAGGGCGGTGACCACCCCGACCACGCCGACCCAGACGAAGGCGTCGCGCCACGAATAGGCGGCGGCGATCGAGGCGCCGAAGGCGACCCCCAGCGCCGAGCCGATCGGGGGGCCGAGATTGAACAGGCTCAGGGCCGTACCGCGCGTGCCCGAGGGGAAGTAGTCGGAGATGATGGCGTACGACGGCGGCACGCCGCCGGCCTCGCCGACCCCGACCATCATCCGCGAGACCGCCAGCTGGCCGTAGTTCGTCGACAGGCCGCAGGCGGCCGTGGCCGCGCTCCACAGGCCGCAGGCGACGGCCAGCACGCGCACCCGGTTGGTCCGGTCGGCCAGCCAGCCGACGGGAATGGCGAGGATGCAGTAGAACAGCGCGAAATAGAGCCCGCCGATCAGCCCCAGCTGCCCGTCGGTGACGCCGAGGTCGTCCTGGATCGGCTTGGCGAGGATGGACAGCAGCTGCCGGTCGAGAAAGTTCAGCACATAGACGAAACAGAGCACGGCCAGGACGAACCAGGCCCGGGCTCCCGGACGCGCCCTCGGCGCGCCGGGGAGGGAGGATGCGGCGGACGACGCCATGTCAGTACTCATAGCCGACGCGCACGCCGACCGTCCGCGGCCGCAGGCGGCCGTAGCGGCCGTCGATGAAGGCCTCCGGGTGGACGTAGTTGACCGAGTCGTCGTCGAACAGGTTCTCGACATAGGCCCCGACGGTGAAGCGGTCGAAGGCGAAGGCCACATTGGCGTTCACGAAGGTGTAGCTGTCCGTGTCGTCGAAGGTCGCCAGCGGCACGAGCGGCCGCCCCGGCGTGTTCGGGAAGGCGTTCGGGAAGTCGCCGACATGCGAGATGGCCACTGAGGCGTTGCCCACAACGCCCGGCGCCGGATCCCACTCGTAATTGACCCGCAGCGAGCCGGAGAACTCCGGCCCCGCCAGCCGCGCGCCCATGACGGCGCCCGAGATGGCCGCCTCCTGGGCGGTCAGGTCGTCCACCTCGGCGTGGTTCCACGACCCTGTCAGGGCCACCGTCCAGCCTTCCGCGGGCAGGGCGGTGAGCGACACCTCGACGCCCTTGCTGGTCGCGCCGCCGATGTTGGTGGCGAACTGCACCGAGTCCGAGACGCGGTTGGCCTGCACCTGGATGTCGTTCCAGTCGATCCAGTAAAGGGCCGCGTCGGCGTACAGACGGCCGTCGAGGAAGCGGCCTTTCACCCCCACCTCGTAGTTGATCAGCTCGTCCGAGGTCGCGCCGTACGGTATGACGATGTCGGTCGGGTCGAGCGTGCTGACGGCGCCGGCGCGGGCGTTGACGATCGGAGGCCGGAAACCCGTGGCCACCGCCGCATAGGTGGTGATTGAGGGAACGGGCCGCCACGACAGGCTGAGCCGGTACGAAGGTCCGCTCTCCTCGGCCTTGACTCCCACCGCCGCCGGCACCGGCGTGACGACCAGCGGCCCCGGATTGGGGAAGCCCAGCACGGTCGCGATATAGGCCCGCGTCAGGTAGTCCGAGTTGTAGCCGCCGTCTTCAGTGAAGCCCTGGGCGTCGGTCGAGCCGTAGCGCAGGCCGCCGGTCACCCACAGGTCGGGGGTGAAGCGGTAGGTCAGCTGCCCGAAGGCCGCGATTTCGTGGCTGATGAAGTGCGAGCCGAAGCGCAGGTAGTACTCGTCCGGCAGGCCCGTGAACCCTTGGGCCGCGAGGAATTCCGGGCTGGAGCGGTAGTTGTAGTCGACGTCGCGGCGCTTGCGGAAATAGAAGCCGCCCAGCGACCAGTCGAAGCGGCCGCCCGGGTCCGAGACCAGCCGCAGCTCCTGCACGAAGGTGTCGTCGTAAGCGTCCGCGTCCAGCGCGAACGGGAAGGCCTGGGCGTAGGTGCCCGCCAGGTCGACGTAGAACAGACCGGTGTAGTCCGACTGCGTGGTCGAGCTGGTCAGCCGCGCGCCGTCGAACTGGTATTCGAAGGTCGCATTGTAGTTGGCCATGTCGCTCTGGAAGAGGTCCGGCCGGTCGGTGCGCCGGACGAAGTCGCCCAGCGTCGGGTTGGTCAGCGAGGCGTCGTGCGGGTTGCTGACTTCCTTCGCGTACATCAGGCGGGCCGAGAACCGCTCGTTCGGCTCCCACTGCAGGATGGCGCGGCCGCCGTACTGGATCAGGGTATTGGCGTCCTCGATGCCCGTGCCGACGTTGTCGACCCAGCCTTCCTCGTGGCGCGAGAAGCCGACCACGCGCAGCGCCAGCTGGTCCTCGACCAGCGGCACGTTGACCATGCCGTGATAGCGCTGGCGCAGCCCGCCTTCGTTCATCACCCCCAGGTCGACGAGGGCCGAGGCGTCGAAACGGCTGGCGTCCGGATCGTGGGTCAGGATGCGCAGGGCGCCGGCCAGCGAGCCCGAGCCGAACAGGGTGCCCTGCGGGCCGCGCAGGAACTCGATGCGTTCGACGTCGTACAGGCTTGGGTCGAGGATGGTGGAGTTGCCGTTCGACGAGATCGGAAGCTCGTCGAGGTAGATGGCCACCGTGCTCTGCAGGTTGGCGCCATAGCCGTTGGTGGCGATGCCGCGGGCGGTGAAGTTGTTGAAGTTGGCCGAGGCCCGGTTCAGCACCACGCCCGGCGTCGCCGTGGCCAGGCCGTCGTAGTTGACGATGCCCCGCTCGTTCAACTCGTCCTGGGACAGGGTGGTGATGCTGACGGGAACGTCCTGCAGCCGCTCCTCACGCCGCGTGGCGGTGACGATGACCTCGTCGAGCGCCGTCGCCGTTCGATCGCGTCCTTCCTCCTGGGCCGCTGCGGGTTGCTGGTCCTGCGCCCGGGCCTGGTCCGGCGTCATGGCCGCCGCCTGCGCAGCCGCGCAGACGGAGGCGAGCAGTATCGCCCTCATGTGATGTCCCTCCCTCGGCGCCGATCATGAACGTCGGCGCTCGGAGAGAGAGGGACACGGCCCGGCGACCTTGTCAATATTCGCTCTCGTGTGTGTGAATATCTGCGTTATGAGTTTGCCACAGCCCGCGTCGTCGCTGTCAGGACGCGCCGCCGGCGCCCGCCAGGCAAGGAACTTTCGCGGCTGATCGCCGCCGCGCGCCATCAATCGTCGGCGACGGTCAGCCCCATCCGGACCAGGGCCGAGAGGCTCTCGGCGGCCATCTTCTCCATCACCCGGGCCCGGAAAATCTCGACGGTGCGGGGACTGATGGACAGCCGCTGGGCGATCGCCTTGTTCGACAGGCCCTCGACCAGATCGTCGAAAACCTGTCGCTCGCGGGGCGTCAGCGTTTCGAGCCGGGCGAGCACGGCCTGCCGTCGCTCGTGCCGAAGGGAGAGCTCGCCGATGCGCCCGAGCACGCCCTTGACGGTGTCCACGAGCCGGGCCGGATCGATCGGCTTCTCTATGAAGTCGACGATCCCGGCCTTCATCATCTGCACTGCCGTGGGAACGTCGGCGTGGCCGGTGACGACGATCATCGGCCACGACCGGTCGGGCATGGCCGCCAGCCGGCGCACGACCTCGACGCCGTCGAGGCCGGGCATTCGCACATCGGTGATCACACAGGCCGTCGGGTCCTCGGGCAGGTGCTCGAAAAAGTCCACGCCGCTGGCGAAACCGCGCGCGCGGATGCCTTCGCCGCGCAGCAGGACGACGAGGGAATCCCGCACCGCTGCGTCGTCATCGATGATGAAGACGGACGCTTCGGACCTCATGCCGCCTTTTCCTCGTGCGGGAGACGGATCGAGAAGGCGGCTCCGCCAAGCCGGCTCCGGCCGATCAGGAGGGCCCCGCCGTGGCCTTCGACGATGGTCCGGGTCACCGACAGTCCCAGCCCCATGCCGTTCGACTTGGTCGATGTCATGGGTTGCAGCACGGACTCGATGTCGTTGGCGGGGATGCCGGGGCCATTGTCCTCGACGGAGACGACATAGCCGTCGGCTGTGCGCCGCCCGCTGATCAGGACGACCGGCTCCCGCACGGACGAGGCGGCCTCGATGGCGTTGCGGACGAGGTTGAGGATCGCCTGCTGGAACTGGATCCGCTCGGCCAGCACGGCGTCGGCGCGGTCGTCGATGTCGACGCGCACCTCCATGCCCAGGTCGCGGCCGAGCAGCACCAGCGACGGCCCGAGGTCTTCGATCATCGAGGAGACCCGTTGCAGTTCGAGCGGAGCGCCGCCGGTCGACAGAAGGTCGCGCATGCGGCGGATGATGCCGCCCGCCCGCAGCACCTGCGCCTTGGCCAGCTCCAGCGTCCGGCAGGCGCTTTCGCCGAGCGGGCCGGCCCGCTCCATGTCGCGCTGGCTGGCGTGCATGTAGGAGGCGGCCGCGCTGAGGGGCTGGTTCAGTTCGTGGGCCAGGGTGGCGGCCATCTGGCCGAGCGAGTTCAGTCGCCAGACGCGGTTCAGCTGGGCGTCGAGGTCGCGCTCCCGCGCCGTCGCGGCGCGGGCCTCGGTGACATCGGTGACGCAGAGCGCGACGTGGTCGTCGCCCGCCCCGGACGGCGCCACCCCCATCTGGAGGGTCAGCAGCAGCGGCCGACCGTCGGGGCGCCGCGCGCGCCATTCGCCGCCCGGGGCCTCGAGGAGGCCGCTGGACGCCTTGGGCTCCAGCCTGCGCAGGTCGAAGTCCTCCACCAGGCAGGAGAAGGGCGAGCCCTCGGCCTCGGCGTTGGTCCGGCCGAAGAGGCTGGCGGCCGCCGGCGTCAGGCGGCGCACCTTTCCGTGACGATCGAGGATGACGACGGGAACCGCCGCCAGCACGGTGTCGAGGATGGCGTTCCGCCCCGCCAGGGTGCGCTCCAGCGCGGCCGTGCGGCGGTGAACCCGCCTCTGGGCCCAGCAGATTTCCGCCAGCAGCCAGCCGACGACCAGGAACAGGCCCGCGTTCACCACCGTGTCGCTCAGCCCCTCGCGCGGCACCAGGGAGACGTTCACGCCGATGCAGAGGGCGATGGCGAGGCCGGTGGGGCCCGGACGGGAGAGCAGCGCCGTGACCACCGCCGCGGGCACCATCGGCAGATAGTAGAACTGGCCGAACGGCTCGAGCGCGGCGCGGAGGAGGATGCATCCCCCGACCGTGGCGACGGCCAGCGCGTACGCCCGCCAGCCCCGGTAGGAGCGATCCACCATCGCGGTGAGCAATCGCGGTACGGCCGCCCTGTACTTCACGCCACGCCAACCAGACTTCCACGCCCCCGTCGGGGGCGACCCCGAATCGGCGAAAGCCGTCCGTAGACCTCGCTTACCAGCCCGGCGGCGGTTCGCGGAACACCGGCATACGCATTTCTACGTATCTGTCGGTTTACCAACAATATTCGGGTGCCCCCGAGGATGCCGCCATCATCCGAGGGGAAAGAATGACCTGTAACCACTCCCGCCGTCCGATCCTCAGAATGTGGACCGGACGCGTCGTCCTGGCGCCGTTCGCCGCCGTCTGCGTCGCCGGCGCCGCCCAGGCCGGCGCCCTGCCGGACCCCGAGTTCAGCGGCCAGATCGGCGTCGCCACGGAGAACGTCGGCAAGGGCCTCGGCAAGAGCGACGGCGAGCTCAGCGTGTCCGGCTCGGTGGGCGCCGCGATGAGCGACTTCTACGCCGAATTCGGCGGCTCGACCGTCGATCTGTCCGGCGGCGCCGACAGCGAACTGGTGACGACTATCGGCTACGCGCCCGAGATCGGCGGCTTCGAGTTCGACTTCTCGGCGCTGCACAAGGTCTTCACCGGCACGGTCGCCGGCTACGACAACCGGTTCATGGAATACCAGGCCGATGTCTCCCGCGACATCGGGCCGGTCGGCGTGCGCCTGCGGGTCAACTACACGCCCGATGGTTCGGGCTCGACCGAGGAAGCCTGGTGGCTCGAGGCCCAGGGCGGCATCGCCCTCGACGACCGCACCAAGGCCACCGTCGCCCTGGGCGAGCGGATCACCGACACCGGCGCCGAATACACCGCCTGGAACGCCGGCGTGAAACGCAAGCTGGCCGACGCCGTCGCCCTCGACCTCCGCTGGTACGACACCGACCAGCACGCCCTGGGCGAGCGCTACGAGGGCCGCCTCGTCGGCGCCCTGACCTACGCCTTCTGACCCCGAGATAGATCGAGGCTCCCGTGACCTTCCTGAACAACTTGCCCGTCGGCCGGAAACTGTTCCTTGCCTTCGCCTGCGTGCTCGTCGCCATCGGCGCCATGGGCGCCGTCGTCTTCTTCCAGCTGGTCGCCCTCGACCAGGCGGCCCAGCAGAGCTCGGTGGCCAACCGGATGATCCGCGAGGCGGCCGCGGCCGAATTCTACATTTCGCGTCAGGAAGGCAGTTTCCGCGGCTTCCTGCTGTCCGGCGACGAATACTACGTCGAACGGGCCGGCGCGCATCGCGACCGGTTCAAGGCCTACGTCGAGGAGATGCGCAAGGACGCCGGGCCGGATCTGGTCGGCGAGATCGACGCCCTCGAGCAGGCGGCCGACGCCTGGTTCGAGCATGTGGTGGTCCAGGGCGCGGACCTCGCGCGCGATCCCGCCACCCACGCCAGCGCGGTGGCCATGGTCGGCCGCAGCGGCTCCGCCGACCGCATGATCGAGCCGGTCGAAACCTCGATCGAAAAGATCAAGGAAGCCATGACCGGCGAGCTCGAGCGCGTCCGCCAGGTCCAGGCCACGGCTTCCAGCATGGCCCGCTGGGTCCTGATCGCCGGCATCGTCCTGGCCTGCTTGATCGCCATGGGCGCCGGATGGGTGCTGACCCGGGGGATCAACGGCCCGATCATGACCACCATCGGCTTCATGCGCCGACTGATCGGCGGCGACACCACCTTCGAGGTGCCGGGCGTCGCTCGCAAGGACGAGTTCGGCGAGATGGGCCGCAGCGTCGTCGCTTTCCGGGACGCCGCCATCGAGAAGACGCGGCTCGAGAAGGAAACCGAGGAGCATCGCTCGGCCGCCGAGCGCGAGCGCGCCATGAACGAGGCCGAGAAGGCCCGGGCCGCCGAGGAGGATCGCGTCGCCATCACCGCCCTCGCCGAGGGTCTCTCCGCGATGGCCGGCGGCGATCTGACCTACCGGATGACTGTCGAGGTCGCGCCCAAGGCGGAACAGCTGAAGGCCGACTTCAACTCGGCCATCGGCCAGTTGCAGCAGGCGGTTTCCGTGGTCGTGGCCAACGTCGCCGCCATTCGTTCGGGCTCGGGCGAGATCAGCCACGCCGCGGACGACCTGTCCCGGCGCACCGAGCAGCAGGCGGCCAGCCTTGAGGAGACGGCCGCCGCGCTCGACCAGATCACCGCCACGGTCAATCGCACCGCCGCCGGCGCCCGTCAGGCCTCGGACGTGGTGCAGGCCGCGCGCGGCGACGCGGAAACCTCGGGCGTGGTCGTGCGCGACGCGGTGTCGGCGATGAGCGCCATCGAGCAGTCGGCGCAGCAGATCAGCCAGATCATCGGCGTCATCGACGAGATCGCCTTCCAGACCAACCTGCTGGCCCTGAACGCCGGGGTCGAGGCGGCTCGCGCGGGCGACGCCGGCCGCGGCTTCGCGGTGGTGGCCTCGGAAGTGCGGGCCCTGGCCCAGCGCTCGGCGGAAGCCGCGCGCGAGATCAAGACCCTGATCTCGGCCTCGACGGCCCAGGTGGGCTCGGGCGTGCAGCTGGTCGGCGAGACCGGCGCGGCCCTGCAGCGCATCGTCGGCCGGGTCGCGGAGATTGACGGCCTGGTGTCGGAGATCGCCGCCTCGGCCCAGGAGCAGGCCACCGGCCTGCAGCAGGTCAACACCGCCGTCAACCAGATGGACCAGGTGACCCAGCAGAACGCCGCTATGGTCGAGGAATCCACCGCGGCCAGCCACTCGCTGGCGCAGGAGGCCGAAAGCCTGGCCGCCTCGGTGGCCCGCTTCCGCATCGGCGACACCGCGCCGGCCCCGGCGGCGCGTCCGGCGTCGGCGCCGGCTCGCAGCGAGCGCACCGCCCGCACCGTCGCCCAGCTGAAGACGATCGGCCACGGCGGCGCCGCCCCCCGGCCGGTCGCGGCCGAGGACGGTTGGGAAGAGTTCTGATGACCGGTCCCGTCGTCCTGCCGGCCGTGCTGGACCTGCGCGCCGCGGCTTCGCTGAAGACGGAGCTGCTGGCGCGCCGCGGCGGCCCGTTGACGCTGGACGCTTCCGGCGTCGAGCGGCTCGGCGGCCTGTCGCTGCAGGTCCTGATCTCGGCCGCGAAGACCTGGGCGGCGGACGGACAGACCCTCACCGTCGCGCCCGCGTCCGAAGCCTTCGTCGAGCAGTGCCGGGTCTTCGGCGCCGCCTCCCTCGTCCCCGTCCTCGCCGGAGAACCCGCATGACCAAGACCGTTCTGACCGTCGACGATTCCCGCACCATGCGCGACATGCTGCTGCTGGCCCTCGAGGGGGCGGGCTATCGTGTGATCCAGGCCGAGGACGGCGTCCACGGGCTGGAAGTGCTCGCCGCCAGCGGCGGGGCCGATGTCGTCATCACCGACATCAACATGCCCCGCATGGACGGCTTCGGCTTCATCCAGGGCGTGCGCTCGAATCCCGCCTACGACTCTACCCCGGTGCTGGTGCTGACCACCGAGAGCGACGCCGCCAAGAAGGCCCGCGCCCGCGAGGCCGGCGCCACGGGCTGGATCGTCAAGCCGTTCGATCCGGCCAAGCTGGTGGACGCCGTCCGCCGCGTGGCCGCCTGAGGAGCCCGGCCCGCGGCATGGATGCGTTCGAGGCGATCAAGGCCACCTTCTTCCAGGAATGCGACGAACTGCTCGCCGATCTGGAGGCCAAGCTGCTCGACCTGGAGTCGGGCGCCGGCGACGGCGAGACCATCAACGCCGTCTTCCGCGCCGTGCACTCGGTCAAGGGCGGCGCCGGGGCCTTCGGCCTCGACGCCCTGGTCCGCTTCGCCCACGTGCTGGAGACCCTGCTCGACGAGCTGCGCGCCGGCCGCAAACCGTGCGACGAGCTGACCGTCCGCACCCTTCTGCGCGCCTCGGACCTGCTGGCCGATCACGTCGCGGCCGCGCAGGGAGTCGGGCCCGAAGTCGACGAGGCCCGCTCGGCCGGCCTCGTCGCCGAGCTGGAGACGCTGACCCATGGCGAGGGCGCCCCCGCGCCCGCCCCGCCGGCCGGGGAGGAGGACGACTTCGGCTTCCAGCCGGTGGCGTTCGAGCTGCCGTCGCTTGATCTGCCCTCCCTCGGCCGGCCTGAAATCCCCCCGACCCGTGGCTGGCGTATCGTCTTCCGTCCGCACGGCAGGATGTACGCCAACGCCAACGAGACCGGCCTCCTGCTCCGCGAACTCGGCCGGCTGGGACCGCTCGTCGCCGAACTCGACGACAGCGCCGTGCCGCCGCTGGATGCGCTCCAGCCGGAGGAGAACGAACTGGTCTGGACCCTCACGCTCGACGCGCCGGTCGATGAGGCAGCGGTGCGCGAGGTGTTCGACTTCGTCGAAGGCGACTGCGACCTGCGCATCGAGCCGCTGGCCGCATCGGCGTCGGCCCTGCCGGAGCTTCCTCAACCGGCCGCCGCCCCCGCCGACGACATCGACATCGCCGCCCTGTTGGCCCAGGCGCAGGGCGAACCCGTCGCTGTCGCCGCGCCGGCTCCGGAAGCGCCGAGTCCCGTCGTGGCGCCGACCGTCGCCCCACCTGCGCCGGCGCCAGTCGCCGCCGCCGCCCCGGCCGCCCCGGCGCCGACCACGATCCGCGTCGATCTCGAGCGGGTCGACCGGCTGATCAACGTCGTCGGCGAACTGGTCATCCAGCAGGCCATGCTGGCCCAGCGCGTCACCGAGAGCGGCCTGGCCCGCTCGTCAGGCATCTCGGTGGGCCTCGAGGATCTCGAGCTGCTGACCCGCGAGATCCAGGACAGCGTCATGGCCATCCGGGCCCAGCCGGTGAAGTCGGTCTTCCAGCGCATGCCGCGCCTCGTCCGCGAGGTGGCCGACATGACCGGCAAGCGGGTGCGGCTGGTGACCGAGGGCGAGGCCACCGAGGTCGACAAGACCGTGGTCGAGCGCCTCGCCGAGCCGATCACCCACATGCTGCGCAACGCCATCGACCACGGGCTGGAGACGCCCGCGGACCGGCTCGCCGCCGGCAAGCCGGAGGAGGGCGTCGTCCGCTTGGCGGCGCTGCACCGCTCCGGCCGGATCGTCATCGAGATCAGCGACGACGGGCGCGGCATCCACCGCGAACGCGTGCGCGGCATCGCCGTCTCGAAAGGCCTGATCGCCGAGGACGCGGCCCTGACCGACGACGAGATCGACAACCTGATATTCCTGCCCGGCTTCTCGACCGCCAGCACCGTCTCGGACATCTCCGGCCGGGGCGTCGGCATGGACGTGGTCAAGCGCTCGATCCAGTCGCTGGGCGGCCGCATCTCGATCAGCTCCAATCCTGGCAAGGGATCGACCTTCACCCTCAGCCTCCCGCTGACCCTGGCGGTGCTGGACGGCATGGTGCTGGGCGCGGCCGAACAGACCCTGGTCGCCCCGCTGTCCGCCATCGTCGAGAGCCTGACGCCCAAGGCCGGGGATGTGCACTACGTCGGCGGGCGCGACGCGGTGATCCGCTTCCGCGAGGCCTTCGTGCCGCTGGTCGACGTGGCCTGCATCATGGGCTTCCGGGATCAGCCGGCGCCGGCGGGGCAGGGGGTCGCCATCGTGGTCGAGACCGAGTCCGGCGCGCGCGCGGCCCTCATGGTCGACGCCATCCACGGCCAGCGCCAGGTGGTGATCAAGAGCCTCGAGACCAACTACCAGCAGGTCGAGGGCGTCGCCGCCGCCACCATCCTCGGCGACGGCCGGGTCGCCCTGATCCTCGACATCGACGCCGTCGTCGCCAACGCCCGCCGCCGCTCCGCCGCGGCCGATCTCAAGCTCGCGAGCTGACATGACCGAAGCCCTGACCAACGCCGCCGACCGCGAGCTGATCGCCTTCCGCATCGGGGAGCAGGAATTCTGCGTCGACATCATGTCGGTGCGAGAGATCCGCGGCTGGACGCCGGCCACGCCGCTGCCGCGCGCGCCCGGCTACATGAAGGGGGTCATCAACCTGCGCGGCGCCGTGCTGCCGATCATCGATCTCGGCGCCCGGTTCGGCCTGCGCACCTCCGAACCGACCGCCCGCCACGTCATCATGGTCGCCCACGTCGGCGGCCGTCTGGTCGGCCTGCTCGTCGACGCCGTGTCCGACATCGTCCAGCTGGACGAGGGCGCGGTGCAGCCGACGCCGGACGTGGCCAGCGACGAGGTGCGCACCTTCGTCAAGGGCATCTTCGCCATCGACGGGCGGATGATCAGCCTCATCGACCTGTCGCTGATCCTGCCGCCGATGGAGGCCGAGGCCGCATGACCGCCGCCGCCGGGACGGCGTCGCTGGTCGAGGGCGAGTTCGCCCTGACGGCCGAGGACTTCCGTCACATCGCCCAGGTGCTGCACAGCCACGCCGGCATCGCGCTCGGCGAGGGCAAGGCGGCGCTCGTCTACTCGCGCCTCGCCAAGCGCCTGCGCGCGCTCGGCCTGCGCAGCTTCCGTGAATACTGCGCCCTCATCGACGGCGTCGACGGCGTGGACGAGCGGCAGGCGATGACGGCGGCCCTGACCACCAACGTCACCCGCTTCTACCGCGAGCCGCATCACTTCGACGACCTGCTGCACCGGGTGATGCCTGGGCTGGCCGAGCGCGCCCGCGCCGGCGGCCGCGTCCGCCTGTGGTCGGCGGCCTGCTCCAACGGGCAGGAGCCCTACTCCATGGCCCTGGCCGTGCTGGCGGCCCTGCCCGAGGCGGCCGAGCTCGACGTGCGCATCCTCGCCACCGACATCGATCCGAACATGGTCGCCGAAGGGGCGGAGGGGACCTACGCCGAGGAGGCGCTGGAACAGGCCCCGGCCACCCTCTGGCGGCGCTATTTCGACAAGGCGCCCGGCGCCGGCCGGGGGCGCTGGACGGCGGGGGCCGCGCTCCGCCGCCTGGTCGCCTTCCGCGAACTGAACCTGATCGGCGACTGGCCGATGAGGGGCCGCTTCGACGTCATCTTCTGCCGCAACGTCGCGATCTACTTCGACGACGCGACCCAGGAGCGGGTGTGGAGCCGCTTCACCCCGCTGATGACTCCCGGGGCGACGCTCTACATCGGCCATTCCGAGCGGGTCTCGGGCCCCGCGGCGCAGCTGCTGCGGCCGGACGGCCTGACCACCTACCGCCTCGGAGGCGCGGCATGAGCCGGCCGGTCACCGTCCTCGTCGTCGACGACAGCCCCACGATGCGCGGCCTGATCACCGCCGCCCTGCGCCGCGATCCGGAGATCGAGGTGGTCGGCTCGGCCGCCGACCCGCTGGAGGCGCGCGAGGCCATCAAGCGGCTGAATCCGGACGTGATCACCCTCGACGTCGAGATGCCGAACATGAACGGCCTCGAGTTCCTCGAGAAGATCATGCGCCTGCGGCCGATGCCGGTGGTCATGGTCTCGACCCTGACCCAGGCGGGCGCCGACGTCACCGTGGCGGCGCTCGAGATCGGCGCGGTCGACGCGGTCGGCAAGCCGGTCGACGGCACGCCGGCCACGGTCGCCTTCGCCGAACTGGCCCAGAAGGTGAAGGCGGCGGCGGGCTCTCGGGTGCGCGCCCTGGGCGACGGTCCGGCCGCGCCGCCGCCGGCCGCGGCGGACTACCGCGCCGATCCGGACCACATCCTCGCCATCGGCGCCTCGACCGGCGGCGTCGAGGCCCTGTTGACCATCCTCACCGGCTTCCCCGAGCACTGCCCCGCGACGGTGATCACCCAGCACATGCCGGCCACCTTCACCCGCAGCTTCGCGGCGCGCCTCGACAAGATGTGCGCGCCGCACGTCTCGGAGGCCGAGGACGGGGCGCCCCTGAAGCCCGGCCATGTCTACATCGCCCCCGGCGGCGAGGCCCACCTCGAGGTGGCCGGCGCCACGCCCCGGTGTCGCCTGACCCGCAGCGAGCCGGTCAGCGGCCACCGCCCGTCGGTCGACGTCCTGTTCGACTCCGTCGCCCGCGCCCGCCGCCCGATGACCGGCGTCATCCTGACCGGCATGGGCAAGGACGGCGCCCGCGGCCTTCTCGCCATGCGTGAGGCGGGCGCGCGGACCCTCGGCCAGGATGAGGCGTCCTGCATCGTCTACGGCATGCCGCGCGCCGCCTTCGAACTGGGCGCCGTCGAACGCCAGTTGCCCCTCCACCGCCTTCGCCCCGCCATTCTCGACCTGTGCGCCGCCCCCGCCGCCTGAGGATTACAGTATGCCTGCCGCCGCCGCCCTCAACGTCCTGATCGTCGACGACCAGCAGACCATGCGCTCGCTCGTCCGCAACAGCCTGCAGCAACTCGGGGTCCGCGAGATCCGCGAAGCTTCCGACGGCGAGGCCGGGCTGCGCGAGGTGGTCGCCCGGCCGGTTCACCTCGTCATCTCCGACTTCAACATGCCCAACCTCGACGGCCTTGGCCTGCTCCGCGCCATCCGGGCCCACCCGCCGATCAAGACCACCGCCTTCATCATGCTGACCGGCCGCGCCGATCGCGAACTGGTGCAGCGGGCCGTTCAGTACGGCGTCAACAACTACCTCGTGAAACCCTTCACCGTCGCCCAGCTCAAGGAGAAGCTGGAAGCGGTCTTCGGGCCGCTGACATGACCGCCGCGGCCGCCCGCCAACCCGTCGAACGGCGTATCCACGTCGGCCAGGGCGAGCATCACGTGACCTCCGACCGGGACGTGGTGCTGACCACCGTGCTCGGTTCGTGCGTCGCCGCCTGCGTGTGCGACCCGTTCGCCGGGGTCGGGGGCATGAACCACTTCCTGCTGCCCGAAGGGGCCGGGGCGGGGACCGACGCCGGGCGTCGTTACGGGGCCTACGCCATGGAGCTTCTGATCAACGATCTGCTCAAGGCGGGCGCCCGCCGCGACCGGCTGGAGGCCAAGCTGTTCGGCGGCGGACGGATGTTCGACTCGTTGCGCGACGTGGGCGTGGCCAACGCCGACTTCGCCGAACGCTTCCTTCGGGACGAGGGCATCCGCGTCGTCAGCGGCAGTCTCCGGGGCGTGGGCGGGCGGCGCCTGCACTACTGGCCGGCCTCGGGCCGGGCGATGCAACGCGGCGTCGCGGACGCCGCCGCCCCGCGGCCGGTCCCCGTCGCGGCCCTCGTCCCCGCCGGCGGCGAACTGGAGCTGTTCTGATGTCCGCGGATCGCGCCCTGCTGCTCGCGCTCGCGGCGGAAGCCCGCGACGCCCGGGCGCGGCTGGACGAGCTGGCGGCGCGGGCCGGAGACTGGGTGGCGAGCGTTCCGGCGGAGGCCCGGGGCCGGGCCATGACGGACGTCCAGGCCTTCGACGGCCTCGGCCAGCGCCTCGACGTCCTCGCGGCCCTGCTCCGTGGCCTCGCGCAGGGCGAGGGCGCCGCCGATCTGCTCGCCACAGTGCCGCTGTCGGACATGGCCGCCCGCCTGGCCGGGTCCGAAGCTCTCCCCGCCGTCGCCGCCGGCGACCTGGCCCTGTTCGACTGAGCCCATGGCCGGCGCGTCGCACGGGCGGGTCAATCTCGAGCACGCCTCCGTGCTCCTGATCGACGACAATCCCAAGTCCCTGGACATGCTCAGCTCCATCTTCCACGGCTTCGGCGTGAAGGAGCAGATCAAGTGCGAGAGCGCGATCGCGGCGACGGACATCGTGCGCCGCCGGGTCGTCGACCTCGTCCTCGTCGACTGCTCGATGCCCGAGATGGACGGCTACGACTTCGTGCGCTGGCTGCGGCGCGAGACTCCGCCGCCCACGCGCTACACCCCGGTGATCATGCTGACCGGCCACGCCGCCCAGTCGATGGTGCACAAGAGCCGCGACTGCGGGGCCAGCTTCGTGGTGGCCAAGCCCCTGACTCCCGCGGTCCTGCTCAAGCGCATTCTCTGGCTCGGCGCCGACGAGCGCCAGTTCGTCGAGGCGGAAGACTATGTCGGTCCCGACCGGCGTGTGCGGAATTTCGGCCCGCCGCTGGGCATGCCGGGCCGCCGCGCCGGCGACCTCTCGACTCACGTGGGCGCGGCCAGCGAACCCAACCTCGACCAGGCGGACATCGACATGCTTCTGAAACCCCAGCGGGTGGTGTTGTGACCGGCGCGCGAATGGTCAAGGTGCGCAGCGCCCTGTCGCGTCAGCTGTCGCAGCCCGGCGGCCGTACGCTCGCCGACGCCGAACGTCTGGCCGACGCCGCCCTGCAGACCCATCGCGCCGACGCCTTCGCCGAGCTGGGCCGGCTGGTGGCGGAGCTTGAAGCCGTCGGCGCCGCCCGCACGCCCGGCGACGAGGCGCGCACCTACCAGCTGGCGGCCGGCCTCGTCGATCTCGCCGGCTTTTTCGACACGGGCCCGTTCTACGACGCCGCCTACAGCCTTTGCGACCTGACTGACCGCACCCGCGGCGGCGATCTGTGGAGCTGGGACGCCGTCGCCGTCCACGTGCAGGCGCTGCGTCTGCTTCATCTCGCCGGACTGGGGAACGCCGGCCCGGACGCCGCCGCCCTCCTCGCCGGACTGCGCCGGGTCGTCGCCTCGGTCTGTCCGGGGCGAGCGGAGGGCGCGTAAGGTCCTGCCGGCGTTCCTGCGGTTTCCCGTCGCGGATGCTGCCGGCGTCCGTCAGGCCGAGGAAAGCCGGGGAGCCCGGCAGCATTCGGCCAATGGCGGACAGAGGGGGATTCGAACCCCCGATAGAGTTTCCCCTATACACGCGTTCCAGGCGTGCGCCTTCAACCACTCGGCCACCTGTCCGTATCCACGGGCGCGGATAGCCCGCCGGGAGTGGACCGGCGGGAGGGGCGCTGATTAGAACAGTCGGCCCCCCTCGGCAAGCGCCGCCTGA
>JAEYTA010000156.1 GCA_023434265.1 Pseudomonadota bacterium
CGCAAAACGGAGGCTCCTCATGGAGATTCGCGAAGGGCTCACCTTCGACGATGTTTTGCTCGAACCCGGCCCGTCCGAGATCATGCCCGCCGACGCGGACGTCTCGACGCGCCTGACCCGCGACATCCGACTGAACATCCCGCTGCTGTCGTCCGCCATGGACACGGTGACCGAGGCGCGGCTCGCCATCGCCATGGCCCAGGCCGGGGGGCTCGGCGTCCTGCACCGCAACCTGACGGTCGAGGAACAGGCCGAACAGGTCCGCCAGGTGAAGCGCTACGAGAGCGGCATGGTGGTCAATCCGGTGACGGTGACCCCCGACACCACCCTCGGCGAGGTGCGCGAGATCGTCGCCCGCAAGAAGATCACCGGCTTCCCGGTGGTCGATCCGGCGACGGGCCGGCTGGTCGGCATGCTGACCAACCGCGACATGCGCTTCGAGAGCGACCCGTCGATCCGGGCCTCGACCCTGATGACCACCGGCGACCTGATCACCGTGCGCGAGGGCGCCGGCCGCATGGAGGCGCAGGAGCTGCTGCGCACCCGCAAGATCGAGCGGGTCATCGTCGTCGACGAGGACTATCGGGCCGTCGGCCTGATCACCATGAAGGACATCCAGAAGGCCCAGGCCTTCCCCAACGCCGCCAAGGACGATCAGGGACGCCTGCTGGTCGGGGCCGCGTCGACCGTCGGCGACAGCGGCTACGAGCGCTCCATGGCCCTGGCCGAGGCCGGCGTGGACGTGGTGGTCATCGACACCGCCCACGGCCACTCGGTGCAGGTCGCCCGCGCCGTCGAGCGGGTCAAGCGCGAGTCCAACCGCATCCAGGTGGTGGCCGGCAACGTCGCCACCTACGACGCCGCCCGCGCCCTGATCGACGCCGGCGCCGACGCGGTGAAGGTCGGCATCGGCCCGGGCTCGATCTGCACCACCCGCATCGTCGCCGGCGTGGGCGTGCCCCAGCTCACCGCCATCATGGAGGCCGCCCGCGCCGCCCGCGACAGCGGCGTGCCGGTCATCGCCGACGGCGGCATCAAATATTCCGGCGACCTGGCCAAGGCCATCGCCGCCGGGGCCTCGGTGGCCATGATGGGTTCCATGTTCGCCGGCACCGACGAGGCCCCCGGCGAGGTGATCCTGTACCAGGGCCGCTCCTACAAGTCGTACCGCGGCATGGGTTCGGTGGGGGCCATGGGGGCCGGCTCGGCCGACCGCTACTTCCAGAAGGAGGTCGAGACCCAGAAGCTGGTGCCCGAGGGCATCGAGGGGCAGACGCCCTACAAGGGTCCCATCGCGCCGGTCCTGCACCAGATGGTCGGGGGCTTGCGCGCCGCCATGGGCTACGTCGGCGCCCCGGACATCGCCGAGTTCCAGAAGCGGGCCCGCTTCGTGCGCATCACCGGGGCCGGGCTGCGCGAGAGCCATGTCCACGACGTGATGATCACCCGCGAGGCGCCGAACTACCGGCAAGGTTGAGAAGGGGAGGGCAAGGCATGGAGATGACGCCGGAATTCACCTTCCTCGCCCTGACCCTGATTCTCGCCCTCGTGCAGATCGGGGCCGCCGCCGTGGCGCGCACCGCCGAACTGGGCGCCAGGTGGAACGCCGGCCCGCGCGACGAGGCCACGCCGCCGCCCGGCAGGCTGGCCGGCCGGCTGATGCGGGCCCAGTCGAACCTGTTCGAGACCCTGCCCCTGTTCGCTGCCGCGGTGATCATGGCCGAGGTCGCCGGCAGGACCGGCGCCCTGACCCTCTGGGGCGCCGGCCTCTACTTCGCCGCCCGCCTCGTCTATGTGCCTCTCTACGCCTTCGGCGTCCCTTACGTCCGCACCCTCGTCTGGCTGGTCGCCGCCGGCGGGCTGGTCGCGGTCCTCGCCGCCCTGTTCGTCTGAAAGCCCCGATTTGACCCCAGCCGCCCGCCTCGCCGCCGCCGCCTCCGTTCTGGACTCCATCGCCCAGGGCCGCCAGCCGGCCGAGGCCGTGCTCAAGGCCTGGGGCCAGCAGAACCGCTACGCCGGCTCCAAGGACCGCCGCGCCGTGGCCGACCGCGTCTACAAGGTGCTGCGCGCCCGGGGCCGGCTGTCCTGGGCCATGGGCGGGCGCGAGGACGGTCGCGCCCTGGTCATCGCCTCGCTCAGCCTGATCGACGGCCTGCCGCTGGAAGAGATCGAGGCGCTGCACTCGGGCGAAGGCTACGGCCCGCGGCCGCTGTCGAAGCAGGAGCGCGCCCGCCTCACCGCCGCCGACGGCGAGCTGCCCGGCTGGGTCGCCTCGGGCCTGCCCGAGCTGGCGGTCGAGGACTTCAAGGCCACCTTCGGCGAGCGCTGGGGCGAGGAGGCGCGCGAACTGATGGCTCCGCGCGCGCCGATCGACCTGCGCGTCAACGGCGCCGTCGCCACGGTGGACGAGGTCGAGGCCGAGCTGCGCGATGCCGGCCTGTCGCCGGAGCGAACGCCCTTCTCCGCCTTGGGCCTGCGCCTGCCGTCCGAGCCGCCGCCCAACATCCAGGCGCTGGACGGCTTCAGGGCCGGCCGGTTCGAGATCCAGGACGAGGGCAGCCAGATCGTCTCCTGGCTGGCCGGCGCCGCGCCGGGCCTGACCGTGGTCGACTACTGCGCCGGCGGCGGCGGCAAGACGCTCGCCCTCGCCCAGATGATGGAAGGGCAGGGGAGGCTTGTGGCCTGCGACGTGGTGCAGAAGCGGCTCGACAACATCCGCCCGCGCCTCGCTCGCGCCGGAGTGGAGGCCGAGCTGCGCCTGCTGGGTCAGAACGGCGGCGGGGCCGAGGACCTCAACGGCCAGGCCGACCTGGTATTTGTGGACGCCCCGTGCAGCGGGGCAGGGACCTGGCGCCGCCGGCCCGAGGACGCCTGGCGGCTGACCCCCGAGGAGGTCGAGCGCCTGCACGCCCTGCAAGTGCGCATCCTGCAGCAGGCCGCCCTGCTGGTCCGCCCCGGCGGCCGGCTGGTCTACGTCACCTGCTCCATGCTCAGCCGCGAGAACGAGGTCTCCACGGCCGCCTTCGAGGCGGCGCATGCGGAGTTCCGGCCCGTGCCCGTCGTCGCCGCCCTCGCTAATACCGGACTGACCGACGCGGCCGGCGACCGGCTCACCGCCCTCGCCGACGGCCATCGCCTACGCCTGTCGCCGGCCTCGACCCACACCGACGGCTTCTTCGCCGCCCTCTACGAGCGCGCCGCATGAGGCTGGAGCGGTACGGCCCCCTGACGGTCCTGCCGGTCATGGCCGCCCCGGCCGAATACGGCCGTAGCCTGCAGGCCCGCATCGATCCCCTGATGACCGGCGTTGGCCCGGTCGAGGCCGCCATCGCGCTCAGCGTCGCCCTGGGCCGCCTCGAGGCCGCGGGCCCCTTGCCGGACCTGATCGTCTCGCTGGGGTCGTGCGGTTCGCCGACGCTCGAGCATGCCGCTGTCTACCAGGCCGGTTCGGTCAGCTATCGCGACATGGACGCCAGTCCCCTGGGCTTCCCCAAGGGCGTCACCCCGCTGCTCGACGAGCCCGCCGTCCTGCCGCTGCCATGCCCGATCCCGGATGTGCCGGTTGCGCGCCTGTCGACCGGCGCGGCCGTCATCTCGGGCGCGGCCTACAACGCCATCGACGCCGACATGGTCGACATGGAGACCTGGGCGCTGGCCCGGACGGCGCGGACCTTCGGCCTGCCCCTCGTGGCCCTGCGCGGGGTCTCCGATGGCCGCGCCGAGTTGAAGGCGCTGGAGGACTGGACCTCGACCCTGCACCACGTCGACGAGGCCCTGGCCGGCGCCCTCGACCGGCTCGTCGAGGTTCTCGAGAGCCGCGGCGCCGCCGCCCTTGATCTCGCCGCCGGCCGCGGCCAAGACCCCGCTCCATCCGCCCCCGACCTGGAATCGACCCTGCCATGAGCACGCCCGCCGCCGACCACGAGAAGGTCCTGATCGTCGACTTCGGCAGCCAGGTGACCCAGCTGATCGCGCGGCGCCTGCGCGAGGCGAACGTCTATTGCGAGATTCATCCCTTCGACAAGGCGGAGGCGGTCGTCGACGAGCTGAAGCCGCAGGCCATCATCCTGTCGGGCGGCCCGGCCAGCGTGCTGGAGCCCGACAGCCCGCGCATCGGCCGCAAGCTGTTCGACCTCGGCCTGCCCATGCTGGCCATCTGCTACGGCCAGCAGCTCCTCTGCGACGTGCTGGGCGGCAAGGTCGAGGGCGGCCATCACCGCGAGTTCGGCCGCGCCGAGATCGTCATCGCCGACGAGACGCCGCTGTTCGCCGGCATCGGCGCCGTCGATCACCGCGAGCCGGTGTGGATGAGCCACGGCGACCGCGTCGTCGGAATCCCCGAGGGCTTCAGGGTGGTCGCCACCTCGGCCGGGGCGCCCTTCGCCGCCATCGCCGACGAGGCGCGGCGCATCTACGCCGTCCAGTTCCACCCGGAGGTCCACCACACCCCGCGGGGGGCCGAGATCTATCGCAACTTCCTGTTCGGCGTCGCCGGGCTGAAGGGCGACTGGACCATGGCGGCCTACCGCGACGAGAAGATCGCCCAGATCCGCGAGCAGGTCGGGTCGGCGAAGGTGATCTGCGGCCTGTCCGGCGGCGTCGACAGCTCGGTGGCGGCGGTGCTCATCCACGAAGCCATCGGGGACCAGCTGACCTGCGTCTTCGTCGACACCGGCCTGCTCAGGAAGGACGAGGCCAAACAGGTCACCACCCTGTTCCGAGAGCACTACAACATCCCGCTGGTGCACGTTGACGCGTCACAGGAATTCCTCGGCGCCCTGGCCGGCGTCAGCGATCCGGAGACCAAGCGCAAGACCATCGGCCGGCTGTTCGTCGAGGTCTTCGACCGCGAGGCGACGAAGATCGAGGGCGCCGAATTCCTCGCCCAGGGCACCCTCTATCCGGACGTGATCGAGAGCGTCTC
>JAEYTA010000057.1 GCA_023434265.1 Pseudomonadota bacterium
GGCTCCACCGCCCCGCCGCCGCCGCCGGAGGCGCCGCCCGACGCCGCCGCCCGGGCCGAGGCCGAACTGCTGGAGACCTGGCGCCAGCCGCCGCGCTTCCGCGCCGCCGACGTGGCCCGCAAGGGTCTGGCCGGGGCGGTGGCGGCGCTGAAATCCGGCAAGGGGCTGGAGGCCCTGCGGCTGGCCCGCGCGGCCGCCGAGATCGCCCGCCTCGACGACCGCCTCGACTACGCCGAGGTCGATGTCGCCGAGCAGGAGGCCGAGAGCGAGGCGTGGCTGGCGCAGATGCAGTTCTTCCTGCGCGAGCGGGCCCTCAGCCTCGCCGCCGACATCCTCGCCGGCCGCGAGCTGCCGCCCGATTTCGAGGCGGTGAAGGCCGAGCTGGCCCGCCTGGAGGCGATGCGCGCGGAAACGGAGGCGGCCGGGGGATGAGGACAATGTCTCGACAATCCCGCTTTTCGCGAATTTCCGCCAGGGCGAGACATTCGACCCCGACCGGCCCGGGAACCTCGCCGCGCGGCGCCCGCTTGTTCAGGCACACCCCCCAATCCCAGCCCCGGAGTCCGCCATGTCCGTGATCGACAAGATACTCGGCGCCGTCACGCCCCAGCCGTCCGAGGAGACGCGCATGGAGGCCACCGCCAACGCCCGCGCCCGCGCCCGCCCCGGCGACTGGCTGTCCATGGCGCTGGACCACCACGAGCAGATCCGTTCGGCCTTCGCCGCCTGCCGCCGGGCCGAGAGCGCCGAGGCGCGCGTGGCGGCGATGAAGGAGCTGGCGGTGATCCTCACCGGCCACGCCCTGGCCGAGGAGGTGGTGCTCTATCCCGCCCTGGCCCAGGCCGGCCAGAAGCTGCACGCCGGCCACGCCTACACCGAGCAGACCACGGCCAAGATGCAGATGGCCGAGCTGGAGAACATTATGCCCACCACGCCCGAGTGGATGGACAAGCTGAAGCACATCGAGGGGGCGGTGCTGACCCACATGTATGAGGAGGAGTCGAGCTGGTTCCTGCACCTGCACGACAAGGCCGACCGCCAGGATCACCTGACCGACCGCTATCGCGAGGAGTTCGACCGCTACTGCGGCGTGGGCGGCGGGGTCGACGGCGAGCGCCCCGAGGCGCCCGACGCCGACGCCCGCCTGAGCCCGATCGACTGAGGAGGATGCGGCCATGACCCAGACCCCGTTGCAGGAAGAGGAGGCCGCCGGCGCGGTGGCCGCCGGCGCCGACCTCGAGGCGCCCGCGTCGGATCCGGGGCCGACGCCCGTCGAGCCGAAGAGCTACCAGGCCGAGCCGTGGGTCGAGCCGACCGGCTCGCGCCCGCCGCCGGGGACGACGACGGCCGACGACCCGTCGCTGCGCGCCCGCCTCGCCCGCGCGCCGTGGATGGCCGCCGGGGTCGCCGCCGGCAGCCTGCTGGTCGGGGCCGGCCTGACCCTGATGGCGGCGCGCCGCCTGCGTCGCCATCATCCGCTGGAGCGCCTGCGCCGCCGGGTCGGCCGGATGTGATGAGCGGCCGGGGGGGCGAGCGGCGGGGAGGAGACGGCGGCCGCCGGCTCGGCCTATATGCCGCCCATGCCGAACAGCCGCGCCGCCGCCCTGACCGTCCTCGTCGCCTCGGCGGCGGTGCTGGGCCTGGCCCCCATCCTCGTCCGCCTGACCGAGACGGGGCCGGCGGCGGCGGGCTTCTGGCGCTTCGCCTTCGCCCTGCCGTGGCTGATGCTGCTGGTGCTGCGCCCCGGCGCCCCGGCCGGCGAGCGCGGCCCGGGCCGGCCGTCCGGCCTGATGGCGCTGGCGGCGCTGTTCTTCGTGCTCGACCTCGGCTTCTGGCACTACAGCGTGGTGCTGACCTCGGTCGCCAACGCCACCACCCTGACCAACCTGACGCCGGTGATCGTCACGGCCGTCGGCTGGCTGCTGTTCCGCGAACGGCCGCGCGCCCTCTTCCTGCTGGCGCTGGCGGTGGCCCTGTTCGGCGCCTGGTCGATGTCGGCCGGCGCCGACGGGCGGCAGGGGACCAATCCGCGGCTCGGCGACCTGTTCGCGGCGGTGACGGCGCTCTGGTACGCCGGCTACTTCCTGACCGTGAAGGCGCTGCGCGGGCGACATGCGGCGAGCCGCATCATGCTGTGGTCGACGGCGCTGGGCGCGCCGCTGCTGCTGGTCCTGTCGCTGGCGCTGGGGGAGGCCGTGCCGCCGGCCTCGCTGGCGGGGTGGGCCGCCTGCGTCGGCCTCGGGCTGGTGCACGTGGCGGGGCAGGGCGGCGTGGCCTGGGCGCTGGGCCGGCTGCCCGCCGCCCTGACCGCCGTGACCGTGCTGATCCAGCCGGTGGTCGCCGCCATCCTCGGCTGGTGGCTGTTCGCCGAGACCATGACCCCGGCGCAGATGGCCGGCGGCGCCGCCGTGCTGGCCGGGGTGGTGCTGGCGCAGGTTTCGTCCAGACAGAGAAAAGGCGCGGAGGCCGAAACCGCCGCGCCCGTTCCGTAGACTGGGGTGTGTCCTTACAGGACCTTGAGGTTCACCGCCGAGGTCTTGCCGCGCTGGGATTCCAGCTCGTATTCGACCTTGGCGTTCTCATCGAGGCCCTGCAGGCCCGCCTTCTGGACGGCGGTGATGTGGACGAAAACGTCCGAAC
>JAEYTA010000110.1 GCA_023434265.1 Pseudomonadota bacterium
GCTGTCGACCGCGCCCAGCGCCGGGGCGGGGTCCAGCCGGCGCGCCGGCCCGCCCGGCCTCAGCACCGCCACCGGCCCGCGACCGCCGTCGAGGATCAGCAACCGATCTGGCGATTCCGCCGCGTCCTGCCCCACCTGGGTCTCGGGACGGAGCAACAGCGGCTCGGCCGGCGCCGCGATGCGAATCTCGAAGCGACCCGCATCGTCCGCGGCCGCCGCATAGGCCCCGGCCCCGCCGCGCAACACCACCCGCGCGCCCGGCTCGGCCCGGCCGGTGAAGACCAGCCCGCCCGGCGTCCGGCGCGCCGCAAGGATGTCCGGCGTCCGCGTCCAGCCGTCGCCGCCCGCCGGCGCGGCCGCGCGGGTCTCCTCGGCGGGAGGTTCGCTGCAGGCCGCCAGCGCGAGACACATCGCCCCGGCCATCGACGTCCGCGTCCACGTCGCCCGTTTCATCGCGCCTCTCGGGTCGTTAAGGGAAGTCCTCGATAGCGCGGCCGGGCCGCCGCTGTCTCCCATGCGTTTCCGAGGCTTCATGTCCGTTCAGATCCAGCCGTTCGACGGCAAGTCCGTCTGCCTGTTCTGCGGTTCGTCCGACCGGTCAGACCCGGCCTATACGGTCGCGGCGCGCGAATTCGGCGTCGCGACGGCCGGGGCCGGCTGGCGGCTGGTCTACGGCGGCGGCGGGGTCGGCCTGATGGGCGCGGCGGCGCGGGCGGCGCACGAGGCCGGCGGCCGGGTGCTGGGCGTCATGCCGGGCTTCCTGCGCAGCCGCGAGCGGCTCTTCGACGAGGTCGAGACCCTGGTGGTCACCTCCATGCACGAGCGCAAGACCATCATGTACGACCAGTCCGACGCCTTCGTCGTCGCGCCCGGCGGCGTCGGCACCCTCGAGGAGGTCATCGAGGTGCTGTCGTGGAAGCGGCTCGACCTCCACGCCAAGCCGGTGATCTTCCTCAACATCAACGGCTTCTGGGACGCCCTTCTCACCGTGCTGGAGCACAGCATCGGCGAGGGCATGACGCCAGAAAGCTTCCGGCGGGCGTGGAGCGTGGCGGACACGGTGGAAGAGGCGGTCGCGCAGATGCAGATGGCGGACGACATGCCTCACTTGCAACATGATCAGCGATAAGTAATCGTCGTTCAGTCTGGCCGCCGCCGTGGCGGCCGAACGGAGATTCGCCCATGCGCGCCCTGATCGTCGCCGCGGCCCTGTTCGCCGCCGCCCCCGCCCTCGCCCAATCCAACGTCTCCAGCGCCACGCTCGTCGACGCCGCCCGCGCCCCCGCCGGCCGCACCATCATCGACGGCGCCGCCTGGCGCTGCGAGGGGACCGCCTGCACCGCCAACGGCGGCGCCAACCAGACCGCCACGCGCGCCTGCCGCCGCGTCGTCGCCCGCCTCGGCCAAGTCTCGGCCTTCACCTACAAGGGCGTCGAGCTGACCGCCGAGGAACTGGCGGTCTGCAACGCCTGATCGGGCCCGCAAGCTGAACCGGAAAGGCCGTCCCTCGCGACAGGGGCGGCCTTCTTTTTGGCCCCGGGGCCCGCGCCGGTCGGGCTCGCTTGTTTCTGCGACGCATTCGCACTACACATCCCTCCTCGCTCGGGGAGGACTCGCATGTTCAGGACTGTGGCCGGCGCGCTCATGGCCCTCGCGATGTTCGGCGGCGCGGCAGCCTCGGCCCAGGCCCGCCCGGACGCCGACGGCTTCGGGGTCCTCGTCATGGCCCACGGCGGCGGCGCGGCCTGGAACGGCGAGGTCGAAGCCCTCCTGGCCCCCCTGAAGGACGACTATCCGCTCGAACTCGCCTTCGGCATGGCCGATCCCGGAAGCCTGCAGGCGGCTGTCGACCGGCTCGAGGCCCGGGGCGTGCGCCGCATCGGCGTCGTGCGCCTCTTCATCAGCGGCGAGAGCTGGTTCGAACGCACCGAACAGATCCTCGGCCTGGCGCCCGGCGCGCCGCCGCGACCGGCCGCCGCCGCCCATGCCGGACATGGCGGCCATGCCGGCCACGACATGTCGCTCTGGCGCATCGACACCGACTCCGCCTTCGCGCTGAGCGCCGAGGGGCTGGCCGACGCGCCCGAGATGGACGCGGTGCTGGTCGAACGCGCCGGGGCCCTGAGCCGCGACCCGACGCGCGAGAGCGTCCTCGTCCTCGCCCATGGGCCCGGCGACGACGCCGAGAACGCGCGCTGGCTGGCCCGGATCGACGCCCGCGCCAAGGCCGTGCGCGCCGCCGCCCCGTATCGCGAGGTGGAGGTCGAGACCCTGCGCGAAGACTGGCCGGAAAAGCGGTCCGAGGCCGAAACGCGCATCCGCGCCTTCGTCGAACGGGCCGGCGCCGACGGCGGACGCGCCATCGTCATTCCCTATCGCGTGGCCGGCTTCGGCCCCTACGGCCGGGTGCTCGACGGCCTCGCCTACGCCTCCGACGGCCAGGGCCTCGTGCCCAGCGTCCAGGTGGAGCATTGGGTCCGCCGCCAGGCCGACACCCTGCGCGCCGGCGATTTCCGCAGTCCGCTGGCGATCGAGACGCCCTGACTCAGGCGGTTTCGCCCTTCAGCCGCCTCACCATCCGCTCGCGCCCGATCATCGGCGCGATGGTCGCCATGTCCGGCCCGTGCGACTGGCCGGTCAGGATCAGGCGCAGCGGCATGAACAGGGCCTTGCCCTTGGCGCCGGTGGCCTCCTTCACCGCATGGGTCCACGTCGGCCACAGGGTCTCGTCGACCGTCTCCGGCAGCACCGCCAGCGCCGCCGCGGCGAAGGCCGGGTCCTCGATCGCGGGCGTCACCGGGCCGCGCACGATGTTCGCCATTTCAATGACATCGGCGAACTTCTGCAGGTTCGGCCGCACCGCGTTCCAGAAGGCCTCTCCCAGGTCGGCGTCGAGCGCCTCCAGCCGCGGCCGCGCCGCGGCGTAGTCCATGGCGTGCAGCGCCTGGGCGTTCAGCCGGTCGAGGTCGGCGGTGTCGTAGCGCGCCGGCGAGCGGCCCATCTTGGAGAAGGCGAAGCTCTCCCCGAGCGCCTGCACCGAGGCGCCGACTTCCAGCGGGTCCGAGGTGCCGATGCGGCCGAGATGGCTGGTGATGGCGATCGGCTCGTAGCCCTGCTCGCGCATCTCCGAGATCGACAGCGAGCCCAGCCGCTTCGACAGCGCCTGCCCGTCGGCCCCGACCAGCAGCGGCATGTGCGCGAACGCCGGTACAGGACCGCCCAACGCCTCGAAGATCTCGATCTGGGCCCCGGTGTTGGTGACGTGGTCCTCGCCGCGGATCACGTGGGTGATGTCCATCTCGATGTCGTCGACGACGGACGGCAGGGTGTAGAGGAACAGCCCGTCCTCACGGATCAGCACCGGGTCCGACATCGACGCCGTGTCGACCTCGGCGTGGCCGCGCGCCAGGTCTTCCCAGGCCACCCGCTTGCCGTCCAGCTTGAAGCGCCAGTGGGGCCGCCGGCCCTCGGCCTCGTAGGCGGCCTTCTCGGCCTCGGTCAGGTTCAGGGCGGCGCGGTCGTAGATCGGCGGCAGGCCGCGCGACAGCTGCACCTTGCGACGGCGGTCCAGCTCCTCGGCCGTCTCGTAGCAGGCGTACAGCCGCCCGGCCGCCTTCAGCCGCTCGGCCGCGGCCTCGTAGCGGTCGAAGCGCTTCGACTGGTTGTGGCGCTCGTCCCAGTCCAGCCCCAGCCAGCGCAGGTCCAGCTCGATGCCCTGCTCGAACTCGGCGGTGGAGCGGGCCAGGTCGGTGTCGTCGATGCGCAGCACAAACTGGCCGCCCTGCCCCTTGGCGAACAGCCAGTTGACCAGGGCGGTGCGCACGTTGCCGACGTGCAACTTCCCCGTCGGGGACGGGGCGAAACGGACCTTGACGGACATCAGACGACCTTGAAGCGAGAGGCGCGACAGGTCGCCCTCCCGCCCGGCGAAGTCAAGGCGGGGTTCCATTGATCCCGCTCCGGCTGAATCGACGCCGCTACCGCCCGCCGGCGCCCGACGATCCGCCGGCCGCCGCGCAGGACGCCCGGAACCGCTCCAGGTCCGACAGGAAGCGCCGCGCGTAGCCGGCGTCCGCGAAGCCGAAGCTATGCTCGCTCTGCTGAGGGGTCGCCTGATCGACCCGGCCGACGCCGATGCAGTCCGAGCCGTCGGTGCAGCGGAAAGACGTCATGGCGCCGTCGCCGTGCGCTTCTTCGGCCGGGCGCGCGCTTCCGGTCAGGACATCTCCGCCCGAGATCGCCGCCAGGGGAAGCTCCCAGCGGCCCCAGGCGCCGTTCCGGCCGTGCAGCTGGACGATGCGTTCGCAATCCACGGACACGTGGTCGTAGGCCCAGCGGCGCGGATCGGGCCCGCGCTCGACCGACATGCGGGCCGAATCCTGCGGGGTCGACGCCAGGGTCCCGGACCCCGGCCCCGCCATCGACAGAACGAACGCCATCAGCACGAGCATGAACGCCTCCCGACCGGTTCGGATCGAGAAGAAGCCCGCGCCGATGAACGACGCATGAACGCCGTTCGCTCAGTCGTCGCGGTGCACCCGCTCGCGGCGCTCGTGGCGCTCCTGGGCCTCGACCGACAGGGTGGCGGTCGGACGGGCCTCGAGCCGGCCGAGGCTGATCGGCTCGCCGGTCTCCTCGCAATAGCCGTAGGAGCCGTCCTCGATGCGGCGCAGGGCCTCGTCGATCTTGGCGATCAGCTTGCGCTGGCGGTCCCGGGTGCGCAGCTCCAGCGCCCGGTCCGACTCCGACGACGCGCGGTCGACGAGGTCGGGATGGTTCTCGGTCTCGGCCTTGAGATTGATCACCGTGCCCTTGGATTCGCGGAGGATGTCCTCCTTCCACTCCAGGAGCTTGCCCTTGAAATAGGCCAGCTGCCGCTCGTTCATGAACGGCTCGTCGTCGCTCGGCCGGTACGCGTTCGGTTCGACTATGGACGCCAATGCGTTCATCGCACTCACGCTCTCAAACACGCCCCCTCTGGCGCACGATGCGTATAGGGACGTCGGGGAGTCGCGGCAACAACGCTCGCGCGAGCGTTACCGGCCCCGGCGCACCGACACGCGGAGCGTGACAATTCTTCATCACCCGCAGGTCGCGCCGGGCGCGTTCTTGAACGATTTCGCCGTGTTATGCTGCATTGCGGCGAAGATCGGCCTTGGCCAGCTCAACCGCAGCGCGCAGGTCGATCTGCTCCAACAGGCCGTTCAGCCCCGGATCGTCGTCCACCGGCCGCTCCTCGCGCAGGGCCCGCGACAGCCGGTCCAGCGCGCCCTCGCCCGCCTCGCCGGAGAGCAACGCCAGCTTCAGTTCGTCCAGTCGGTCCAGCAGGCCGCCGCCGCGGCGGATCGCCCGCCGCCGGCGCTCGGTGGCGTCCTCGACCCCCTGCAGGGCCATCAGCGCCGACACCCCCGCCACGCCCGCAACCGAGGCCGCGGCCGCCGTGGCGCCGGTCGCCGCCGCCGGCGCGGCCCCGCCCAGCGAGAAGCCGCCCGCCGCCTTGCCGGGTCGGGCGGACTGGCTCGCGGAAGAGCCGGAGGGACCGGTGACCTTCATGCGGGGCGACTCCAGGACATGCCGGACCATCGCCCGCGGGCGGTCACCGTTTGGTTAACGGCCCGGCAATTCTTGCCTCCGGCGCCCGGCGCCCGGCGGCGCCATAGACTGTTTTCCTTGGCCTTTTCCTTTGGCACGCGGCTGGCATCAGAGTGAACGTCAACAGTTCGCGGACGTCCGACCGATGCAGAAACTGCTCGCCTCCCTCCTCGCCGCCGCCGCCGTGGCCGGATTCGCCGGGCCCGTCGCGGCCCAGTCGCGCATCAAGGACATCGCCGCCGTCGAGGGGGTGCGCTCCAACCAGCTGGTCGGCTACGGCCTGGTCGTCGGTCTCAACGGCACCGGCGACTCCCTGCGCAACTGCCCCTTCACCCGCCAGTCGCTGGAAGGCATGACCGAGCGGCTCGGCAACAACATCCGCGGCACGACCGCCAACACCAAGAACATGGCCGCGGTCATGGTCACCGCCGAACTGCCGCCCTTCGCCACCCCCGGCTCGCGCGTCGACGTCAGCGTCTCCTCCATGTGCGACGCCAAGAGCCTGCTGGGCGGAGCCCTGCTGGTCACCAGCCTGCAGGGCGCCGACGGCCAGGTCTACGCCGTGGCCCAAGGCTCGGTGCAGACCGGCGCGGTCTCGGCCTCGGGCGCCTCGGGCTCGTCGATCACTCGCGGCGTGCCCACCGCCGGCCGCATCGCCTCGGGCGCCACGGTCGAGCGCGAGACCGGCTTCGAACTGGCCAACATGCACGAGGTCCGCCTGACCCTGCGCAATCCCGACTTCACCACCGCCCAGCGCGTCGCCGCCGCCATCAACCAGGTCTACCCCGGGACGGCCCTGGCCGAGAACGGCACGGTCGTCGCCCTGCGCGCGCCCGGCCAGATGGGCATGGCCGGCTTCATCAGCCAGGTCGAGAACCTTCCGGTCGCCGTCGACGCCCCGGCGCGGGTGATCATCGACGAGGTCAACGGCGTCATCGTCATGGGCGAGGCGGTGCGCGTCTCCACCGTGGCCATCGCCCAGGGCAACCTGACCGTCTCGGTGCAGGAGACCCCCTTCGTCAGCCAGCCCGAGCCGTTCAGCCGCGGCGAGACCGCCGTGGTCCCCGACTCCCAGGTCCAGATCGAGGAGGAGCGCGGCGTGCAGATGCGCATGGTCGGCGGCGGCGCCTCGCTGTCGTCGCTGGTCAACGGCCTCAACGCCCTCGGCGTCAGCCCGCGCGACATGATCTCCATCCTGCAGGCGATCCGCGCCGCCGGCGCCCTGCAGGCCGACATCGAGGTGATGTGAGCATGATCGACGCCCTCGCTCCCAAGACCACCCCGCCGCCGGCGCCCTCGGCCCGGATGCGCGAGACCGCCGAGGCCTTCGAGGCCTCCTTCCTCGCCCAGATGCTGAAGCCGATGTTCGAAGGCCTGAGAACCGACGGCGTGTTCGGCGGCGGCCAGGGCGAGGAGACCTGGCGCAGCTTCATGATCGAGGCCATGGCCAGACAGACCGTCAAGGCCGGCGGCGTCGGCCTCGCCGACCAGGTCGTCGCCCAGATGCTGAAAATGCAGGAGCAGTCGCAATGACCGGAGCCGCCCTCAACGCCACCGCCCGGCTGCGTCAGCTGGTCGACCTGACCGAACGCCTGACCGCCGCCCTCGTCGAGGAGGCGAAGGCCTTCGAGGCCCGCCGCCCGCAGGACGCCGCCGCCCTCGTCGCCGGAACGGCCGAACTGGCCAACGCCTACCGGCGGGAGTCGGCCCAGCTGAAGGCCAATCCGGCCGCGATCGCCGCCGCCCCCGCGGCCGACCGCACCGCCCTGATCCGCGCCACCGAAGCCTTCGAGGCCATCCTGTCGCGCCACGCCCGCGCGGTGGAGGCGGCCCGCACCATCTCCGAGGGGCTGGTCCGCACCATCGCCGCCGAGGTCGCCGGCCAGCGCGGCGCGCCCTCGGCCTACGGCGCGACCGGGCGCGCCAACGCCGGCGACGGCCGCGCCGTGGCCTTCAACCGCACCGCCTGAGTTCGATCCGCCGCTCGATGCCGACGGCGTCGAGGAAGTCGGCGTCGTGGCTGACCACGACCAGCGCCCCGTCCCATACCCGAAGCGCCGCCTCGACCGCCGCCACCGAGTCGAGGTCGAGGTGGTTGGTCGGCTCGTCGAGGAGCAGCAGCTGCGGCGGCCGGGCGCCGGTCATCACGCAGGCCAGCCCCGCGCGCAGGCGCTCGCCGCCGGACAGGGCGCCGACCGGCTTCAGCGCCGCCGTGTTGCGGAACAGGAAGCGGGCCAGGGCCGCATGCGCCGCATTGGCCGTCGCCTCCGGATGCAGCCGGCGATAGCCCTCCAGCAGGATCTCGTCCGGGCGCAGCAGGGCCGCCTCCTGATCGAGCAGGGCCGAGGCCACGGGCCGTTCGATCCGTCCCTCGCCCGGCTCCAGCGCTCCCGCCATCAGCTTCAGCAGCGTCGACTTGCCGGCCCCGTTCGGCCCGGTCACCGCCACCCGCTCCGGCCCCGTCAGCCGCAGCGTCAACGGGCCGACGACGCGCCGCCCCTCCGGCGTGTCCCAGGCCGCCGCCTCCATGGCCAGGACGGCGCGGCCGGCGGCCAGTCCGGTCGACGGCAGGGGAATGTCGAGCGCCCGGACCCGCTCCACCCGCCCGCGCGCCTCGGCCAGCTCCGCGGCGGCGGCCTCCGCCCGGCGTTCGGCCAGCCGATCCTCGCGCCCACCGGAGTTCTCCGCCCGCTCCTTCATGGCGCCGAGCAGGATCTTCGGCTCGGACGCCTTCAGGGCGAAGGCCCGACCGGCCCGGTCGCGCCGGGCCTTGCGCTCCACCGCCCGCTGGTTGTCGCGGGCGGCGCGGTCGACGTCCCGCTCGGCCGTCTCCAGCGCCCGTTCCGCCGCCGCCCGCTCCGCGGCCTTGTGCTCGGCGTAGAGGTCGTAGCCTCCGCCATGGACCGCCGCGCCCAGCTCCGACAACTCCACGATCCGGTCCATGCGGCGCAGCAGGGCGCGGTCGTGGCTGGCCACCACCACCCCGCCCGGCCAGCGGCCCAGCACCTCGGCGACGCGAGCGCGGCCTTCCGCGTCCATGTGGTTGGTCGGCTCGTCCAGCAGCAGCAGGTCGGGCGGGTCGAGCAGCAGGGCCGCCAGGCGCAGGCGGGTCTGTTCGCCGCCGCTCAGCCTGGCCACGGGCCGCGCGGGGTCGAGGCCCTCCAGACCGACCTCGGCCAGCGCCGACCCGAGCCGCCCCTCCAGCGTCCAGTCGGCCTCGGCGAGGTCCTGCTCGCTCCCCTGCCCCGCCAGCACGCGCGCGACGATGGCCAGGGCGTGCGCGACGCCGAGGGCCTCGGCGGCCGTCTCGTCCGGATCGGGGTCGATGCGCTGCGACAGCCAGGCCACCGAGCCGGCGCGCGCGACCGCGCCCTCGGACGGCTCGGCTCGGCCGGCGATCAGGCGCAGCAGCGTCGTCTTGCCCGCGCCGTTGCGGCCCACCAGTCCGGTGCGCTCGCGCCCGAAGGCGAGGCTCAGGTTTTCGAAAAGGGTGCGGCCGTCAGGCGTGCGGGCGGCGACGCGATCGAGCGTCGCGAGCGCGGATGCGGACGGGTTTCGGCCGGGGTTGGAGAGCGACATAGGCGAGCACGAGCAGCGGGGCGGAAAGGGCGACAGCGATTTCCAGCGTGCTGATCATGATCGTCGGGCCTCCGGGCCGGTTCACTCGTACGCGATGAAGATGCGGGCGGCGTCGCTGGGGCGCAAGCGTTTTCGCCGGACACGGACGATGACGAGGCCGTGATAGGTCGTCGCAGGCCGACGGCGCGGCTGGCCGCGCGCCCGCGCGCCGCCTAAATCGAACGCATGGAACCCCGCGTCACTCCGGAACAGATGGCCAGCCGCCGCGAGGCCCTGATCGAGCAGATCCGGGCCGAGACTGGCATCGACGAGCCGATGATCGCCCGGCTGGTCGACGCCTTCTATGACAGGGTGCGCGCCGATCCGCTGCTCGGCCCGGTGTTCGAGGCCCGCATTTCCGACTGGGGCCCGCACCTCGAGCAGATGCGGCTGTTCTGGTCCTCGGTCGCGCTGATGAGCGGCGCCTACCACGGCCGCCCGATGCCCAAGCACCTGCCCCTGCCGGTCGACGCCGCTCACTTCGACCGCTGGCTGGCGCTGTTCGAGCAGACCGCCCGCGAGCTCTGCCCGCCGGCCGCCGCCGACCACTTCGTCGACCGCGCCCGCCGCATCGCCGAGAGTCTTGAGCTCGGCATCGCCGGGGCGAATGGCGTGCTGCTGGGCAAGGGTGAGCGCTATGTGCGCCAGCCGGACCCGTGGGCGCCGGAGTGAGGCGACTCAGCCTGCAGGGGCCTCCGCGGCCGAGGGCTTCATCCGCGCGTTGACGTTGAAGCCCTCCACCTTCCAGGCCCCGTCTTCCTTCAGGAAGAAGGTGTCCAGCCGTACAAGCCGGTCGGGATAGTCGTACTCCTGCGCGAGGCTGTAGCGCTGGCCGCCCGTGCCGGTATTGGCGCGCCAGCCCACGGTCTTGGGCTCCGGCGGCGGGCCCGCCGGGGCGAACTGGCGGAGCATGGGCAGTTGGGCGCGAACCTCAGCCGGATCGTTCCCGGAACTCAAACGGGCCATAAGGGCCTCGTCCCGACCCTCGGTGAGGTCGGCGTACAGCGCCGCCGCGTCCCCCGCCCGCTCTGCGTCGCCCTGCAGGTTCGGCATGCCGCAGGCCGCAAGGCCGGCCGTCATGACCACGATCGCCGGTACAAGTCTCATGAGCTCCCCCCTGCCCGCACCTTTGCAGTTGCCCGGCTCAAGGCCAACCCCTCGCCTGCTGCCAATTCCTGTCAGCAGCCCCAAGCGATCAGCCACAATGTTCCCGCATTGTTCTTGCTGAATCCGGCGAATTGCTCCCCATATAGCGCTGTCGCGCCGGAGCCTGCTCCGGCTCCCCCGCGTTCCCGGATTCCATGACCGAAAAGCACAACTTCATCCGCGTGCGCGGCGCGCGCGAGCACAATCTCAAGGGCGTCGACCTCGACATTCCGCGCGAGAAGCTGGTGGTCATGACCGGCCTGTCCGGCTCGGGGAAGAGCTCGCTGGCCTTCGACACCATCTACGCCGAGGGACAGCGCCGCTACGTCGAGAGCCTGTCGGCCTACGCCCGCCAGTTCCTCGAACTGATGGGCAAGCCCGACGTCGACCTGATCGAGGGCCTGTCGCCGGCCATCTCGATCGAGCAGAAGACCACCTCGAAGAACCCGCGCTCGACCGTTGGCACGGTCACCGAGATTCACGACTACATGCGCCTGCTGTGGGCCCGCGTGGGCGTGCCCTATTCGCCGGCGACGGGCCTGCCGATCGAGAGCCAGACCATCAGCCAGATGGTCGACAAGCTGACTGCCCTGCCCGACGGCGAGCGGCTGCTGCTGCTCGCCCCCGTGGTCCGCGGCCGCAAGGGCGAGTACCGCAAGGAGATCGCCGAGTGGCAGCGCGCCGGCTTCCAGCGGCTGAAGGTCGACGGCGAATTCTACGCCATCGAGGACGCCCCTACCCTCGACAAGAAGTTCAAGCACGACATCGACATCGTCGTGGACCGCATCGTCACCAAGCCGGGGCTGGAGGGGCGCTACGCCGACAGCCTGCAGACGGCGCTGGGTCTGGCCGACGGCATCGCCGTGGCCGAGTGGGCCAATGCGGCCGAGGGCGAGGGCGAGCCGCGCCGCATCGTCTTCTCCGAGAAGTTCGCCTGCCCGGTCTCCGGCTTCACCATCAGCGAGATCGAGCCGCGGCTGTTCTCGTTCAACAACCCCTTCGGCGCCTGCCCGGTCTGCGACGGCCTCGGCGTCAAGCTGGCCTTCGACGCCGACCTGGTGGTGCCCGACCGCGACAAGACCCTGCACAAGGGCGCCGTCGCTCCGTGGTCGCGCGGCCCCTCCCCGCTCTACACCCAGACCCTGCAGTCGCTCAGCCGCCACTACGGCTTCTCGATGGACAAGCCGTGGCGGGACCTGCCGGAGAAGGCGCAGGCCGTCATCCTGCATGGCTCGGGCGCCGAGAAGGTCAAGTTCACCTACGACGACAACGCCCGCACCTACGAGACCACCAAGGCCTTCGAGGGCGTCCTGCCGAACCTCGAGCGGCGCTGGCGCGAGACCGATTCCGCGTGGGTCCGCGAGGAGCTCGGCCGCTACCAGTCGGAGACGCCGTGCGAGGCCTGCGGCGGCAAGCGTCTCAAGCCCGAGGCCCTGGCGGTCAAGGTGGCGGCGCATGACATCGCCGAGATCTCGGCCCTGTCGATCAAGGCGGCGCACGACTGGTTCACCGCGCTCGACGGCCAGCTGACCGAAAAGCAGATGGAGATCGCCCGGCGGATCCTGAAGGAGATCAACGACCGGCTGCGGTTCCTCAACAACGTCGGCCTCGACTACCTCAACCTGTCGCGCAGCTCGGGCACCCTGTCGGGCGGCGAGAGCCAGCGCATCCGCCTGGCCAGCCAGATCGGCTCGGGCCTCACCGGCGTGCTCTACGTCCTCGACGAGCCCTCCATCGGCCTGCACCAGCGCGACAACACCCGCCTGCTCGACAGCCTCAAGGGCCTGCGCGACCTCGGCAACTCGGTGCTGGTGGTCGAGCACGACGAGGAGGCCATCCTCACCGCCGACTACGTCATCGACATGGGCCCGGCGGCCGGCGTCCACGGCGGCGAGGTCTGCGCCCAGGGCACGCCCGAGGAGGTGATGGCCAACCCCGCGTCGCTGACCGGCAAATACCTCACCGGCGAGCGCGAGATCGAGCTGCCCGCCGAGGGCCGCCGCCCGGTCGACCGCAAGCGCATGCTGAAGATCAGCGGGGCCACCGGCAACAACCTCAAGAACGTCACCGGCGAGATTCCCGGCGGCCTGTTCACCTGCGTCACCGGGGTGTCCGGCGGCGGCAAGTCGACCTTCACCATCGAGACCCTCTACAAGGCCGCCGCCCGGCGACTGCACAACGCCTCGGACGCCCCCGCCCCCTTCGACCGCATCGAGGGGCTGGAGCTGTTCGACAAGGTCATCGACATCGACCAGTCGCCGATCGGCCGCACCCCGCGCTCGAACCCGGCCACCTACACCGGCGCCTTCGGCCCGATCCGCGACTGGTACGCCGGCCTGCCCGAGTCCAAGGCTCGCGGCTACGGGCCCGGCCGCTTCTCGTTCAATGTCAAGGGCGGCCGCTGCGAGGCCTGCCAGGGCGACGGCGTCATCAAGATCGAGATGCACTTCCTGCCCGACGTCTACGTCACCTGCGACGTCTGCAAGGGCAGGCGCTACAACCGCGAGACGCTGGAGATCGTCTTCAAGGGCAAGAGCATCTCCGACGTGCTCGACATGACGGTCGAGGAGGCCGCGTCGTTCTTCAAGGCGGTGCCGTCGATCCGGGACAAGATGCTGACCCTGGAACGGGTCGGCCTCGGCTACGTCAAGGTCGGCCAGCCGGCCACCACCCTTTCCGGCGGCGAGGCCCAGCGGGTCAAGCTGTCCAAGGAGCTGTCGCGCCGCGCCACCGGCCGCACCCTCTACATCCTCGACGAACCGACCACGGGCCTGCATTTCGAGGACACCCGCAAGCTGCTGGAGGTGCTGCAGGAGCTGGTCGACGCCGGCAACACCATCGTCGTCATCGAGCACAACCTCGACGTCATCAAGGTGGCCGACTGGCTGCTCGACTTCGGCCCCGAGGGCGGCGACGGCGGCGGCGAGATCGTCGCCGTCGGCACCCCCGAGCAGGTGGCGGCGAACCCCGCCAGCTGGACCGGCAAATACCTCAAGGAGGTGCTGGACCGGCACGAGACGCGCCGCAAGGCGCGGGTCGAGGCGCTGAAGAAGCGGGCGTGAGGCGGCCGTCGGCGGCTCAGACCGCCGGCGTGTGCAGCCCCTTGAGGTCGCGGTAGGCGGCGGCGAACGGCGCGTACAGCACGCCCACGGTCAGGGCGTTGACGATCGCCTCGACGAGGGCGCTGGCGATCACCCACGGATTGCTGATGTCGAAGGCGGCGCGCATCGCCTCCGGATCCTCATGCGCCCCGAAGGTCCAACTCTCGAGTCCGGACATCAGGCTCAGCGGCATGGTCACGATTGACGACAGGAAGCTGATGATCAGCACCATCACCACGGCGATGATGGCCATGCCCAGCAAAGGCCAGAACCGTCCCCGGGTCAGGGCGAAGGAGTCGAAGAAGGCCATCCGCTTCTCCGACACGGTGATCGGCACCGCCAGGCTCAGCCGCACCGACAGCCAGATGATCAGGCAGAGGCCGGCGAGGATGGCGATTGCGCCGACCAGCCAGCCCCAGCCCTCGCCCGTCGCCGCCGCAACGCCGGCGATCACCCCGACGGCGAGGAACACGACCACGGCCAAGGCGGTCATCAGCAGCGACAGCACCAGCGTCACCACCAGCACACGGAACTCGTCGGCGCCCAGCCGCAGATAGCCGAAGCCGCCAGCCTTCGGGTCGAGCACACCGCGCGCCACCGCCGCCGACAGCATGGCGCCGACCACCATCGCCACCGGCAGCAGCCAGGCCACGCTGAGCAGGATGAGGCCGAACGCCTGCAGCATTTCGCCCATCTCGGCGGGGGTCGGCGTGCCCGCCTCCATCGCCTCGGCCTGCGCCTGCCACGCGATCATCGGGTCGATCGCCCGCGACATGGCGAACAGGGCCACGAGCGTCAGCACCGCGTAGAGCACCGCCCAGGCCACCACGGCCATCGGATTGCGCCGCACGAGGCGGAAGCCCTCGAACGCCGCGTCTGTCGCTGAAAATGCCATGGTCGCCTCCTGATTCCCGCCGAACCTAGCTCACGCCGCCGGCGCGGGCGAACCCGCCGGCTCGGCGACGACGGGCTCGGGCGCCACGCCGTCCGCCAGCTGCCGGCACGCCGAGGCGAAGGGCGCCGCCGCCAGCGTCATCAGCACACCGTACACCAGGGCGAAGACCGCGCAGGCCAGCGCGGCCCAGTACCAGTTCGCCGCCAGCCAGCCGTTGACCGGCTCGAACGGATTGTCGGCCGCCGCCCAGCTCTCCCACCAGCCGGTCGCGCCCCCGCCGAGGGCCAGGAAGGCGCCGACGCCGATCAGCACGACCACGATCTCGATCGCGATGAGGCAGAGCAGGACGACGATCTGCAGCCCGAACAGCGACCAGCCCCTGCCCGCGCCCAGCCGCCAGCCCTGGGAGAAGGCGAAGTCGCGATACAGCACGCTGGCCGGAGCCATCAGGCTGACCCGCGCCATCCACCACATGGCGGCTCCGACCGCGGCGAGGATCAGCACCGGGATGACCGCGAACGCCGCGGTCTCGGACGTCGACCAGACGCCGAAACCGATGGCCGCGCCGATCATGACGACGGCGATCAGCGCGGCGTACAGCGCCACGCCGATGGCCAGGCCGACGACCGCGACGCGCAACTCGTCCATGCCCAGCCGCAGCGAGAAGAAGCTGGTCTCGCGCGGCCGCAGCACGGCGCGGAAGATGGCGGCGTAGACGACGGCCAGCCCGACGTACTGGGCGATGTTGGCCAGCATGCTGCCCAGCTGGAACTGGATCACCTTGGCGAACATCGCCTGGCTGTACGCCGCCTCGGCCTCAGCCGCCGTGCCTTCCGGCGGGAGCTCGGCGAACAGGTCGCCCATCATCGGCAGCATCATGCCGAAGGTCGCCAGCATCGGCGCGACCATCAGCAGCCCCCAGACGAACACACTCAACGGCCGCCGCGCGATCAGGCCGAAGCCGTCGCCCATGGCGCGCCCGATGGAAAAACCTTTCATCGCCCCCTCCAACTTCCCCACGCCCACGCTAGCCCGGATCGGCCGCCGCCGCTAGAAGCCCGGCATGAACGACAGCCCCTCCCCCGTCCACGTCATCGGCGGCGGCCTCGCCGGCTCCGAGGCCGCCTGGCAGATCGCCTCGGCCGGCGTCCCCGTCGTCCTGCACGAGATGCGCGGCGTGCCCGGCGTGAAGACCGACGCCCACCACACCGACGGCCTCGCAGAGCTGGTCTGCTCCAACTCCTTCCGCTCGGACGACTGGGAGTACAACGCCGTCGGCCTGCTGCACGCCGAGATGCGGGCGCTCGACTCGCTCATCATGGCCTGCGGCGACGCCCACCAGGTCCCGGCCGGCGGGGCGCTGGCGGTCGACCGCGACGGCTTCTCGCAGGCCGTCACGGCCCGGCTGGAAGCCCACCCCCTCGTCACCATCGTGCGCGAGGAGATCGCCAGGCTGCCGCCGGAAGCGTGGGACAACGTCATCGTCGCCACCGGCCCGCTGACCTCGCCCGCCCTCGCCGACGCTATCCTGAAGGCCACCGGCGAGGAGAGCCTGTCGTTCTTCGACGCCATCGCCCCCATCGTCCACGCCGACTCGATCGACTTCGACATCGCCTGGCGCCAGTCGCGCTACGACAAGGCCGGCCCGGGCGGCGACGCCGCCGCCTACGTCAACTGCCCGAAGGACAAGGCCCAGTACGACGCCTTCATCGACGCCCTGCTGGCCGGTCCCAAGGCCGAGTTCAAGGAGTGGGAGGACGTCCCCTATTTCGACGGCTGCCTGCCCATCGAGGTCATGGCCGAGCGCGGTCGCGAGACCCTGCGCCACGGCCCGATGAAGCCGGTCGGCCTGACCAACCCGCGCGACCCCACGGTCAAGGCCCACGCCATCGTCCAGCTGCGCCAGGACAATGCGCTCGGCACCCTGTTCAACATGGTCGGCTTCCAGACCAAGCTGAAATACGGCGCCCAGACCGAGGTCTTCCGCATGATCCCCGGCCTGCAGGACGCCCAGTTCGCCCGCCTCGGCGGCCTGCACCGCAACACCTTCCTCAACTCGCCCAAGCTGCTCGACCGCCAGCTCCGCCTGAAGGCCATGCCCCGCCTGCGCTTCGCCGGCCAGGTCACCGGCGTCGAGGGCTATGTCGAGAGCGCCGCCATGGGTCTCCTCGCCGGCCGGCTGGCGGCGGCGCAGGCGCTCGGCCGCGACCTCGCCCCGCCGCCGCCCGAGACCGCCATCGGCGCCTTGGTCGAGCACATCACGGGCGGCCACCTCGAGGGCTCGAAATTCCAGCCGATGAACATCAACTACGGCCTGCTCCCCCCGCTGGAGGCGCCCCGCGTCGACGCCGACGGCCAGCGCATTCCTCCGAAGGACCGCGGCCGGGCGAAGAAGCGGCTGATGAGCGTGCGGGCGCTGGAGAGCCTCAAGGCCTGGCGGGACGCCTGACGACGGTCACCAGGCCGTCATGCGTTTCAGCGTCCCGTCGCGCAGCACATGATGGTGGAACAGGGCGGCGACGGCGTGCAGCCCGACCAGCCAGTAGCCCACCGTTCCCACGGCCTCGTGCACATCCTCCACCCGGCCGGCGAGGGCCTCATCTGGGGCGACCAGCGGCGGGAGCGGCAGGCCGAACAGTCGCACCGGGTCGCCTTCGGCGCTGAGGATCACCCAGCCCATCAGCGGCATGGCGATCATGAAGGCGTAGAGGGCGAGGTGCATCAGCCCGGCCATGCGCGCTGCGAAGCCGCCGCCGTGCGTCGGGCGATGCAGCCAGCGCGCCGCGGCGCGCACCAGCACGAGGCCGAACACGCTCAGGCCGAGGCTGAAATGCCAGGCCTTGAGGGCCTCGCGGATCTCGCTGCCACGCGGGTATTCGTGGCGCAGCAAGATGGTGGCGTAAACCGCCACGAGCAGGGCCAGCATCAGCCAGTGCAGCGCGACCGACAGGCGGCTGTAGGCGCGGGGCTCGATTGCGGGCGCGGACATGGCGGAGTCTCCGGCTTGACCGCACTCAGGCTGCGCCGTCCCGCATGCGGCGTCCTTGCGCCGGCGCAATGATCAGGGCGCGTCGGTTGGCCTGCAGGCGCGGCTGGGCTTCACTGCACGAGCGGCGCGAGGCCGCGCGGGAGAACCCTCGATGGACCGAAAGACCTTGACCACCAGCGGCGCGCTCGCCGCCGTCTTCCTCGCCGGCTTCGCGGCTCACGCGCTGGTCACCGAGCCGGCCAACGCCCAGGCCGGCGGCGGCGGTGCGATCAGCGCCTCGGCCGACGGCTCGCGGGCCTGGGTCGTCGCCGGCGGCCAGATCCGCCACTGCACCTTCGACGGATCCTACGTTCGCTGCTCCGGCTGAGGGCGGCGACGCCTCAGATCCGCCCCCTCAGCACGGCCCAGGTCACCCGCAGCCGCTTCACCGCCTCCGGCGCGTCCGGATCGCGCAGGGCCGCGTGCGCGACGGCGGGGAAGCCCGCCGCTGGCAGGGCCTTCAGCGCCCGGTTCGCCGCCGGCCGCAGCGCCGCCGCCTCGTCC
>JAEYTA010000154.1 GCA_023434265.1 Pseudomonadota bacterium
GCGGGCGCCCCGCCCCCGGCCTCGGGGGCCGGTTCCGCGGGGGGCGGCGGCGGCTCGGGCGGCGGCGGCCGGAACAGCACGGCCTCGATCACGGGCGGCAGGACGTCGGGCGGGGCGGGCTGGGTCCGGGCGATGACCAGGAAGACGCCGACGTGGGCGAGCGCGATGGCGGCGGCGACGCCGAGGTTGCGCGCCGGCGGTCGCCGGAGGGTCTGAAGGGCCATGCTCACGCGCGGACTATGCCACATGCGCCATGAACGCGCCGGAGGGGGGAAAGGTCAGCCGCCGTTCAGGCGCGGCGGCGTCAGGCCAGGGCGGCGTCCAGGGCTGAGGCGACCGCCTCGACCGAGCCCATACCGTCGATCTCGACCAGCTTCCCCTGCGCCTCGTAGTAGGGCAGCAGCGGCGCGGTGTTGCGGTTGTAGACGGCCAGACGGTCCTTGAAGGTGTCAGGATTGTCGTCCGGACGGCCCTGCTCGGCGAACCGCTTGCCGATGCGGGCGGTCAGGGCCTCGTCGTCGACGCGCAGGCGGACCACGCGGTCGATCTGGCTTCCCCGCCGGGCGAGCATGGCGTCGAGAGCCTCGGCCTGGGCCACGGTGCGCGGGAAGCCGTCGAAGATGGCGCCGCCGGCGGCCTCGGCCTCGGGCAGCCGGGCTTCGATCAGGGCGATGACGATCTCGTCGGTGACGAGGTCGCCGCGGGCCAGCACGTCCTTGACCTTCAGGCCCAGGTCCGAGCCCGAGGCGATCGCCGCGCGCAGCATGTCGCCGGTCGACAGCTGGACCATGCCGCGGGTGTCGACCAGCCGCTTGGCCTGGGTGCCCTTGCCGGCCGCGGGCGGCCCGAACAGGATCAGGTTCATCGCGCCCTCCGAGCGTTCCGCGATCAGCGCCGCGCCGGCGCCGTGGTCCCGCGACCGCGGCCGCGCAGCTTGGCCTTCTTGATCAGGCCTTCGTACTGGTGGGCCAGCAGGTGCGACTGGATCTGCGCCACCGTGTCCATGGTCACCGAGACGACGATCAGGATCGAGGTGCCGCCGATGACGGCCGGTCCCATGCCCGAGTTGGCCATCAGCATCTCCGGCACCAGGCAGACGGCGGTGATGTAGGCCGCGCCGATCACGGTCAGGCGGGTCAGGACGTAGTCCAGGTACTCCGCCGTCCGCTTGCCCGGACGGATGCCCGGCAGGAAGCCGCCGTACTTGCGCAGGTTCTCGGCCGTGTCCTCCGGATTGAAGGTGATCGAGGTGTAGAAGAAGGTGAAGAAGATGATCAGCGCGCCGTAGAAGACCATGAAGATCGGGCGGCCGTGCTGCATCTCGGCGGTGACGACCGGCAGCCAGCTCATCCACGACGGCAGGTTGGCGGTGGCGGTCATCTGGGCCACCGTGGTCGGCAGCATCAACAGCGACGAGGCGAAGATCGGCGGGATCACGCCGGCGGTGTTGACCTTCAGCGGCAGGAACGAGCGCTCGCCCCCGGCCATGCGGTTGCCTTCCTGGCGCTTCGGATACTGGATCAGCAGGCGGCGCTGGGCGCGCTCCATGAAGACGATGAAGACCACCACGGCCACGGCCATGGCCACGAAGAACAGCAGGGTGAAGGCCGAGATCTGGCCCTCCTGGGCGAGGCCGAACATGCGGGCGATGGCGCCCGGCAGCACGGCCACGATGCCGGCGAAGATGATCAGCGAGATGCCGTTGCCGACGCCGCGCGCGGTGACCTGTTCGCCCAGCCACATGAGGAACATGGTGCCGCCGGTCAGGACGGTGATGGTCGAGACGATGAAGAACAGGCCCGGCTGGTCGATCAGACCCGGCTGGGCGTTCAGGCCGATGGCGATGCCGCCGGACTGGAACAGGGCCAGCACCACGGTCAGGTAGCGGGTGTACTGGTTCAGCTGCTTGCGGCCGCTCTCGCCGCCTTCCTTCTTCAGCTTCTCCCACGGCGGATACACCGCGCCGAGCAGCTGCACGATGATCGAGGCCGAGATGTACGGCATCACGTTCAGCGCGAAGACGGCCATCCGCTCGACCGCGCCGCCCGAGAACATGTTGAACATGTCCAGGATGCCGCGCTGGCCGTCGGGGTTCTGGAAGAACTGCAGGAAGGCGTCGGTGTTGATGCCCGGGATCGGCACATAGGTCCCGATCCGATAGACCACCATGGCCAGGATCGTGAACAGCAAACGCTTGTGGAGCTCTGTCGCGCGCGCGAACGAGCCCATGTTCATGTTTGCTGCGAGTTGTTCGGCGGCCGAAGCCATGTGTCGTCACCCCGACTGATCAGAACGCGGCGCATCGGACCCGAAGTCGCCGCCTGCGTCCAGATAGGAGAAGGGCGCCCCCGTGGCGAGGGCGCCCGTCAGCTTATTTCGCGGCCGCGGTCCGGCGGGCGCGGGCCGACACCTTGTTGGCGTCGCCCTTCGGGGCCTTGGGGGCCGGAGCCTTCCCCTTGGCGGCGTTGCGCTTCTCGACGCGCGCCGCGGCCTTGGCCTCGGCCTCGATGCGCTGCTGGGTCACCGAGCCGCCGGCGGCCTCGATGGCCTTCACGGCGCCCGACGAGGCCGACCAGACGACCAGGTTCAGCTTGGCCTTCAGCTCGCCGGTGCCGAGCACGCGCACGCCGTCCTTGACGCGACGGATCACGCCGGCGGCGACCAGGGCCTCGCCGTTGATCTCCTTCTTGGCGTCCAGCTTCTTCGCGTCGATGGCGTCCTGCAGGCGCCACAGGTTGACCTCGGCCAGCTTCAGGGCGCCGGGGTTGTTGAAGCCCCGCTTCGGCATGCGCATGTACAGCGGCATCTGGCCGCCCTCGAAGCCGAGCAGGCTGACGCCCGTACGCGACTTCTGGCCCTTGACGCCGCGGCCCGAGGTCTTGCCCTTGCCCGAGCCCGGGCCCCGGCCGACGCGCATGCGCTTCTTGTGGGCGCCTTCGTTGTCGCGGATTTCGTTCAGTTTCATGTGCC
>JAEYTA010000167.1 GCA_023434265.1 Pseudomonadota bacterium
CATCGAGGAGATGGACGCCCTGATCGGCCAGGCCATGGCCTATGTGCGCGGCGAGGCGACGCCGGAGACGCGCGAGCGGCTCGACCTCGACGCCCTCGCCGCCGACTGCGTCGCCGGTTTCGCCGAGACAGGCGCGGCTGTGTCATTCGACGGCGGCGGAACCCTGCCCGTGCTGGGCGACCCCGCCGACCTGCGCCGGGCGCTCGGCAACATGATCGGCAACGCCGTCAAGTACGGCGGCGGCGCGCGGGTGCAGGCCTTCGCCCGGGACGGGGCGGCGGTGGTCGAGATCGAGGACGACGGACCCGGCCTCGCCGACGACGAGCTGGAGACGGTGTTCGAGCCGTTCCAGCGCGGCGAGCGCTCGCGCAGCCGGGAGACCGGCGGAGCGGGGCTGGGCCTGACCGTGGCGCGGCAGGCGGCGCGGGCGGCGGGCGGGGACGTGGCCCTGCGACGCCGGCCGGGCGGCGGCCTGACGGCGCGGCTCCAGCTGCCGCTCGAGATTTCCCAGTCGAAGGAGACGACCTGATGCGCCTCGTCCTGATCGCGACCGTCCTGCTCGCCGCCAGTCCGGCCCCGGCCCAGACCGCGCAACAACCGCCCCCTCCCGCGACGGCCGGGGCCGAGCGGCCCGCGCCGCGCCAGACCGTCGAGGCCGTCGCGGCCCGCATCCGCGAACTGTATTTCGACCCCGTCGCCGCCGACCGCATCGCCGGCGACCTCGAGCAGGCGGCCGCGGCCGGGACCTTCGACGACCTGACCGACGGGCGCGACCTGGCGGCGGCCCTGAGCGCCCGGCTGCGGCCGGCCGACGCCCATTTCAACGTCGCCTTCAATCCCGCCGGACCGCCGGTGCGTCGCGGGCCGCCGCCCGAAGGCGCCGCGCCGGGCCCGCGGCGGGGCGGAAGCCCGGAGGCGCGTTCGCACTACGGCTTCCGTAGCGTCGAGATCCTGCCGGGCAACATCGGCTACATCGATCTGAGACAGTTTTCGAACATCGACTTCCGCGACCCGCAGGACCCGGCGCGGCGGGCGGCCGACGCGGCCCTGGCCTTCGTGGCCGACGCCGACGCCGTCATCTTCGATCTGCGCCACAATGGCGGCGGCGCGCCCTCGATGGTCGGCTACCTGACCAGCGCCTTCACCCCCGCCGACGCGCCGATCTACAACGTCTTCCACAGCCGCGAGGGGACCCAGAGCGAAGCGCCGGAGGTGTTCCATCCGACCCCCCGGCTGGACGTGCCGGTCTACGTCCTGATCAGCGGCCGGACCGGCTCGGCGGGCGAGGCGTTTCCCTACACGCTTCAGGGCGCACGGCGGGCGACCATCGTCGGCGAGGCCTCGGGCGGAGCGGCCAACCCCGGCGGCATGGTCCCTGTGGGCGGGGGCTTCGCGGTGTTCATCTCGACCGGCTCGCCCCGCAATCCGAACACCGGGACGAACTGGGAGGGGACCGGCGTGCAGCCGGACGTCGCGGTCCCGTGGGACCAGGCGCTCGATCGGGCCCGCGAGATGGCGCTGGAGGAGATCGTCGCCAGGGACGCCGGACGCACAGACGCCGTCTGGGCGCTGGAGGCCCTGCGCGCCACCGCGGACGGCACCGACCTGTCGGCCTACGCCGGGACCTATGGCGATCACACGGCGGCGGTCGCCGACGGCCGCCTCATGATCACGCGCGGGCGTCGGCCGCCGATGGAGCTGATCCCGCTCGGGGACGACCTGTTCAGCGTGGCGGGCGATCCCGGACGCCGGGTGCGCTTCGAGCGGGACGCCGCCGGGCGCGTCGTGGCCTTCGACACCCTGGGCCTGGGCGCCCCCGGGATGCGCGCCCGCCGCACCGACTAGGGCGAAGCGTTACAGTTGATCACGGCTTGTTACAGGCGCGGGGTTGAATCCCCGCGCCGCCGGTTCCATTGAAGCGCCAACCAGAACCCCCGCGCTTTCAAGGAGCCCGCCCCATGACCGTCCGCGTCGCCATCAATGGTTTCGGCCGCATCGGCCGTCTCGTCCTCCGCTCGATCGTCGAGCATGGCCGCAAGGACATCGAGGTGGTGGCGATCAACGACCTGGGCCCGGTCGAGACCAACGCCCACCTGCTGCGCTACGACTCGGTCCACGGCCGCTTTCCCGGCACGGTGACCTCGGGCGAGGACTGGATCGACGTCGGCGCGGGCAAGATCAAGGTCACGGCCATCCGCAACCCGGAAGAGCTGCCGCACAAGGACCTCGGCGTGGACATCGCCCTGGAGTGCACCGGCCTGTTCACCTCGAAGGACAAGGCCTCGGCGCACCTGAAGGCGGGCGCGAAGCGGGTGCTGGTCTCGGCCCCGGCCGACGGCGCCGACAAGACCATCGTCTTCAAGGTCAATCATGAGACCCTGACCGCCGACGACATCGTCGTCTCGAACGGCAGCTGCACCACCAACGCCCTCGCCCCGGTGGCCAAGGTGCTGCACGACCTGTTCGGCATCGAGCGCGGCTACATGACCACCATCCACGCCTACACCGGCGACCAGCCGACGCTGGATAC
>JAEYTA010000182.1 GCA_023434265.1 Pseudomonadota bacterium
ACCAGGCCCGCTGCGGCGCCGCCTGCAGGGCGCGGCCGTAGGAGAAGGTCATCTTCCACGGGAAGCCGCCGATGCGGTTCATGGCGTCGAGGTGGGCGGTGGCCTGCTCGTCGGTCTGGCCGCCCGAGAGATAGGCGATGCCCGGCACCGCCGACGGCACCGTGGCCTTCAGCGCCGCGATGGTCCGTTCGGCCACTTCCTGCACCGAGGCCTGGCGACGTGCGCCCTTGCCCGAGATGACCATGTTCGGCTTCAGCACGATGCCCTCGAGGGCGACGCGCTGCTCGTACAGCTCCTGGAACACCGTCTGCAGCGTCCAGCGGGTGACCTCGTCGCAGCGGTCGATGTCATGCGCGCCGTCCATCAGCACTTCCGGCTCGACGATCGGCACCACCTGCTCCTGCTGGCAGATGCGGGCGTAGCGGGCCAGGGCGTGGGCGTTGGCCTTGACGCAGCCCCAGGTCGGAATACCGTCGGCGATGTCGATCACCGCCCGCCACTTGGCGAAGCGGGCGCCGCGCTCGTAGTGGGCGCGCACGCGCTTCGACAGCCCGTCCAGGCCCTTGGTCACCGTCTCTCCGGGGAAACCGGCCATCTTGGTGGCGCCCTTGTCGACCTTGATGCCCGGGATCGAGCCGGCGGCGGTGATCAGGTCGATCAGCGGCGTGCCGTCCTTGGCGTCCTGGTACAGGGTCTCCTCGAACAGGATCACGCCCGAGATGTGCTCGCGCATCGTCTGCTCGGCGCGGAACAGGCACTCGCGGTAGTCGCGGCGGTTCTCCTCGGTGTTCTCGACACCGATCGCGTCGAAGCGCTTCTTGATCGTGCCGGTGGACTCGTCGGCCGCCAGAATGCCCTTGCCGGGCGTGACCATCGCCTCGGCCACCGCGTTGAGCGCCGCCAGATCCATGAGTGCCTCCTCGAGCCTTGTTGATTGTCCGGTGGTCTAGCCCCGGCCACGCTCGAAGTCACGCATTGTTACAGCCTCGCCGGCGGGCCGCGAAGCCCCGTGGCGGAACGGCAACGTCAGGCGCGCAGCGCCTCGACGCCCGGCAGCGGCTTGCCTTCCATCCATTCCAGGAAGGCCCCGCCGGCGGTGGAGACGAAGGTCATGTCCTCGACCACACCGGCGTGATGAAGCGCCGCGACGGTGTCGCCGCCGCCGGCCACGGCGGTGATCGCCCCGGACTTGGCCAACTGCGCCGCCGCCTGCGCCGCCTTCACTGTGGCGGCGTCGAACGGCGGGACCTCGAACACGCCCAGCGGGCCGTTCCAGATCAGGGTGCGCGACAGGGCCATGGCCTTGATCAGCTTCTCGACCGTCAGCGGGCCGGCGTCGAGAATCTTCTCGTTCTCGCCGATCGCCTCGCGGGCCAGCACGGTGCGGGTCTCGGCGCCGGGCTTGACGTCGGTGGCGACCACCACGTCAATCGGCAGGAGGATTTCGCAGCCCTTCGCCTCGGCCTCGGCGAGGATTTAGCGGGCGGTGTCCGCCATGTCGCGCTCGGCCAGCGAGCCGCCGATGTCGACCCCTTGCGCGAACAGGAAGGTGTTGGCCATGCCGCCGCCGATGGCCAGCCGGTCCAGCTTGCCGACCAGGTTCCTGAGCAGGTCCAGCTTGGTCGACACCTTGGCCCCGCCGACGATGCCGATCACCGGCTTCCGCGGGTTGCCCAGCGCCGCGTCCAGCGCCTCCAGTTCGCGTCGCATCGACTCGCCCGCATAGGCCGGCAACAGCCGCGCCAGCCCCTCGGTCGAGGCGTGGGCCCGGTGCGCCGCCGAGAAGGCGTCGTTGACGTAGACGTCGCCCAGCTCGGCCAGCTGCGCCGCGAAGGCGGGATCGTTCTTCTCCTCGCCGGCGTGGAAGCGAACGTTCTCCAGCAGGATCACGCCGCCGACGGCGAGATCGTCCAGCGCCGCCTTCGCCTCCGGCCCCACGCAGTCCGGCGCGAACTGCACCGGCGCGCCCAGCACCTCGCACAGTTCGTCGACGACCTGCTCCAGGCTCATCGACGGCACGCGCTGACCCTTCGGCCGGTCGAAGTGGGCCAGCAGGGCCACCTTCGCCCCGGCGTCGCGGAGCCGCTGGATGGTCGGCACGGCGACGCGCAGCCGGGTGTCGTCGGTCACCCGCCCGCTCTCCATCGGCACGTTGAAGTCCACGCGCACCAGGGCCGTCTTGCCGCCGAGGTCGCGGGCGTCGTCGAGGGTGCGGAAGGTCATGGGTACAGCCTTGCCAGAAGGGGAGGGAGATAGGGAACAACGAAGGCCAGAACGACGCCGAAGACAGCGAACCCGCCCATCCGGAGCCAGGTTCCCGTCACGCTTCTGCTTCGATCGAGCCGCGTCAGCAGCCAGACGCCCGCCACCGAAACCAGAACCAACGTCAGTGCGGCAGCCCGGTCGTCGGAGGACAGGCGAACGGCGGCGTTCGGGTTGAGCGCCAGCCCGACCCCGAAACTCGTCAGCGTGACGAAGCCCGCGACCAGACGATGGCCGAAGAGGCGATCGTACCCTTGCCGCAAGCTGGCGCGAGCTTCCTGCGCCTCACGTCTCCGGCGCTCCCACACGGGCTCCCGGAACGGGTAGCGCGGGCCTCCGCCGTCCGCCTGCATGGCCCTACAGGAACTTCGCCATCACCAGCGCGGTGTCGCTCATCCGCGTCGCGAAGCCCCATTCGTTGTCGTACCAGCTCAGCACCCGGGCCAGCTTGCCGTCGACCACCTGGGTCTGCGGCAGGGCGGCGGTGGACGAGGCCGAGACGTGGTTCATGTCCATCGACACCACCGGGTCCATGGTGGTGTGCAGCACGCCCTTCATCGGGCCGTCGGCGGCGGCTTGCAGGGCGGTGTTGATCTCCTCGACGGTCACCTCGCGGCCGGCCACGACCTTCAGGTCGACGACCGAGACGTTCGGGGTCGGCACGCGGATCGACGAGCCGTCCAGCTTGCCCTTCAGCTCCGGCAGCACCAGGCCCAGCGCCTTGGCGGCGCCGGTCGAGGTCGGGATCATCGACAGGCCGGCGGCGCGGGCGCGGTACAGGTCCTTGTGCATCGTATCCAGCGTCGGCTGGTCGCCGGTGTAGGCGTGGATGGTGGTCATGTAGCCGCGCTCGA
>JAEYTA010000024.1 GCA_023434265.1 Pseudomonadota bacterium
GCGCCGTAGGGGCCGGCGGTCAGGCGCTGCATCCGCGCCGGCCAGCGCGCCGCCTGCAGGCCGCGCGCGATCGCCGCCTCCGGCAGGTCGAGCTCCAGCGCCACGGCCACCGCCAGCCCGGCGTTGGCGATCTGGTGCGGGCCCGACAGGGCGGGCGCCGGCAGGTCGAGGAAGCGCGTATCGTCCTGGAAGGCGAGGCCGCCACGCTCGGCCCAGGCGTCGAAGTCGACGCCCATGACGGTGAGGGGGGCGCCGGCCCGCGTCGCAGCCGCCTCGATCTCCGTCATGGCCGGTTCCGCCTGACGGGCGATCAGTCCCCGCGCGCCGGGCTTGAGGACCCCGGCCTTCTCGCGCGCGATGCCGGGAAGGGAGTCGCCAAGGAACTCGGCGTGGTCGCGGTCGACCGGGGTGATGACGCTCAGCAGAGGCCGCTCGATGACGTTGGTGGCGTCCAGCACTCCGCCGAGGCCGACCTCGACGATCGCCAGGTCGGCGGGCGTCTCGCTCATGGCCACGAAGGCGGCGGCGGTGGTGCTCTCGAAAACCGTCGCCTCCAGCCCTGGCGCCTCGACGCGGTCGAGCACGGCGTTCAGCGTGTCATCGTCGATCAGCGTCCCGGCCAGGCGGATGCGCTCGTTGAAGCGGACGAGGTGGGGCGAGGTGTAGGCGTGGACGCGCAGGCCGGCGGCCTCGGCGATGGCGCGGATGAAGGCGACCGTCGAGCCCTTGCCGTTGGTTCCGGCGACATGGATGACCGGGGGCAGCCGGTCCTGCGGGTCGCCCAGCGCCCCGCACAGCGCCCGCATGCGGTCGAGCGACAGATCGATGCGCTGCGGATGCCGCGCGCGAAGGCGTTCGGAGATCGGGTCCATCACCGGCGAGTCTAGGCCGCCCGGCGCGTCCCGCCCATCAGCATCGACAGGATCTGGCCCAGCACGCGGGGCAGGTCGGCGCGGCTGACGACCTTGTCGACCATGCCCTTCTCCTGAAGGTACTCGGCGCGCTGGAAGCCCGGCGGCAGCTTCTCGCGGATCGTGGCCTCGATGACGCGCGGACCGGCGAAGCCGATCAGGGCGCCCGGCTCGGCCAGGTGGACGTCGCCGAGCATGGCGTAGCTGGCGGTGACGCCGCCCGTGGTCGGGTCGGTGAGAACCACGACGAAGGGCAGTTGCGCCGCCTTCAGCTCCTGGATGGCCAGCGTCGTGCGCGCCATCTGCATCAGGCTGAGCGCGCCCTCCTGCATGCGGGCGCCCCCGGCGGCGGTGAAGCAGACCAGCGGCACGCCCCGGCTGACCGCCTCGCGGGCCGCCTTGATGAAGGCCTCGCCCGCGGCCATGCCCAGGGAGCCGCCCATGAAGGTGAAGTCCTGGACGATGACCACCGCCTCGGTTCCGCCCACCGAGCCGAAGCCGATGGCCATGGTGTCCTTGCGGCCGGCGGCCTTGCGGGCCGCGTCGAGGCGCTGGCGGTAGGGCTTGCCGTCCGAGAACTTCAGCGGGTCCTCGGGCACGTCCGGCGTGTCGATGGATTCGTAGGCGCCGCCGTCGAAGGTGAACCGCAGGCGCGTCGGCGCGTCGATGCGCATGTGCCGCCCCGAGGGCGTCACCCACAGCGACCCCTCGAGGTCGGAGCGGTACAGCATCTCGCCGGTGTCCGGGTCCTTGACCCAGAGATTGTCCGGCGTGTCTCGCCGGCTGACGATCTTGCGCACGCCGGGGGCGAAGCGGCTCAGCCAGCCGCCGCGCTTCTCCGTCTGGGGCTTGTTCTTGTCGACCATGGGCGGCGCTTTAGACGGTTTCCGGCGTCCGTGCACCCCGGACCGCGTCCGCGAGCGCCTTGACGCGGTTGAGAACGCGCGGAGCCGCCGGCGCGTTCTCGGCCAGCGCCGCCGCCACCTCGTCGACGAGCACCGATCCGGCCACCACCGCGTCGGCGACGCGGGCGATCTCGGCGGCGCGCGCCGGCGTCTTGACCCCGAAGCCGACCGCGACCGGCAGGCCCGAGGCCCGGCGCACGCGCTCGACCGCAGGAGCGACGGAGCCCGCCTCGGCCTCCTTCACGCCGGTCACGCCGGCGACCGAGACGTAGTAGACGAAGCCGGAGGTACCTTCGGCAATGGTCTTCAGCCGGGCGTCGTCCGAGGTCGGGGTGGCCAGGCGGATCAACGACAGACGCGCCGCATCCAGCGCCTCGGTCAGCGGACCGGCCTCCTCGGGCGGGCAGTCGACGACGATCACCCCGTCCACGCCCGCCGCGGCGGCGTCACCGGCGAAAGCGGCGTGGCCGTAGCTCTCGATCGGGTTGAGGTAGCCCATCAGGATCAGGGGGGTGTCGGCGTCGCCCTCGCGGAAGGCGGCGGCCAGCTCCAGCGTGCCCTTCAGGGTGAGGCCGGCCTTCAGGCCGCGCAGGGCGGCGCGCTGGATCGGCGGTCCCTCGGCCATGGGGTCAGAGAAGGGGAAGCCCAGCTCGATGATGTCGGCTCCCGCCGCGGGAAGGCCGCGCAGGATCTCCAGCGCCTCGTCGCGCGAGGGGTCGCCGGCCATGACATAGGCGACGAAGCCGGCCCGCCCCTCCGCCTTCAGGGCGGCGAAGCGGGCGTCGATGCGGGCGGTGGTCATTGCTGCGGGGCGGGCGCCGCGGCGGGCTGTTCGGCGCAGACGTCGCCGGCGATTGGACCGAAGCCGAGATAGCCGATCGACTCGGGCCCGGCGGGGCGCGAGGTGTCGTAGAAGGCCTGCATCTGCAGGCCGTCGCAACCGCCGCCGTCGCGCCGGCGCACGAAGACCACGCGGTTGTCCTCGCCGCCGGCCGGGATCCAGCCGCGGGCCTGCAGGTCGGCGACATAGGCGTCGGCGAGGGCGCCGATCCCCGCAAGCGGCGCGCTGACGCAGAAGGCGCGGCCGGCGAGGCCGTAGAGGTTGCCGCAGTCCGGCGCGAGGGTGGCGCCCGGCAGCACCATCTGCTCGACGGGCGCGTCCTGGGCCGCGGCCGGGGCGGCGAACAGGGCCGCCGTGGCGGCGAGGATGAGGGTGTTCATAATGTCCTAGAGCTCCACGCCCAGATGCTTCGCCACGGCGAAGATGTCCTTGTCGCCCCGCCCGCACATATTGAGCACGACGTCGCCGCCCTTGCCCACCTCTTTCGCGATCTCGCCGACGCGGGCGAGCGCATGGCTGGGCTCCAGCGCCGGGATGATCCCTTCCAGCTTCGAGCACAGCTGGAAGGCCTCCAGCGCTTCGGCGTCGGTGGCGGCGCGGTATTCGGCGCGGCCGATGTCCTTGAGCCAGGCGTGCTCGGGGCCGATGCCGGGATAGTCGAGCCCGGCCGAGATCGAGTGGCCCTCGAGAATCTGGCCGTCGGCGTCCTGCAGCAGATAGGTCCGGTTGCCGTGCAGCACGCCGGGGCGGCCGCCCTGGATGGAGGCGGCGTGGTCGGGCGTGTCCAGACCTCGGCCCGCAGCCTCGACGCCGATCAGGCGCACGCCGGCGTCGGCGATGAAGGGGTGGAAAAGGCCGATGGCGTTGGAGCCGCCGCCGATGGCCGCCACGCAGGCGTCCGGCAGCTTCTCCTTGCGGGCCAGCATGGAGGCGCGCACCTCGCGGCCGATCACCGACTGGAAGTCGCGCACCATGGCCGGATAGGGGTGCGGCCCGGCGGCGGTGCCGATCAGGTAGTAGGTGTCGGCGACATTGGTGACCCAGTCGCGCATCGCCTCGTTCATGGCGTCCTTGAGCGTGCCGCGGCCCGAGGTCACCGGCACCACCTCGGCGCCCAGCAGCTTCATGCGGAAGACGTTGGGCGACTGCCGCTCGACGTCGGCGGCGCCCATGTAGACCACGCAGGGCAGGCCGAAGCGGGCGCAGACGGTGGCCGTGGCCACGCCGTGCTGGCCGGCGCCGG
>JAEYTA010000056.1 GCA_023434265.1 Pseudomonadota bacterium
GCCACAGGCCGAAGCCCCCGCCCCGTCCCCGGAGGCCGCCGCCGATCCCTTCGCCGGCCAGCGCGACATGCTCGAGACCCTGTCGCTCAACCTCGCCAGGGCCGCCATGACCGCCCAGTCGGCCATCGCCGAGGCGGCCCTCAGCCAGGCCGACCGCCCCGGCGCCCTCTCGCCCGACCCCTTCAACGTCGGCCCGGCCATGACCAGCGTCATGTCCAGCCTCGCCGCCCGCCCGGACAAGCTGTTCGCCGCCCAGGCCGACCTGTTCAATCGCTACATGGACCTGTGGGCCTCCACCGCCCGCATCGCCGCCGGCGAGGAGGCCCCCGCCCCGTCCGCCGACAAGCGCTTCAGGGACCCCGCCTGGACCGAGAACCCGCTGTTCGACGTCATGCGCCGCTCCTACCTGACCACGGCCGACTGGATGAACGGCCTCGTCGCCTCGGTCGAGGACGTCGACCCGCGCACCAAACGCCGCGCCGAGTTTTTCACCAAGCTGCTCACCGACGCCTTCTCGCCCTCCAACTTCCTCGCCTCCAACCCGGCGGCCCTGAAGGCCCTGGCCGAGACCAGCGGCGAATCGCTGGTCAGGGGGATGCAGAATTTCGCCGCCGATCTGGAGCGCGGGCGCGGCAAGCTGGCCATCAGCCAGGCCGACTACGGCCGCTTCGAGGTCGGCAGGAACGTCGCCACCGCCCCCGGCCAGGTGGTGTGGCGCGACGAGCTGTTCGAGCTGATCCAGTACGACCCCGCCACCGAGCAACAGCGCGCCATCCCGCTGCTGATCTTCCCGCCGTGGATCAATAAATTCTACATCCTGGACCTCCAGCCCGAAAACTCGATGATCCGCTGGCTGTCCAGCCAGGGCTTCACCGTCTTCGTCTGCTCCTGGGTCAACCCGGACGTCGACAAGGCCGACTGGGGCTTCGACGACTATCTGCACAAGGGGATCTACCGCGCCGTCGAGAAGGCGCTGGAGCAGGCGGGGTCGGACCACATCAACACCGTCGGCTACTGCATCGGCGGCACCCTGATGGGCGCGGCCCTGGCCCACATGGCGGCGCACGGCGACGAGCGCGTCGCCGCCTGCACCTTCTTCGCCGCCCAGCACGACTTCGCCGAGGCCGGCGACCTCCTGCTCTTCACCGACGATCACTGGTTGCAGGAGATCGAGCAGCAGATGGACGCCGCCGGCGGCGTCCTGCCCGGCGCGGCCATGGCCGACACCTTCAACGCGCTCCGCGCCAACGACCTGATCTGGTCGTTCTTCGTCTCGAACTACCTGATGGGCAAGGACCCACCCGCCTTCGACCTGCTGTTCTGGAACGCCGACCAGACCCGCATGCCGAAACGGCTGCACATGGACTACCTGCGCTCCATGTACGGCCGGAACGCCCTCAGTCAGGGCGAATTCGAGATCGGCGGCGTCAGGGCCGACCTGTCGAAGGTCCGCATCCCCCTCTACTTCCAGGCCAGCCGCGAGGATCACATCGCCCCGATGAAGTCGGTCTACCGCTCGGCCCGCGCCTTCGCCCACGCCGACGTCGTCCTGACCCTGGCCGGCTCCGGCCACATCGCCGGGGTGGTCAATCCGCCCGCCGCCAACAAGTACCAGCACTGGACCAACCCGGACCTGCCCGAGACGCTCGACGACTGGCTGGCCGGCGCCGAGCCGCACCCCGGCAGCTGGTGGGGCCACTGGGCCGACTGGCTGCACGCCCGTTCGGGCGACTGGGTTCCGGCGCGGAATCCGTCCAAGGGTCCGCTGAAAGCCCTCGAGCCCGCCCCCGGCGCCTATGTGAAGGTCAAGTCTTGAACCGCAACGTCAACGTCCTGCTGGCGATCACCAGCGTGCTGGCCCTGACCCTCGTCACCGCCAGCGCCATCGTCAGCACCCGCCCCGAACAGGCCCCGATCTATTTCGGGGCCGCGCTGTTCAGCGCCCTCGGCTTCATGCTGCTCAACGGCCTGTGGATGCACAGCCGCAAACGCCGACCCAAACCCCTGATCGACCGCAACGCCCCCGCCACGGTGATCATGGCCATGGTCTTCCCGCTGGCCATCATCCTCTCCGCCGCCCTGCCCCTGCTCAACCCGACTGGCGACTACGGCCTGATGCTGATCATGGCGGGGATCTGGACCGGCCTGACCCTGCAGTCGGCCAGGGCGGCGCTGAAGAGGGATTAACCCCGCCCGCCTGCGCCGCCCCCTCCACCGCCGTTCCGGCGGTCCCCCACCCCACTGCGTGGGGAGGTGAGCGCACACCGGTTCACCTCCCCACGCGCGAAGGCGCGTGGGGAGGACAGATCGCGAAGCGATCAGGAGGGGGCGGCGCAGGCGGCCGGAGCAGACGCTCAGACCAGCCCCGCGCCCTCGTCCAGCCCCAGCATCAGGTTGAGGTTCTGCACCGCCGCCCCCGACGCCCCCTTCCCGAGGTTGTCCAGCAGGGCGACCAGCCGGACCTGCTCGCCCGCCCGGTCGCCGAACACGTGCAGACGCATCCGGTTGGTGCCGTTCAGCCCCTCTGGATCGATATCGCTCATCGCCTCGGTTTCCTCCAGCGACGCCACCTCGACGAACCGGGCGCCCGCATAGGCCTCGACCAACGCCCCGTGCACCACCTCGACCGACGGGCTCGACGGCAGGGCCGACAGGTGCAGGGGCACCTCGACCAGCATGCCCTGCCGGTACGCCCCCACCGCCGGCGCAAACAGCACCGGCCGCTCCAGCCCGGTGTGCCGCGTCATCTCCGGCACATGCTTGTGCTTCAGCGACAGACCGTAGGCGCGATAGGGCTCGGCCCCGGCCTCGAACTCCGCGATCATCGCCTTGCCGCCGCCCGAGTAGCCGCTCACCGCATTGACCGTCACCGGCCAGCCCGCCGGCACGATCCCCGCCGAGACCAGCGGCCGCACCAGCCCGATGAACCCCGTCGGATAGCACCCCGGGTTCGACACCCGCGTCGCCGCCGCGATCCGCTCCCTCTGCCCCGGCGCCATCTCCGCGAAGCCATAGGTCCACGCCGGATCGACCCGGAAGGCGGTCGAGGCGTCGATCACCCGCACCTTCGGGTTCTCCACCATCGCCACCGCCTCGCGCGCCGCGTCGTCCGGCAGGCACAGGATCACCGCATCGGCCGCGTTCAGCGCCTCCCGCCGCGCCGCCACGTCCCGCCGCCGGTCGCCCAGCAGGACCAGCTCCAGGTCATCACGGCGCTCCAGCCGTTCGCGGATCTCCAGGCCGGTCGTCCCGGCCTCGCCGTCGATGAAGATGGTGTGGGTCACTCAGCAGGCTCCAGATGATCTTCGCGGGCTTCGGCCGCTACGCCATCTGAGTATTCGATTGAGTAGACGACGCCCGGCGGAAACTCGGCGAAATAGCTGCCCTTCGGACGTGTCTCGAATACGGCGATCACTGAGCCCGTCGCTCCGGAGCGTAAGGGAACAGGAGCTTCTGCCTTCACCCTCACGACGTCGCTGTAGTTGAACTTGGCCATGATGGACTCCAGCCCAAGAAAAGGGGCGCTCCGGTCTCCCGAAGCGCCCCCATCCATACCGCATCTGAAACGGCTTAGCGCTTCGAGAACTGGAAGCTGCGGCGGGCCTTCGCCCGGCCGTACTTCTTGCGCTCGACGACGCGGGCGTCGCGGGTCAGGAAGCCGTGCGGCTTCAGGACCTTGCGCAGCTCCGGCTCATAGTGCGTCAGGGCATGCGACAGGCCGTGGCGGATGGCGCCGGCCTGGCCCGACAGGCCCGAGCCCTCGACCGTGCAGACCACGTCGAACTGGGTCTCGCGGCCGGTGACGACCAGCGGCTGGGCGATCATCATGCGCAGCACGGGACGAGCGAAATACTGCTCCTGGTCCTTGCCATTGATGGTGAACTTGCCGGTGCCGGGCTTCACCCACACGCGGGCGATGGCGTTCTTGCGCTTGCCGGTCGAATAGGCGCGGCCCTGGGCGTCCAGCTTCTGGACGGCCGGAGCGGCCTCTTCGGCGACCGTGCCGAGGCCCTTCAGGGCGTCGAAGCCGGTGGCGGTTTCGGTGTTGGCGACGTCGGTCATGCTCAGACGCTCCGGGTGTTCTTGGCCGAGGCCGACTTGAAGTCGATCGTCTCGGGCGACTGGGCTTCGTGGGTGTGCGTCGCGCCGGCGAACAGGCGCAGGTGCGTCATCTGCTTGCGGGCCAGCGGGCTTTCCTTCGGCAGCATGCGCTCGACGGCCTTCTCCAGCACGCGCTCGGGGAAGCGGCCGCCCAGCACCTTCTCGGGCGTGGTCGACTTGACGCCGCCCGGGTGGCCGGTGTGGCGGTAGTAGACCTTGTCGGTGGTCTTGGCGCCGGTGAACACCACCTTGTCCACGTTGGTGACCACGACGTAGTCGCCGCAGTCGACGTGCGGGGTGTAGTCCGGACGGTGCTTGCCGCGCAGACGGTTGGCGATGAAGGTCGCGAGACGGCCCACCACGACGCCTTCGGCGTCGATGTGGATCCACTTCTTCTCGACCTCGGCCGGCTTCAGCGAAGCCGTGGTGCTCTTCAGCATCGGGAGGGTTCCTGGGGAAGACGAAACGGGCTGCCCCTCCCGGAGACCGGGACGAGCGGAAGGCGCGCTGATAGAGGATCGGGACGCCGGGGTCAATGCGGGTTTTCGCACCACCTGACCCCTAGCGCATTGAATTTCCCACGTTTTTGTGTCGCGGTATTAAAATACCGCATCCATCCGCGGTTCCGGCCCGCCTCCGCCCCCGCCAACGGCGCCCGCCGCCCGCATCGCTGGTTCATCACCAAGGACACGAAGGACCACAAAGAACACAAAGGGGCCCCAGCCCCCTGCGGCGCCCGCAGGGCGACGCCTTCAATTCCAGTCCAGTTGCGGGCCTGCGGCCCGCCGAAGCCCAAACACTCGCTCGCTCCCTTCGTGTCCTTCGTGACCCCTTCGTGCCCTTCGTGATGAACCAGCGAACCTCACCCCCACACCGCCCCCGAAGGCAGCCTCCCGGCGCCGGGAGTTAATGTTTGGACTTCGCAATTCCGCCCCCTCGCCCCCAGCGATTTCAACGGCTTGTAAAAAAGGCAGCGTCCGTAACGCACCGGGGATAAAACCGCCCCTAGGCTGTCTCACATCCCGTCGATGGGGAGGGCGTCGGATCCACGACCTCGACGACGGCGGGCTGTGGTCGAGCGATGAAGCCGGGGAGACGCATATCGCCCGGGGTCCTCGTCGAAGGTCGAGTGGATGGCCTTCGCTTGCTCGCCGCGCGCCTTCGGGCAGGA
>JAEYTA010000076.1 GCA_023434265.1 Pseudomonadota bacterium
GCCCTGGGCCCCGGTCAGCCGGGCCTGTTCGATGGCCACCCGGCCGGCATCCAGAGAGCCGGTGGCCTGCAGCCGGGGCGTGCGGCCCAGCAGCCGGTCGAGCTCGCCGAGGCCGGTGCGGAGGCCGCGCCCACGTCCGTCGAAGGTCAGGCTCCATGGCGCGCCGGCGCGCGGCATGGCGGCGGCGATGGAGCCGCCGAAGGCGCCGTCGGCCTTGTCGTAGATGCGCGAGGCGTCGGTGATCTCGGCCCGGCCGCGGAAGCCGAGGCCGCCGAGCAGGTTGCGTCCGCCGGTCCCCTCGACGGTCAGGGCCTGGCCGCGCAGGTCGAGGCGCTCCAGCAGGATGGCCCCGTCGGTCTGGCGCGCCGCCTCGAAGCGCAGGCGCGGCGTGGCGCCGAGCAGGCCGCCGACGATGCCGGCGCTGGAGCCGCCGGCGATGGACAGGTCGCCGTCGAGGTCCATGCGGCCGCGCCGCACGGCGACGTTGAGCGGGCCGCGCAGACGGCCGGCGCGGTAGCTGGAGGCGTCGAGGCCGAGCACGTCGACCGAACCCCGCAGACGCCAGTTCGCGGCGTCGCCGGTGAAGACGCCGGCCCAGGCGGCCCGGCCCGCGGCGGGGCGGTCTACGAGGCGGCTGAGCGAGGGCGTCGAAATCTCGAGGCGGACGCCGTCCGGGCTGCTGCGGTCCGAAAGGCGGATCAGGCCGCGGGCCGAGGAATTGAGGTTGTCGGAGATCAGCCGCCAGCCGACGCCCTGCATGCCGTCGTCGTCGTGGTCGGGCAGGGTGGCGAAGCCGAAGCGGGCGGTGCGGCCGATCCGCTCGGCGAACGGGGCGAGCAGGTCCGAGCCGGAGAAGTCGAAGAAGCCCGAAATGCGCGCCTGCTGGCCGCCATAGCGCCCCTTGACGGTCAGCGGGGTGAAGTCGCCGGTGCGCACCACGGCGTCGATGACTTCGCCGTTGACGAGGGCGGTGGCGAAGAAGGGCTGGTCGGGCGAATAGCCGAGGGCCCCGGCGATGGGGCCGCCGCGGGCTTCCTCGGCGCGGAGGTTCAGACGGGTGTCGGCGATGTCGCCGCCCAGGGTCGCCGACAGCCTCAGGTAGTCGCCGGGACGGCTGTTGCTGCGGGCCAGCACCCGCACCGACTTGTCGCCCCGGCGGGGCGCGTCGGCCTCGCCCGAGAGGTTCCAGCGGCCGTACTCCTTGCTGAAGCCCTCCAGCAGCTCGATGTCGGCGGCGAAGCGGTCGATGTCGATCGAAAGGGGTTGCGGCCCGGGCGGCTCGGTCGGCGCCTCGACCTCGGGACGGCGGATCAGGCGGACGACCTCGGCCTCGACCTCGGTGGCGTGGAAGCGGCGGAAGACGAGCGGCCACCAGTTCCAGTCGACGTGCACGGTCCGGGCCTCGAGCCAGACTCCCTTGGCGTCGGTGACGGTGACGCGGTCGATGGTGAAGTCGTCGAAGATGTCGCCCTTGACGCCCTCGACGTCGATGCGGCCGTAGCGGCCGATCTTCTTGCCGGCGACGAAGCTGGTCACCAGCTCGCGGCCGGGGTCCGAGACCAGATACATTCGCCCGCCGATCAGGCCGACGAGGACGAGCGCCGCCACGATGGCGAGGCCGACGCCCCCGAAGAAGGCGATGGCCTGCAGCAGGGTGCGCTTCGCCTTGACCTCGGCGGGAGTCTCCGGCGTCTCGGCGGGGGGCGGGGCGTCGGTCAAAACGCCTGTCCGATGCTGACGTAGATCTGGAAGTCGGCGTCGCCCTCGCGGCGGTCGATGGGGAAGGCGATGTCGGCGCGGATGGGGCCGAACGGCAGGCGGTAGCGCACGCCGATCCCGGCGCCGTAGCGCAGGTTGTTGAAGTTCGGCGTCTCCTGGAAGCCGATGGCCCCGGCGTCGAGGAAGGCCACGCCCTGGAAATTGCCCCAGAGGTCGCGGCGCACCTCGACCGAGGCCTCGAACAGGCTGAGGCCGCCGCGCGGCGTGTTGTCGGGCAGGCGGGGGCCGACGCCCTGGTATTCGTAGCCGCGCACCGAGCCGCCGCCGCCCGAGTAGAACAGGCGGTCCGACGGCACGTCCAGCTCGTCGCCGCCGAAGATCGAGCCGAGGCGGACGCGGCCGGCCAGCACCGTGGTGGCGTTGTCCTGCAGCGGCAGATAGGCGGTGGCCTGGCCCTCGGTGCGCAGGAACAGGACCGAGGCGTCGCCGGTCACCGCGGTGGGCTGGGCGGAGACGGAGACGCGCCAGCCGGTGGTCGGGTCGAGCGGATCGTCGGAGCGGTCGAGATAGGCGCTGGCGCGGCCGGTGAGCAGGACGAGGTCGCGGCTGAAATTGATCGGGGCCTGGGTGACCGGGTCGAAGCGGTTCTCGTCGTAGCGGCCGCCGTCGAGGCCGACGCCGTAGCTGAACCACGAGGTCTTGCCGAGGCGCTGGCGCAGGTCGGCGGAGAAGGCGGCGCCGGTGCGACGGTAGGCGTCGGTGTCCTCGTTGAGGACGGCGCCGGACAGGCGGAGGGTGCGCCCGGGGCGGCCCCAGTGCGGCAGGCTGAGGTCGGCGCCGAGGCGGCTGTCGATGTCGGCGAGGCGGGCCTGCCAGACCAGGATGTCGGCGCGGCCGAAGCGGTTGTGCCAGGTCCAGATGAGGTCGAGTCCCGAGCCCTCGGCGGTCGAGAAGGTGGCGCCGGCCTCGAGGATGCGGCGCGGGCGATCGGTGAGGGTGACGATGATCGGCCGGTGGCCCTCGGCCGTGGTCTGGGCGGCGGGCGCGAGGGCGACGCCGACGCCGTCGTAGACGCCGGTCTCGAGCAGGCGGCGCTCCAGCTCGGCCACGTCCTCGGGATCGTAGACCTCGCCCTCGGACCAGGGCGCGAGGCCGGCGACCCAGTCGGGATTGGTCGGGCCGCGGGTCTCGAGGCGCACCCCGTTGAGCCGCACCAGCGGGCCGGCGGCGATGTTGTAGGTCGGCTGGACGGTGTGGGTGGCGTGGTCGACGACGACCCGGCGGGGCTCGGCGCGGGCGTCGGCGTAGCCGCGGCGGTTGAGGCCGGCGACGACCCGGCCCTCGGCGGCGATGACGTCGACGGCGCGGCCGGGGGCGCCGGCGGTCAACTCCATGCCGGAGCTGACTTCGGCGGCGACGTCGAGGTCCGGGGCGGGGGCGACCCAGTTGATCGCCGGCGGGGTCAGTTCGAAGCGCGGGCCGGGCGTGACGTCGACGATGGCGACGGGAGCCGTGTCGCCCTCGACCACGTCCTCCAGCACCGGCTGGTAGTAGCCCTCCGAACGGAGCAGGGCCTCGGCCGCCTCCAGGGCGCCGCGGGCGCGACGGCGAGCCTCGAAGCGGTTGGCGGGGGGACCGTCGACCTCACCGACGGCGCGCTCGAGCTGGGCGCGCAGCTCGGCGTCGATCTCGCCGCGGATCTGGGCGCGCGGATCGGCGGCGGCCGAGGTGGCGACCGCGAGGCCCGCCACGCTGAAGAGGAACAGGGCCGGCCGTGACTTCAAACTCGAACCTTGGTCAGCGGGCGGGTGGCCCTTCGTCCGGACGGCGCTCCCCCGCCGCCGCCATGCGCGGGGATCAGTAGAAGAGGGTCTCGCTTTCGGGCTGGACCGACTCCTCGGAGGTCCGCTTGTCGGTCGGCAGGGTGCTCCGGTCCACCGGCGGGGGCTGGTCGGCGGGGGCGGTCGCATCGGCCGGCGCGGCGGCGTCCTCGGCGGCCGGGGCCACCGGCGCCTCGACCGGCGGCTCGTAGGTCTCCAGGTCGCCGGAGTCGTTGGGGTCGTCGCAGGCCGCCACGGCGAGGGCCCCGGTCGCGGCCACGAGAGCAAGAAGTCGTTTCATCGGTGAAGTCTCCCCCGGATCGGCCTTCCAACGCACAACGGTTGAGCCTGTTCCATAACGCGTTTCTCCGCCGCACACATCATCCGGCGCGGCGACGGTCAAGCTTTCTCCGCACCCCGCCCGACGCGACAACCAATCCTTTCATTTTTCGGGCGCACAACGGGAACCGGAGACCGTCATGACCGAAACCGCCTACGCCTTGGTGGCGCGCGTGCGCCGCCGCGAACTTACGACCCGCATCGCGCTGGCGGCCTTCATCGGCGCGACGGCGTGGTTCGTGGCGCGGGGCGTGTGGCCGCTGGTCTGGTTCGTGGCGGTGGCGGCGAGCCAGGCGGTGGACTGGCTGGTGTTCCGCCGCTTCCTGCTGGAGCCGGAGCGCGAGCCGGGGCGGGGCATGGTCGCCCTCGCCTGCGCCGTGACCGCGGGCTGCGTGGCCATCTATTCCGGCATCGCCGGCTATCTGTGGTTCTTCGGCGGCGAGGTCGGACGGGTCTTCGCCCTGATCCAGGTGGCGGGGGGCCTGCTCCACGTCAGCCTGCACATGCACCGGGCGCGGCCGGTGCTGATCTCGGCCGTGGCCACACACGGAGCCTACTTCCTCGGTCTTCCGGTGGTCAGCGCGATCGCGCGCGGCCAGTGGCATGAGCTGCTGATCACCATCGGCTGCCTGCTCTACATGAGCCACCTGGTGGTGGCGGTGCGACAGAGCAACTCGACCAACGCGGAGCTGCAGTCCGCGCGCGACGCCGCCCGCGACGCCCAACGGCGGGCCGAGGTGGCCAGCGCCGCCAAGTCCGACTTCCTGGCGGTGATCAGCCACGAGATCCGCACGCCCATGAACGCGGTGATCTCGGCCGCCAACCTGCTGCGCCGCACGCGGCTGGACGACACGCAGCGCGAGCACGTCGAGATGCTGACCGACGCCGGCGACGTGCTGATGGGCCTGCTCAACGACGTGCTCGACTTCTCCAAGATCGAGGCCGGCAAGATGGAGCTGGAAAGCGCCGCCATGAACGTGCGCGAGCGGCTGACCGCCCTGTGCCGGCTGTGGGAGCCGCGGGCGGACGCGGCCGGGGTGCGGCTGGTCATGGACATCGGCGACGACGTCCCGGCGGCGGTGCGCACCGATCCGCTGCGCTTCCAGCAGATCCTCTTCAACCTGATGTCCAACGCCGTGAAGTTCACCGTCGAGGGAGAGATCCGGGTGCGGGCGCGCTGGGACGGCGAGCGCCTGTCGGTGGCGGTGGCCGACACCGGCTGCGGCATTCCGGCGGACCGTCTGCCGCACATGTTCAACAGCTTCGAACAGGCCGACGCGGGCACCACGCGGCGCTACGGCGGCACCGGCCTGGGGCTGTCGATCAGCCGCAAGCTGGCCGAGATGATGGGTGGGACCCTGACGGTGGAGAGCCGCGAGGGCGAGGGGTCGACCTTCACCCTCGTGCTGCCGGTCGAGGCCGCCGACGGCGACGCCGCCGAGCAGCGGCCGGCGGAGGGCGAGGGCGGGAGCCTGCGCGGGCGCGCGATCCTCGCCGCCGACGACCACGAGGTGAACCGGCGCATCCTGACCCTGCTGCTGGAGCCGCACGGCTGCCGGCTGACGCTGGCGACCAACGGGGCCGAGGCGGTCGAGGCGGCGCGGCTGGAGCGCTTCGACGCGGTGCTGATGGACATGCAGATGCCGGTCATGGACGGGCTGGAGGCGGCGCGGCGACTGCGGGAGGACGCGCTGAACGCCGGAACGCCGATCATCGCCCTGACCGCCAATGCGCTGGACACCCACAAGGCGGCCTGGGACGCGATCGGCGTGCACGCCTTCCTGACCAAGCCGATCGACCCGGTGCTGCTCGCGGCGACCCTGGCCGAGGCGTGCCGCCCGGATGCGGGATCGCGGGAGAGCGCGGTCGCCTGAACTCAGGCCCAGCGGGCGAGGGCGGCGGCGAGGTCGAGCGGCGGGGGCCGGGGGGCGGGCTCCGGCGGTCCGGAGCCGAAGCGCGGAGCCGGGGCGGGCTGGACGACGCCCGCATCGACGAAGGTCCCGCGGGCGGCGTTGTGTGGATGCGTCGGCGCCTCGGCCAGCGACAGCACGGGGGTGACGCAGGCTTCCGTGCCCGCGAAATGCACCGCCCAGTCGTCGCGATCGCGGGTGGCGAACAGGGCCTCGAAGCGGGCGTGCAGGGCCGGCCAGCCGGACGGATCGTACTGCGGAGCCTCGTCCGGCGGCACGCCGAGGCCGGCGAGCAGGGCGGCATAGAAGCGCGGCTCCAGCGCCCCGACGGCGACGAAGCGGCCGTCGCGGCAGGCGTAGCAGCGATAGAACGGGGCGCCCCCGTCGAGCAGGTTTGAGCCGCGCGCGTCGTTCCACAGGCCGCGGGCGCGGAAGGCGTGGAACAGGCCGGTGAGCAGGGCCGAGCCGTCGGTCATGGCCGCGTCGACGACGCGGCCGCGGCCGGTGGCCTTCGCCTCCAGCAGGGCGGCCAGCACGCCGGCGACGAGGAACATGGCCCCGCCGCCGTAGTCGCCGACGAGATTCAGCGGCGGGCGCGGCGGCCGGTCGGGCTCGCCGGTCGGGTGCAGGGCGCCGGAGAGGGCGATGTAGTTGAGGTCGTGGCCGACCTCGCCGGCCATCGGCCCCGTCTGCCCCCAGCCGGTGACGCGGCCGTAGACCAGCCGTGGGTTGCGCCCCTGCAGCGCGGCCGGGCCGAGGCCGAGCCGCTCCATGACCCCGGGACGGAAGCCCTCGATCACGGCGTCGGCGGCGCCGGCGAGGTCGAGGACGCGGGCGTGGTCGGCCGGGTCCTTGAGGTCGACCTCCACTACCGGGCGGCCGCGGTGCAGCACCTCGCCGCCGACGTCGGCGAACACCGGCGCGCCGGCGGCGGCGCTGCGCGTCAGGCGCAGCACCTCGGCCCCCATGTCGGCCAGCGCCATGCCGGCGAAGGTCACGGGGCCGAGGCCGTCGAACTCGAGGATGCGCACGCCGGCGAGGGGTTTCATCCGCCCTGCCTAGCCCGTGGCCCCGAAACCGTCGAGCCGGCGGCTTGACCGCGGCGGTCCGATGGCAGAGAAGGCGCGTCGCCGCTTCGCCCCGCGCGACGGCCCGCGACGTGCGTCCCTAGCTCAGCTGGTTAGAGCACCTGACTTTTAATCAGGGGGTCCTGGGTTCGAGTCCCAGGGGACGTACCATCGCCGGCTCCGGCGAATTTCCTCCCTGTCCGCATCCAGCGGCGCCGCTTGCGGCCTCTTCCCCGCATCTGCGTCAACCGGAGTTCCGTCCTTGGTCCTGCGTTTCCTGTCGCCCGCCGTGGCGGCCCTGTTCCTGCTCGCCACGCCTGCCGCCGCGCAGGTCCATGGCGACGCCGCCCTGGCGCCCGGCGAGCACCAGGCCGTCGTCGACGATGTGCGCCTCTGGTACCGCGTGGCCGGACGGGAGGACGGGACGCCGGTCGTCTTCCTGCACGGCGGCCCGGGGCAGGGCAGCCAGACCTTCGCGCGCTTCGCCGGGCCGGCGCTCGAGCGCGACCTGCGCATGGTCTATCTCGACCAGCGCGGCAGCGGGCGCTCCGAGCGGCCGTGGAACGAGGCCTACAGCCTCGACCTGCTGGTCGAGGATCTGGAACAACTGCGACGCGCCTGGGGCGTCGAGCGGCTGTCGCTGGTCGGGCACAGCTTCGGGACCATCCTCGCCCTCGAATACGCCGCGGCGCATCCCGAGCGCGTGGAACGGCTCGTCCTCGCCGCCGCCGCCCCCGACCTGCCGGCGGCGATGGACCTGCAGTGCGCGCGACTGGAGCGGCTGGAGCCCGAGACCTATGCGCGCGCCGTCGCGGCGCGGCCGGACGGCTCCGCGGCGCGGTGCAATCCGTTCGTCGCCGACCGGGCCTTCATCGACGGGGCCATGTTCCCCGACCCGGCGATCCAGCGCCTGGTGGACGAAACCGACGCCGAGGGCGGCCTGCGCAACACCGGAGAGATGGGGCGGGTGCTGTTCGGCCAGGGCGGGCTGATGGCCTACCGCTTCGACCGGCCCGCGCGCCTGTCCATGCCGGTGCTCGTCGTCGCCGGCCTGGCGGACTTCCAGACCGTGGTCGAACCGCAGCGCGAACTGGTTTCGAGACTGCCCGACGGCCGCATCGTCGAATATCCGGGCCGCGGGCACTTCATGTTCGTCGAGGATCCCGAGCGCTTCGCAGCCGATCTGTCGGCCTTCCTCGCCCCCTGAGGGACAGCCGCCTGGAACCGGGAGCGCCAACACCGGTTAACCGCACCGGCCGCCATGGAGGGACGGCCGGATGGGAAAGCAGGCCATGGCCGAAGCCGATCGCCGTCGACGCGCCGGACGCAGGGACCGTGACCTCGTCGTGGTTCTGACCAGTCTGGTCGCCACCGTGCTCGCCTCGGGCTACGTCGCGGCGAGGCTGTCGGAGACCAGCAACGGCACCGACCCGGACCGCTACGCCCGCTTCTACGCCAGCCTCGACCGATAGCGACCGGCGGAACAGGTCGGGGGCATGACGGGTTCTCCAGACAGTCATGAGGACAGCCACCGGGAGCCCGCCATGCCGCATCAGAACGTCGATTCCTCCAAGGCCACGGCCCAGAACGCCGCCACCGATCCGGTCGGCCAGGGCGACCAGACCGAGGCCGGGGGCGAGGCCCGGCGGCCCGAGCCGCGCAGCTACGCCGCCCCGGACGTGGCCGACTCCAGCCTCGCGCCGCCCGCCGCCGGCGAGGTCGCGGACTATATGGACGAGGGCGACGCGCTCGACGCCGACGACGTCCAGCTGGGGAGCACCAACCGCAACCGGCCGCGGAACACCGACATCGACTCGGGGCAGGGGCCGAAGACGCGCGCGGGGAACCAGCAGCGGCTGAAGAGCGGCTCGGCCGGCGGAAACTAGCCGGCCGGCGGGCCGCGACGGGAGCCGCATTTGCGGCAGACCATCGTGCCGGGCCGCGACCGGCTGTACTTGTACTGGTGATCGCACCGGGCCTGCTGCAGCCATGTGCGGAGGATCTGGATCATGACGCGCTCCCGGGTCCTTGGGGAGAAAGCGCGGGAAGCCTTGCCGTTCCGTCGCGGGGGCGGGACTTCCGGTCCGGGCCGGGGCGTGGTTCAAGGCGGCATGCGTCCGACCCTGTTCCTCTGCCTCGCCGCCGCCGCCCTGACCGGCTGCAACGCCGGCGCCTCGGCGGTCGAGGGCGGCCGCCGCTTCGGGGCGGGTTTCGGCGAAGCGGTGACCGCGCCGCTGGACGACCTGAACCTTCGCCGCCAGCAGATTCCGACCGTGCTGCTGCAGGCCGAGGCCAATCCCTACGACCTCCGCCACCTGAACCAGTGCGCCACCATCGGCGCCGAGATCGCCCGGCTCGACGAGGCGCTGGGGCCCGACACCGACGAGCCGCCGGCGCCCGACGGGTCGTATCTCAGCGAGCGAGCCGCCGACGCCGCCGCCTCGGCGGCGCTGGACGCCGTTCGCGACACGACCACCGACTTCATCCCCGGCCGCAGCTGGATCCGGCGGCTGTCGGGGGCCGAGCAGCATAGCCGCCATGTGCAGTCCGCCATCCAGGCCGGGCGGATGCGGCGGGCCTTCCTCAAGGGCGTGGGCATGCAGAGGAACTGCGCCCCGCCGGCCGCGCCGCGATGGTTCAGGCCGCGGCGGTAGGGGGCGAGGGCCCAGGGGCAGGGTCCAGGGATCAGGCCGCTGCTTTCGGCATAAGGCGACGGATGACCGCGGCAACGGCCGACGTGACCATAACCCGACCTTCGACCCTCGCCCCTCGCCCCTCGACCCTGGCCCCTCAGCGCTAAATCCGGCCGTTCGTCACATGCCGCGCATGGAACTCACGGCGGAAGGCCTCGAACCGGCCCTCGGCGATGGCCGTGCGCATGGCGGCGGTGAGGGCCTGGAAGAAGGCGATGTTGTGCCAGCTGAGCAGGACCTTGCCGAGGATTTCATCCGTTCTGACAAGATGGTGCAGGTAAGCCTTTGAATAGGCCTGCGAGGCGGGGCAGGGGACCTCGGGGTCCAGCGGGTCCTGGTCCTCGGCGAAGCGGGCGTTCTTGAGGTTGATCGGGCCGGCCCAGGTCCAGGCCTGGCCGTGGCGGCCGGCGCGGGTGGGCAGGACGCAGTCGAACATGTCGACGCCGCGCCACACCGCCTCGACCAGGTCGACCGGCTTGCCGACGCCCATCAGGTAGCGGGGCCGGTCGGCGGGCAGCATCTCCGGGGCGTAGTCGAGCACCTCGCACATCGCCTGATGGCCTTCGCCGACGGCGAGGCCGCCGATGGCGTAGCCGTCGAAGCCGATCTCCTGCAGCCGCTCCGAGCTCTCGCGGCGGAGGTTCTCGAAGGTCGAACCCTGCTGGATGCCGAACAGGGCCTGGGTATCCCGCGTGCCGAAGGCGGCCTTCGACCGCTGGGCCCAGCGCGCGGACAGCTCCATGCCCGAACGGGCGCGCGGCTCCTCCGCCGGCCAGGCGACGCATTCGTCCAGCTGCATGACGATGTCCGAGCCCAGCCGGTCGGCCTGGATTTCGATCGACCGCTCCGGGGTCAGCACGTGCTTCGAGCCGTCGACGTGGCTGGAGAAGGTCACCGCCTCCTCCGTCAGCTTCGAGATGCCCGACAGGGACATGACCTGGAAGCCGCCGCTGTCGGTCAGGATCGGCTTGTCCCAGCGCATGAACTCATGCAGCCCGCCCAGCCGCTGCATCCGCTCGGGGCCGGGCCGGAGCATCAGGTGGTAGGTGTTGCCGAGGATGATGTCGGCGCCGGTCTGCTTCACCTGGTCCACGGTCAGCGCCTTGACCGTGGCGGCGGTGCCGACCGGCATGAAAGCCGGGGTGCGGATGTCGCCGCGCGGCGTCCTCAGCACGCCGGTGCGGGCCCGCCCGTCGGTGGCGGCGATGTCGAAGGGGAAGGTCATTCGGAGGCGTCCAGGCGCGCGCGGATGTCGGCCTGCGCGGCGGTGATCAGGGCGACGAGGGCGCGCTCGTCGAAGGCCTGGCCCCAGCGCAGCTTCACATGGCGCATGCGGGCGCCGGCCCCCTCAAGCAGGCCGGCGGGATCGGGCAGGTCGGCGCCGTGGAAGAAGCCGACGGCGCCGTGGGCCGTATAGGCGTCGACATAAGCGAAGGCGGCGTCGCCGAGGCAGACGGTCGGGCGGCCGTCGTGGATCAGTTCGCCCATGCCGGGGCCGCCGGCGCGCAGCCGCTCGAACCACGGCTGGACCAGCATTCGCAGCGGTTGAGCCGGGGTGAACCAGGCGTCCACCGCCGGGTCGCGCGGCGCGGCGCCGGAGAGGCGGAACAGGGCCGTCATGCCGGCGCTCCCGCCCGGAACAGCAGGCTGCCGTCGCCGTAGGAGTAGAAGCGGTAGCCGGTCTCCACCGCGTGGGCGTAGGCCGCCTTCATCGTCTCCAGGCCGGCGAAGGCGCTGACCAGCATGAACAGGGTCGACTTCGGCAGGTGGAAGTTGGTCATCAGCACGTCGGCGGCGCGGAAGCGGTAGCCGGGGGTGATGAAGATGGCGGTGTCGCCGTGGAAGGGGCGGACCACGCCGTTCTCGCCCGTGGCGCTCTCCAGCAGGCGCAGGGAGGTGGTGCCGACGCAGACAATGCGGCCGCCGGCGGCGCGGACGGCGTTAAGGGCCTCGGCCGTCTCGGCGGAGACCTCGCCCCATTCGCTGTGCATGCGGTGGTCGGCGACGTCCTCGGCCTTGACCGGCAGGAAGGTCCCGGCCCCGACGTGCAGGGTGACGGCGTGGGTCGACACGCCGCGGGCCTCGAGCGCCTCCAGCAGGGCGGGGGTGAAGTGCAGGCCGGCGGTGGGGGCGGCGACCGAGCCGTCCTGGTGGGCGAAGATGGTCTGGTAGTCGGTGCGGTCGCGCTCGTCCTCGGGCCGTTTGGCGGCGATGTAGGGCGGCAGGGGCATGACCCCGACGTCGCGGATGGCCTCGTCGAGGAAGGGGCCGGACAGGTCGAACCGCAGGGTCACGAGGCCGTCCTCGCCCTTGGCCTCGACCGTGGCGTCGAGGCGGCCCAGTTCGCAGGCCGCATCTCCGTGGGCCCCGAAGCGGATGCGGTCGCCGGCCTTGATGCGCTTACCCGGCTTCATGAAGGCCGACCAGACGTCGGGCGCGTCGCGATGGTGCAGGGTGGCCTCGACCTCGACGGTCAGGGTCTCGCCCTCCGGACCGGGGCGCTGGCGGACGCCGGACAGGCGGGCGGGGATGACCCGGGTGTCGTTGAACACCAGGGCGTCGCCGGGGCGCAGGAAGTCGGGCAGGTCGCGGACGACGCGGTCCTCGAGCCCGCCGTCGCGCACGACCAGCAGGCGCGCGGAATCGCGCGGCTCGGCCGGGCGCAGGGCGATGCGGTCCTCCGGCAGGTCGAAGTCGAAGTCGGCGGTCTTCATCAGGCGGCGCAAAGGGCACGGCGTGGGAGCAGGGTCAAGGCGGCCATCGAGCCGTGCCACAGAGTTGACTGGAGAAAATACTGCAGATAAAAATGCAGCATCAAAGAGGAGCGGACTATGAACGAGCCAGTCGCGATGAGGATCCTCCAAGGCGACGCCGTTGAGGTTCACCGAGTCACCATCAATCCGACTCTTGCCAAGGGCCTTAGGCCCTCGTCCCATCGGTTCGGGCCCGCGATCATTGTGGTCCGAGAGATCAGCGTGGTCCCGGCGCAGAGCGCCGGTTTGTTGGACACCAGCTCGATCATTGGAGTGGTCGATGGAGATTGGTCAAACGCCATCCTAGTTGTCGCACCGAGCTCTGAAGAGGAGAACAAGGCGTTCGCCGTTCCTCGGGGTGATGAAGCTTTCTTGAATTCTGTGGCTTCCGGCTCTCCAGGATTGTCTAATTTGGCGCAGAAGACGGTGGAGGCGTTGCGCGCCGGTGGTGTTGACGGCGAGCTGATACAAGATAAGAGCGGTAGATGGGTTAACCGGCCGATCAATATGCTGACATTGAAGGCGCAACCGCGCGCCGGAAATCTTGCGTTCACGATCTATGGCAGCCCTGATGCATTTGATGCAGGGGAGTTTCTTCGGCGGGATCAGAACAGCTATTCTAGAGGGTGGATTTCATCCGAAGACGATATCGACCAGCTCGTTCGGCTCGCGAAGCTGTCTCAGGCGCGGCGGTTGGGCTGAGACCAGTTGACCGCCAACGCACCAACGGTCAAAGCCCCACCCATGCTGCAGAACCTCGAAACCCTCGCCCGCGAGGCCCGGTCGTGGCCGTTCGAACAGGCTCGCAACCTTCTGAACCACGTTCTGAAGAAGCGTCTGTCGGACGCGGAGCGCGACGCGGCGAAGCTGCTGATCGACGCCGGCAAGGCGGACGAGGCGCTGGCGACTTTCGAGGCGCTGCAACGGCCGGTGATTCTGGAGACCGGCTACGGCCCCTCGGGCCTGCCGCACATGGGCACCTTCGGCGAGGTGGCGCGGACCACCATGGTGAGGAACGCCTTCCGCGCCCTGACCGGCGACCACTGGCCGACGCGGCTGGTGGCGTTCAGCGACGACATGGACGGGCTGCGGAAGGTCCCGGACGGCATCCCCAATCCGGAGATGCTGCGCGAGGACCTGCACAAGCCGCTGACCGTGGTGCGCGACCCGTTTGGCACGCACGACAGCTTCGGGGCGCACAACAACGCCCGCCTGCGCGCCTTCCTCGACAGCTTCGGCTTCGACTACGAATTCCTGTCGTCGACGGAGCAGTACCGCTCGGGCCGGTTCGACGAGGTTCTGCTGCGCCTGCTGGAGCGGTTCGACGCGGTGCAGGCCATCATGCTGCCAACCCTCGGCGAGGAGCGGCGGGCGACCTATTCGCCCTTCCTGCCGATCAGCCCGGTCACCGGCCACGTGTTGCAGGTCCCGACGCTGGAGCGGAACGTCGAGAAGGGCACGATCGTGTTCGACGACCCGGCCGGCGGGCGGACGGAGGTCCCGGTCACCGGCGGCCATGTGAAGCTGCAGTGGAAGCCCGACTGGGCCATGCGCTGGACCGCGCTGGACGTCGACTACGAGATGTCGGGCAAGGACCTGATCGAAAGCGTGCGCGAGAGCTCCAAGGTCTGCCGCACGCTGGGCGGTGTGCCGCCGGAGGGCTTCAACTACGAGCTCTTCCTCGACATCGAGGGGAAGAAGATCTCGAAGTCCAAGGGCAACGGCCTGACCATGGAGGAGTGGCTGCGCTACGGCACGCCCGAAAGCCTGTCGTGGTACATGTTCCAGTCGCCCAAGTCGGCCAAGAGCCTGCATTTCAACGTCATACCGCGCGCCATCGACGACTACCTGGCCTTCATCGAGGCCTACAAGGCGCAGGAGCCGGCGAAGCGGATCGACAACGCCGTGTGGTCGATCCACGCCGGGAGCCCGCCGGACCACACCTCGCCGGTCAGCTTCGCCCTGCTGCTCAACCTCGTGGGCGTGGCCAACGCCTCGGACAAGGCGCAGCTGTGGGCCTATTTCGCCCGCTACCTGCCCGAGGCGACGCCGGAGAACGAGCCGCTGCTGGACCAGCTGATGGATCGGGCGCTGAACTACTACGAGGACTTCGTGAAGCCGACGAAGGCCTACCGCCTGCCGGACGCGAAGGAGCGGGCCGCGCTGGAGGATCTGGCGGGACGGCTGAAGGCTCTGCCGGCGGACACCACCGACGGCGAGGTGATCCAGAACGAGGTCTATGCGGTCGGCAAGGACCACGGTTTCGAGCCGCTGCGCGCCTGGTTCCAGGGGCTGTACGAGGTGCTGCTGGGCCAGTCGCAGGGGCCGCGGTTCGGCTCGTTCGCCGCCATCTACGGCCTGCCGAAGACCATCGAGCTGATCGAGGCGGGTGCGCGCGGCGACCTGGCCGGCTGAACGCCGTTCGTGCGGTAACGTACATGAACCCCGGATAACGGCCCGACTCCGGGAGCCTTCAGACGGACGCGCGCATTTTCCCGTCATCGACCAACTCGATGACAGGAGCAGAGCCATGTCGACCAACAAGAAACTGACCGTCGCCCTCGCCGCCGCCGCCAGCCTCGGGCTGCTGGCCCCGGCCGCCATGCCGACGGTCGCCGTCGCCCAGCAGGCCAACGGCGTGACCAACTGCGACGCCCCCGGCGGCCGCCAGCGCACCGGCGCCCTGATCGGCGGCGTGCTCGGCGCCCTCGCCGGCAGCCAGATCTCCGACAACGAACGCGCGCTCGGCGCGGTGGTCGGCGGCGCCGCCGGCGCGGCGGCCGGCTCCTACATCGGCTGCAACCAGCAGCGCGCCCGCGCCGCCAGCGTGCAGGGTTCGGCCCAGTACCGCGCCACCTCGAACCTGCGCATCCGTTCGGGCCCGGGCACCAACTACCGCCAGGTCGGCAGCCTGTCGGCCGGCCAGCCGTTCTCGGCCATCGGCTCGCAGGGTGAATGGGTCCAGATCGCCGGCGGCGGCTGGGTCAACGCCCACTACGTCAGCGCCTACTGATCCGGCGTAACCGAAACCGCGAGGGCCGTCCCGGAAGGGGCGGCCCTTTCCTTGTGATGCGATCGCTCGCGGCGCGGCCACTCGCTGCCTGGACGCCTTACTGGCTGACCCAGAGGATGCGGCCCATCCAGAGGATGTCCTTGCGCGCCACGATGCGCGGCTCGTAGGCCGGATTGATCGAGGCGAGGGTGACCGACTTCGCGGTCAGGACCGCCACCTCCTTGGCCAGGGTCTCGCCGCCGGTGGTGCGCACCACCACCCGGTCGCCCTTGCGCACGTCGCTCGCCTCGCGGTCGACGATCACCCTGTCGCCCTCGCGGTAGACCGGGGCCATCGAGTCGCCGGTGATGCGCAGGCTGAGCAGGCTGTCGCGCGAGCGCGGCAGTTCGGTCTGCTCCCAGCCTTCGCCGATCGGCAGGCCGGCGTCGTCGAAGAAGCCGTCCTGGCCGGCCTGGGCCATGCCCAGCAGGGGGACGGTCTGCGGCCGTTCGGGCGCGTCGCGGGCGAGGGCGGCGAAATCCGCCAGCGAGAGGCCGGCGGCGTCGAGGACGCGGGCCAGGCTCTCGGTGGTCGGCCAGCGCGGTCGGGGGGGCTCGCCCGGCCCGAAGCGCTTGGACGGATTGAAGGCCGTGGGGTCGAGGCCGGCGCGCCGCGCCAGCGCCGACGGAGTGAGGCCCTCCTGGCGGGCCAGGCGGTCGATTGCGGTCCAGATCTGGGCGTGGGACAGGGGCATGGCGGCGCCGGCGAATCGGAGCCTAGGAATATCCGCCTATCAATGGCCGGGGTCAACGCCCCCGGCCGCCCGCGCGCCGCTCTCACGGTCCCGCCAGGCGAGCAGGGCCCCGGCGGCTATGCTCAGCAGCACGCCGTAGCCGGCGAGATTGATGGCCGCGTAGAAGGCCGCCAGCGGCGGGCGCGGGTCCACCAGGGTGAGCACATGGCTCATCACCACCAGGGACTGGAAGCCGCAGGCCCAGACCGGCCAGCTGCGCCGGCTCTTCCAGGCCAGGGCGACGCACACCCCGAGGAAGGCCGCATCGACGACGAGAACGCCCCACCGGGTGCCCTCGAGCGCCCCGCGGTCGTGCACCAGCAGGGTGGCGAAGGCCCCCAGCAGGAAGGCGCCGGCCCCGATCCGCTCCGGCTCGTCGCCCTTTACGAAGGCCAGCCCGGCGACCAGGGCCGCGAGCAGGAAGCCGATCTGGGACGGCAGGGTGTCCAGCATCGCTGGCCGGTCACAGGGACCGCGGGCCGGGTGGCTCCGCCATGCCCGCCGCCCGGCGCTCCTGCCACGCCCAGAAGGTCCCGACGGCCATGGCGATGAGGATGGCGTAGTTGGACAGGTTGACGACGGCGGCCGCGGCGTCGACCGGCGGGCGCAGGCTGGCTGCAACCATGATGTAGCTGGTGACGATCAGCGCCTGAAAACTCGCGGCCCAGACGGGCCACGCACGGCGGCTGTATCGGGCGAGCCCGAGAAAGACGATCAGCAGTATGATTTCCAGCGCCATGACGCCCCAGCGCGGTACGTTCGGGGTGGCGTCCCCTTTGATCATCGTCGTGGCCAGAAAGACCATCGCATAGGCGGCGCCGCCCATGCGTTCCGGCTCGTCCCCCTTCCAGAACACGAAGGTGACGACAATCACCGCGGCGGCCAGAACGAGTTGGGAGTAGATCGTCACAAACACAGAATCGCCCCCAAGCCGTGAGCCCGGGGGCGATACTGCCCGAAGTCAACGCTGGCGGGAATGACCGCCAGCGGACATTACCTCGAATTAAACCGCGCGCAGACGGTGTTCGCCGGTCGGGCGGGTGGTGCCCCCCTGACCCTTTTCCTCGGCGCCCGCATACACACCGTAGCCCAGGCGGCGGTGATCCTTGGCCAGTTCCTCGTGGCACTCGACCATGGCCTGGCGCGCAAGACCCAGGGCGGCGATGGCCTCGAGCGCCTTGGCCTGGGCGTCGGCCGCCACGACCGGCGACAGGTTGAGGGCCTCGCGCGAGCCGATCATCGACTGAACCAGCACCGTGGCGCGAGCGATCGCCGCATCGACGGCCTTCTCGGTCGCATTCAGGTCGCCGGCGACGCTGGCGATGACTTGAGCCTTATCCATTTACGCCTCCAAAGACAGTAAACGAGGCCTTAACACGGAAGCGGTCCCAGCGGTAGTGTTTTGTTAGTCGTGTTTACGCACGCATTGTTAACCAATGTCAGCGCGGGCGGGGAATCGGGGTCGACGCCGCCGCCCGCGGGCGGCCGGTCTCCGGGCTTGTCGAGCTGGCCCACCGCGAGGATGTCGAGGCCGAGCCGGCGGGCCAGGGCGGCGAGCGTGCGATGGGTCCGCACCATGTGGGACCGGGCGGCGGCGAGGGCGGCGAGGCTGGCGGCCGCCTCGTCGAAGGCCTCCTGACCGGTTGTGGCGGCGAGCGCGGCCTCCAGCCGGGCGACTGGCAAGGCGGCGGCGAATGCCGCCGTGTCCGCCATGGCCTGGTCGATGGCGGCTTCGGCGGCGTGCAGGCGGGCCGACAGGGCCTCGCCGATGATCAGTCTGGACATGTCCTTTTGCTCCGTGGCTTGGCGACCCCGGAACGAAAGGTAAACACAGGTTGTGCGCTACGACAACTAAAAGTCGTGTGCGGCGAGGAGGAAGTGGGCGCTGAGGGCGGCGATGGGCTGCGCCTCGTCCTCCTGCCAGGCGCGGGCCTCGACGTGGGCGACGCGCCGGCCGGCCTTGCTGATGCGGGCCCGGGCGCGCACGTCGACCGGGCGACCGGAGCGCAGATAGGCGACGGTGACGTTGATCGGCCGCGGGAGCTTCAGCCGCGGGTAGAGCAGGGCGACCTGGGCCACGGCGGTCAGTTCCAGCAGGGCCGCGGTCGAACCGCCGTGCAGCGCCGGCAGCATGGGATTGCCCACCAGCCGGTCGGCGAAGGGCATGGTCACGGTCAGGACGTCGTCCTCGCGGGCCGTGACCAGGCCGAGGAAGCGGGCGTAGGGGATGGTCGCCAGAAGATCGCTCACGCCGCGTCTCCCGTGCGCGACCGCAGGTTGGCGCCGAGGGGGCGGCCGCTGCTGGAGTCGAGCATGTAGGCGGCCTGGGCGGCGGCGACCGGGTCGTCGGGATGGTCCTCGAAGGCCCAGGCGCGCACGAAGGCGATGGAGCGGGTCAGGCGGTAGCAGCGCGCCTCGGCGATCAGGTCGGCGCGCGGCCGGGCGGCGCGCATGTAGTCGACGCGCAGGTCGAGGGTGGCGATCGACTCGAACCGATCCAGCGCCACCCACACCGCCAGCCCGCCGGCGTGGTCGAGCAGGGTGGTGACGAGGCCGCCGGCCAGTACTTCCGTCTCCGGATCCCCGACCAGATCGGCCCGCCACGGGGCGCGGATGCGCACCCGGTCGCCGGTCAGGCTGTCGAAGGCGAAGCCGAGGGCGTGGGTGTGGGCCGCGCCGGACGCGAGCTGCGGCAGGAGGTCGACGAGCGGGGAGGCGGTCATCCGCAAGCTATCGACCGGCGGCCCGGTTGAGCGCAAGCGCGGGTCGTGCGTTGCTGATCCGACCGGAGGGGCGAGGAGCCGCATGATCCGTTTCGAGGACCTGCTGAGGCCGACGCCGGAGGGGCTGTACTGCCCGCCGGGGGACTTCCACGTCGATCCGGTCGTCCCCGTGGCGCGGGCGGTGGTCACCCACGGCCATTCGGACCACGCCCGGGCCGGGCACGGGACGGTGCTGGCCACGCCGCAGACGCTGGCGATCATGGCGGAACGGTATGGCGAGGAATTCGCCACCAGGCGGGAGCCGGTCGGCTACGGCGAGACGACGACGCGCGACGGGGTGGAGGTGACGCTGGTCCCGGCGGGCCATGTGCTGGGCTCCGCCCAGGCCGCGATCCGCTGGCGCGGCCTGACCATGGTGGTCTCCGGCGACTACAAGCGGCGGCGTGATCCGACCTGCGCGCCGTTCGAGCCGGCGCCGTGCCACGTATTCGTCTCCGAGGCGACCTTCGGCCTGCCGGTGTTCGTGCATCCGCCCGCCCAGGGCGAGATCGCCCGGCTGGTCCAGTCGCTGCGGCAGTTTCCCGAGCGGGCGCATCTGGTCGGGGCCTATGCGCTGGGCAAGGCGCAGCGTGTCATCCGCCTGTTGCGCGAGGCGGGCTGGGACCGGCCCATTCACGTGCATGGCGCCCTGGACCGGCTCAATCGGCTCTACGAGCGCGAAGGCGTCGATCTGGGGCCGCTGGCGCCGGCGACGGGCCTGCCGCCGAACAGCCTGGGCGGGGAAGTGGTGATCGCGCCGCCGTCGGCGACCCAGGACCGCTGGTCGCGGCGCTTCGCCGACCCGGTGCGGGCCTTCGCCTCGGGCTGGATGCTGGTGCGGGCCCGGGCCCGCCAGCGCGGCGTCGAACTGCCGCTGGTGCTGTCGGACCACGCCGACTGGCCGGAGCTGACCGCCACCTTCGCCGAGCTGAGGCCGGAGGAGGTGTGGATCACCCACGGTCGCGAGGAGGGCCTGCTGCGCTGGTGCGAGCTGAACGGCCAGCCGGCGCGGGCGCTGCGCCTGGTCGGTTACGACGAGGAGGACGAGGAGGCGGCCCCGGCCGTCGGAGATCAGGCGACCGAACGGCCCTGAACGGCGGCCTCGGTCGCGGCGGCCTGCTCGAGCGCGGCGTTCATGGCCATGCGCAGCCGTTCCGGCTTGATCGGCTTCTCGACCACGGCGGCCATGCCGATGTCGAGGTACCGGCGGGCGTCGTCGGGGTCGGCGTTGGCGGTCAGGGCGACGATGGGAATGTCGCGCTCCGGGCCGGTCAGGGCGCGGATGGCCTGGGTGGCCTGGACGCCGTCCATGCGCGGCATCTTGATGTCCATCAGCACCAGGTCGAAGCGCCGTTCCTGCACGCACTCGACCGCCTCGACGCCGTCCTCGGCGGTCTCCGAGGTGCAGCCGAACATCTCGCACAGGGCCTGGGCGACGACGCGGTTGGTGGCGTTATCGTCGACGATCAGCACGTGCGGGCTCTGTTGCAGGTCGAGGTCGGGCAGGGACTCGACGTTGGAGTCCCGCGCCTCGACCGTCTCGGCGCGCGGCGCGTCGAGCACGAAGGCGAAGGTGGCCCCGCGGCCGCGGTTGTTCTCGGCCCAGATGCGGCCGCCCATGCGGTCGACGACGTGACGGCAGATCGACAGGCCGAGGCCCGCGCCGTCCGGCCCCGAGCCGTGCACGAAGGGCTCGAAGATCATGTCCACGCGGGCCGGGTCGACGCCCGGGCCGTCGTCGCGGACGCGGGCCTCAAGGTGGATCGTGTCGCCGGCCGCCGTGGCCCGGAGGCCGGCCTCGACCACGCCGTTGCGGGCGAACTTCAGGGCGTTGCCGATCAGGTTGTTGAACACCTGGGTCAGGCGGGCGCCGTCGAGCACGGCCGAAAGCTCGGTGTCGCCCTCGTAGCTGACCATCAGGGTGACGTTGTCTTCCGAGGCGCGCGGCGCCCAGGTCGACTGGACCTCGTCCATCAGCGCGCGGAGCGGCGTGGGCGCGGGGTGCAGATCGAGTTCGCCGGCCTCGGCGCGGGCCAGGTCGAGGGCGTCCTGGAGGATGCGCAGCAGGGTCTCGGACGACTCCATGATGGTCGAGACGTGGCCCTGGGCCTGCTTGTTCAGCGGCTGGCGACGCAGCAGGTCGGCCACCGCCAGCACCCCGTTCATCGGGGTGCGCAGCTCGTGGCTCATGACGGTCAGGAATTCGGCCTTGGAGCGCGCGGCGGCCTCGGCCTGGGCGCGGGCGTCGGACAGGGCGCGGGTGCGGTCGGTCAGCTCCTCGTTGCGCCGCCGCTGCTGGTCGTTGACCGCCTTGAGCAGGGACACGGCCGTGCCGACGCCCTGGTAACGGCCCTGGCGGGTGACGATGAAGCCGCGCATCAGCGCCCCGGCGCCGCCCTTCAACAGGGTGTCGCAGAAGGCGTCGATCTCGACCCCGGCCTCGACCACGGCCGGCTCGGCGTCCATCACGTGCACAGCCGGGCGGTTGGCGTAGGCGGCGTAGCCGAAGGCGCCGGCGATGCGGAACAGAAAGTCGTTGCGCTCGATCAGGCCGACCGGGCGGCCGTCCTCGACGACCGGGATGACCAGGGTGTCCGGCTCGCGGGCGAAGCGCGCGAAGACCTCGCTGCCGGGCGTCTCCGGAGCGATCGCCTCGGCGCGTTCGGTGAGAACTTCGATCGTCGGCATCCGGGCCGATACTCCACTGCGACCCGTGGACAATGGCCGCCAACGGTTTGCGTACGGTTAAGGTCAGCTTCGCCGTATGGTCTCTTTTGCGCCCGGCCGGCGGCTGGTGTAGAAGGCCCGCCCGTCTCCACACGGCGTCATCTTCCTGTCCATGCGCGCGGCCGCCGGCCGACCGCAGGTTTGTCATGAGCGAAATCGGCCAGAAACCCGCGACTTCCGCCCTGGTCCTGTTCTCCGGAGGACAGGACAGCGCCACCTGCCTGGCGTGGGCGCTGGCGCGGTTCGCGCGCGTCGAGACGGTCGGCTTCGACTATGGCCAGCGCCACGCGGTCGAGATGCAGGCGCGGCTGGACGTGCGCGACGGCATGGCGGAGGTCCTGCCGCAGTGGGCGGCCCGGCTGGGTCCGGACCATGTCGTCGACCTGACCGGCTATGGCGGCATCGCCGACAGCGCCCTGACCGCCGAGCGGGCCATCGAGATGGACGCGCGCGGCCTGCCGACCACCTTCGTGCCGGGGCGGAACCTGGTGTTCCTGACCGTCGCCGCGGCGCTGGCGGACCGGCGGGGGCTGGAGGTGCTGGTCGGCGGCATGTGCGAGACGGACTATTCGGGCTACCCCGACTGCCGCCGCGACACGATCGAGGCCATGGCGCGGGCGCTGAGCCTCGGTCTGGACAAGCCGGTGGTGATCGAGACGCCGCTGATGAGCCTGACCAAAGCCCAGACGTGGATGCTGGCGCAGGAACTGGGCGGCCGGCCGCTGGTCGATCTGATCGTCGAGGCGTCGCACACCTGCTACCGCGGCGACCGCGACCGGCGGCACAGCTGGGGCTACGGCTGCGGCGACTGCCCGGCCTGCGAGCTGCGCGCGGTCGGCCATGCCGAATGGGTCGCGCGGCCATGAGCTACGCGGCCAAGGAAATCTTCCTGACGGTGCAGGGGGAGGGCGGGCAGGCCGGCCGCCCCGCGGTGTTCCTGCGCTTCGCCGGCTGCAACCTGTGGAACGGGCTGGAGCGCGACCGGGCGGCGGCGGTCTGCAGCTTCTGCGACACCGATTTCGTCGGGACCGACGGCGACGGCGGCGGCAAGTTCGCCACGGCCGAGGCGCTGGCCGACCATGTCGCGGCCATGTGGCGGGGCCGGGAGGGCGACCCCCGGCTGGTCGTGTGCACCGGCGGGGAGCCGCTGCTGCAGCTGGACCCGCCGCTGATCGAGGCCCTGCACGCGCGCGGCTTCGAGATCGCGATCGAGAGCAACGGGACCATCGCCGCCTCGCCCGGGATCGACTGGATCTGCATCAGTCCCAAGGCCGACGCTCCGGTGGTCCAGACCTCGGGGCAGGAGCTGAAGCTGGTCTTCCCCCAGCCGCTGGCCATGCCGGAGCGCTTCGAGGACCTCGCGTTCGAGCGCTTCTGGCTGCAGCCGATGGACGGCCCCGACCGCGAGGCCAACACCGCCGCGGCCATCGACTATTGCCTGACCCACCCCCGGTGGCGCCTCAGCGTCCAGACCCACAAATACATCGGCGTCCGCTAATGCCCGTCTTCGAGATCACCAAACAGGCCACCTTCGACGCGGCCCACCACTTCCCCAACGAGCCCGAGGGCAGCATCTATCGCCGCGTGCACGGGCACTCGTTCACGGTCGAGGCCACGGTGCGGTCGGAGACGCTGGACGCCGCGCACGGCTGGGTCGCCGACCTCGGCGCCCTGGATCGGGCCCTGAGGACGGCGGCGGAGGAGCTCGACCACGGCATGCTCAACGAGAAGCCGGGGCTGGAGCTGCCCTCGCTGGAGAACCTGTGCCTGTGGTTCGCGGGCCGGCTGAAGCCGGACTGGCCGGGACTGTGCCGGGTGCAGGTGGCGCGGCCGACCATCAACGAGCGCTGCGTGCTGACGCTGTGATCGCGATCCGCCCCTACCGCGAGAGCGACGCCGGGGCGCTGGCGGAGGTGTTCGAGCGGGCGGTGCGGGGCATCGCCGCGCGCGACTATTCCCCGGCCCAGATCGAGGCGTGGATCGGCCGCGAGCCGAGGGCCGGCCGCTTTCGCGCGAAGATGGCCGACGGCCGGTGCTGCTGGGTCGCGACGGATGACGAGGAACAGGTCAGGGCCTTCGTCGACCTGGAGGCGGACGGCCACATCGACTTCCTGTTCGCCGACCCCGCGGTGGCCGGGACGGGCGTCGCCTCGCAACTGCTGGACGCGCTGGAAGCCGCGGCCCGCCGGGACGGGATCGCCCGGCTCTACGTCGAGGCCAGCGAGCCGGCCCGGCGGTTCTTCCTGAAGCGCGGCTTCATCGAGACGCGGCGTCGGGATTTCGACATCGGCGGCGTGGCCATCCACAACTACGCCATGGAGCGCATGCTCTAGCAGTCGCGGCCGCGGCGCCGGCGTTGCTCGCAGCGGCGTTGCTCGCGTTCCCACTCGCGCTGCTCGCGCTCGCGGCGGGCCCGGGTCTCCTCGTCGGAGGTGGTGACCGCATCGACGCCGGCGCCGATCACCGCCCCGGTCGCCTTGGCCGTGCCGCCGACGACGGCGCCGGCGGTGCCGACCACCGCCCCGACCAGACAGCCCTCGAGCATCAGGGCGCCGCCGAGGACGGCGGCGAGGGCGGCGAGTTTGCGGGCGGGCGGGATCATGCGGCGTGTCTCCGGGAAGGCCGCAGGGTTAACCGTCAAAGATGAACGCCGTCTGACCCCGCGGGGGCCGGACGGTGGCGAGACGCCGGACGGGTTCAGTCGCTGTCGGAATCGTCGTCGCTGGCCACGGCGATGGCCGTGAAGCCGAGCACGAACAGGACGCCGAAGGGCAGGCCGGCGATCTGCGCCCCGGGCGGAGCGCCGTTCGGCTCGCCGAGGCGATCCTGGATGACGGGGACGGCGGTGCTGGCGGCGGCCTGGCTCGCGATCAGGGCGAGACCGGCCGCGGTGGCGACAAGCGCTTTTCTCATTTCGGGGTCCTCCGACGCATGGCCCGAAGGATCACAACGCTCAAGCTCGACGGGGGTTGCACCCTTCTCCGCCGGCGCGAAGCGCTGGTGGGCGAGGGGTTCGAACCCCCGACCCCCTCGGTGTAAACGAGGGGCCCCCGATTACTATCCTGATCTATTCAACGGTCGGCGGTGTCATGCCCCCTGTTTTTTCATGGCGATTTTCGGCGCTTCTGGGGGGCACGTCCTTCGCGGCCTAGACTGGTGGGATTTCAATACACGCCTGCTTCAGATATTTGTCCCAGCCCTTGACGCAATCCGTGGCCAGCTTCAGCGCATCGTATGACTTTTCGCCGAGACGGATCTCGACGCGGCCAGATGCCCGAAAGCGGCCAGGTAGGTAGTCCATTTTCATATGGACTAGGATTGCCGAGATTTTCTCACCAGCGCGCGGCTTACGATCGAGTCCGGCGTGCTTTTCCGAATTGCAAAAGTCTGCGGCGATCCGCAACGGGCCGGTCTTGTTGATGTAGGCTTCGACGTCCGGAGCATCGGGTCGCTCCTTCTTGATGTAGTCTTTCAGGTGGTAGCACTGCGAGAAGAAGGCCTCGGCTAGGTCTCTTGGGCTCGCGTTGTCGATCGTGTTCCCGTTGTCGGTGCAGATGACGCGAAGGCGCTCGTACGCCCGCAACATCCGTCGGTACTTGTCAGCGATCTCATACTTCATCAAGCTCTCCCCGCGTCCCGCATTGAACGCCGGGCGCTGCCGATGGGGCAAGGGAACGTCCTAGGAACATTCCTCTCTTGCCTGCGCCCGCCGTTCACATCCAGGAGTCGCCCTCGGCGGTGGCGAATAAGGAGCTCAGTCGAAGTCGACCGTCATTTCCCGAAAGGCAGCGAAGTAGAACCCGACGACCCCCGACAGTTGATTCAAGGTCGCGCTGCTGAGTTCGAACTCTACTAACCGACCCTCGTACATTGTGCTGTAGCGGTTGCCGGCCAGATTGCCCGCCAGCAGCACGTTGCCCGCCGCATGCCGCTCCCACTGTTTGGGACTGAGTGCTGCCCCATGGGCGACAGTATTCCTCACGGCTTTGGCATGAGGAAAGAAGCGATTATAGGCGCGACTCGCGGCTCGTGCGACACTCGGTCCAAGAGGGGGCGCGCCACGGACGATGCTTGGGCGGAGGTCGTAATCGTCCGCATGTCTTCACCGAGTTGGTAGATCGTCACCGCCGCCGATTGGGCTGCGATGAATGGCCATTCGTGAAATCCCGACCTAGGGCCAAGCGTAAAAGCTCTCTCCTGACCATGCTCGAAGATCGAGACCGCGGCGGCGAAGTGTCTCAGCCGATTAACCAACCCGCTCAGGCCGAAAAAGAGGACGGACAGGGTTTCCCGGTCTTCCTCAAACAGGTGCGGGTCGGGTGACGGGGCCTCCGGTAGACCGGCAAGAACGGGATCGATCATGCCTTGGGTATATCGCGAGTCACTGGGGATGCCGTAGCCTGAAGCGTCGCACCTCCGGCAGGCGCTGGTGGGCGGCGAGGGGTTCGAACCCCCGACCCCCTCGGTGTAAACGAGGTGCTCTGACCAGCTGAGCTAGCCGCCCTTATTCCTTGCCCTACGCTCGCGACGCGGTCGCTCGCTGCCTGAGGGCGCCGCGCGCCGACAATCGGGCTGGCCGCCCTCCGACCCTCGACGCGGCCCGTGCTCTAGAACCGGAAGCTGGCCCGCAGGAACAGCATGTAGCGCACATAGTCGTCGATCATCTCGGCGTCGGCGCTGACCGACAGCATGCCCAGCTCGTTGCCGACGTTCAGGCGGAAGCCGACGATCGGCCCGCCGCCCTCGATGCTGTCGGGCGTCAGGGTGAAGTCCGGGCCGCCGGAACGGAAGCGGGCGATGGTCTCGCCCGGATCGACCGAGATGTTCTGGCGCCAGCCGACGCGCAGTTCCGGCTTCAGCCAGCTGTCCTCGCCCATGGCCATGCCGAAGTTGACCGCCGCCGTGGCCGAGAACATGTGGCCTTCGCGGTCGTCGATCTCGAGGTCGAAACCGTCGCCGCCGCCCTCCTCGACGTGGCCGTCCTCGCTCAGCGAGAAGTATTCGGCGAAGATCTCCGGGCGGATGCTGAAGCGGCCGAAGGTGCGCTCGTAGGAGGCCCCGCCGGCCGCGGCCAGGGTGAAGCCGTTCCAGTCCGAGGTGTTCGACAGGTTCAGGCCGGCGCCGATGAAGCGGCGCTCGGATTCGAAAGTGGCGTAGCCCGCGGCCGCCCGGGCCCAGGTGGTCCAGTGCTGACCTTGGGCGCGCCAGTAGAGGCCGAGCTCGAGCAGGTTGGCCGACAGCACCTCCTCGGCCTCGGACTCGGGGTCCTCGAGGTCGGACGAGGTGAAGGCCACCGACAGGCCCATGGCGCCCATGCCGGTGCCGCGCTCGACGCCGCCGGCGACCCCGAAGCCTTCCGAGCGGAAGCCGTAGGTGTCGGTCTTGTCCTTGTCGGCGTAGAAGTTGATCTCCTGCACCCAGGCGCTGGTCTCGCCCGGCGCGGCCGAGGCGTTGCGACCGGTCAGGGCGCGGGTCACGGCGTCGACGCCGGACGCCAGCGACAGCAGCGGCCCGCCCGAGTGCTCGGGCAGCAGCTGTTCGTACAGGTTGATGAAGTCCTCGCGGCTGGTCTGGCCGAGGAAGGCGTCGCGGATCGCCTCGTCGCGGCCCAGCGCGCCGTAGAAGGCGTCGTACATCGACGCCTCGACCGCGATCAGGCCGGCTTCCTCCGTGGTGCGCTGGCGCACGTCGGCGAAGATCACGCCGTCGGCGGCGTCGATGCCGCCCTCGACGACGTAGAGGTAGGGTGAGTTCTCCTGGAAGGAGTCGAGATCGAGGTTGCCGGCGTTCAGGGTGTCGGCGTCGATCAGGGTGAAACGGCTGGGGCCGTCCAGGAGCGAGGCGAAGCTGACGCCGAGGCCGGCGCCGTCGGCGAGGGTGGCCGTGCCGTTGACGTTGAAGCCGCCGGCCGTGCCGTTGGTCGGGTCCAGCGCCACGATCAGTTTGCCGTCGGCGCCGATGTTCAGGCTGGTGAGATCCGTCGTGGTGGTCTGGCGGGCGTCGAGGACGCCGTCGGCGATGTCGATCGACAGCAAGCCGTCGGTGTCGCTGATCGAGCCACGCACGCTGGCGCCGCCGCTGATGTCCAGGGCGTCGGCGCCGGCGCCGAAGGAGATGTCGCCGGTGACCGTGCCGTTGCGGATGTCGAGCGTGTCCGCGCCCGAGCCGAGGCGGATGTCGCCGAACAGGATCGGCTCCCGCTCGTTGGCGACGCCGTCGCCGTCGTTGTCCGGCAGCTCGCTGTCCGGATCGTCGAGGATGCCTTCCTGCAGGATGGTCACGCCGGTGGTGTTGGCCGAGACGTCGATGGCGACGTTCTCGCCGGTGACCGGGTCGCCGTCCGAATTCGGAGAGACGTTGGCCTGCAGCGAGCCGCGGTTGACGATCGAGGTCAGCGAGCCGCTGAGGTCGAGAATGGCGGTGGTGTCGGCGACGCCGCCGCCGGCCGAGGCCAGGATGCCGCCTTCGTTGACGATGCTGGGCACCGAAGCGCCGGCGTCGATGCGGATCGCCGCGCCGGACGCGGCTTCCTCGCTGGCGATGCCGGCGGTGACGGCGCCGGTGTTGAAGAACTGGGGCGTCACGGCCCCGGCGCCGAAGTGGACGGCGGTGGCGTCGCCGTCGACCGCCAGCGCCGAGATGGTGCCCTCGTTGCGCACGCCGCCTTCGATGGTCGTCACCGTGCCGGCGTCGCCGCCGATCAGCAGGGCGGTGGCGTCGAAGCCGCTGAACACACCCTGGCCCGAAAGGGTGCCGCGATTGATGAAGCCGAAGGCGTCGTCGCCGGTCCCGGCCACGCCCACGGTGATGTCGTCGGTGGCGGAGCCGATCCGCACCGCCGGGGCCGAACCGAAGCTGGTCACCGAGGCGGTGCCTTCATTGGCGTCGAGAACGCCGTCGCCGTCCCGGTCGGTGTCCGAGCGGTTGACGATGCCGTCGCCGTCGTCGTCCTCGTCGCCGTTCTTGACCCCGTCGCCGTCGTCGTCGCCGTCCACGCCGGCGGACGAATAGGCCGGGGCGCGATCGAGGATCACGCCCTCGCCGACGTCGGCGGAGACCCAGAGGGCCGGACCGCCGATCAGCAGGTCGTCGGGATCCAGTTCGTCGCGGAACAGGATATCGTCGTCGTTGTCGGAGGTTTCCTCGAAGCCGTCGGGCCGTTCGGGCAGGGCGGTGGTGTAGCGGAAGCCGCTGGCGGTGATCGAGCCGCCGATCATCACCCGGCCGGTGACGTCGCCGCCGACGGACACGCCGACGGTGTTCTCGCCACGGGCGTTGATGTCGCCGGTGATCTGGACGTCGCCGTCGATCGCGCCGGTGGTGCGGATGACATGGCTGTCGTCGCCGCGAATCGAGGCGTCGCCGAAGACGTTGAGGTCGCCGGTGAGGGGCCCCTCGATCCAGATCGCCGCCGAGTCGTTGCCGTCGACGTTGATCACGCCGCCGGCGTCGACCAGCACGTCGCCGACGAAGGCGTCCGCCCCGGTCACCCGCACGCCGTAGCGGTTGCTGCCGCTGGCCCAGGGTCCGTCGATGTCGCCGTCCTTGTCGGTGTCGGCGTCGGCGTTGCCGCTGATGTCGTCGGTGATGTTGATCGCGCCGGCGATGGTGATGTCGGCGGTGTTGCCGCCCTGGGCGAGGATGGCGGTGGCGCCGCTCGCCGCGTCGGACATGAATATCCCGCCGCCCGAGGCGATGGTGACGTCGTGGCTCGAATTGATGGTCACGGCCGTGCCGGTGGCCACGTTGATCGAGCCGCCGTTGGCGACGACGATCGAGTCGGGGCCCGAACCCGTCGCGTTCAGGGTGGTGATCGGGGTGTTGCGCGAGTTCGAGATCACGACTTCGGCCATGGCGCCGGAAGCCGCCATCAGGGGAGCGATCGCCACCGCGGTCGCGAGCAGAATACGCATTCGGTAGAAACCCCTGTGGTCGACGCGCGCAGAGACGCCGGCGATCCTCTAACAGGGACCATGCCAGCCTGCCTCAAGTTTCTCGAATTTGAGGCGAATGCAAGGCCGAACCCGGCGCTCCGTCCCTCCGTGAAGCGTGACTATTGCCATTGTTGCGATCAAAGTGATATCAGTTTCATATCGACCTTGGAGGGAGCCATGACCCAGACGCCGACCACCCATTCCCGATCCGCCGAGCGGCCCGCGAGGACCGCCAACGGCATCCTGATGCTTTTGCTCGGCCTGTTGTTGCTGATCGGAGGGCCGATCGGCATCGCCCAGGACCCCGAGAACGGCTTCGTCATCCTCGGCGGCGCCCTGGCGGCGATCGTCGGCCTGCTGATGGTGTGCGGCCTCTATTCGCTGCAACCCAACGAGGCCATGGCCATCCTGCTGTTCGGCGACTATCGCGGCACCGACCGCACCACCGGCCTGCGTTGGGTCCTGCCGTGGTACAGCCGCAAGAAGATCAGCCTTCGCGTCCGCAACCTGACCAGCGACAAGCTGAAGGTGAACGACAAGCGCGGCAATCCGATCGAGATCGCCGCCAACGTGGTCTGGCGGGTCGAGGATTCCGCCCAGGCCCTGTTCGACGTCGACGATTATCAGGCCTTCGTGAACATCCAGGTCGACACCGGCCTGCGCGACCTGGCCTCGCACTACGCCTACGACCACGGCGAGGAGCACGAGCTGACCCTGCGCGCCGACGCCGAGGAAGTCGCCGCGAAGCTGCGCGAGGAGCTGGCCGGCCGGGTCAAGGTCGCCGGCGTCGTCGTCGACGAGGCGCGGCTGGCCCACCTGGCCTATGCGCCGGAGATCGCCAGCGCCATGCTGAAGCGCCAGCAGGCCGAGGCCGTGCTGGCCGCCCGCCGCCTGATCGTGAAGGGCGCGGTGGGCATGGTCGAGACGGCCCTGCAGGACCTCGGCGAACGCGAGGTCGTCCACCTCGACGAGGATCGCAAGGCGGCCATGGTCTCCAACCTGCTGGTCGTGCTGTGCGCCGACCGCGAGGCCCAGCCCGTGGTCAACACCGGCACCCTGTACGGCTGACATGGCGCGCCCCAGGAAGCCCTTCCTGATGCGAGCCTCTCCGGGCGTAATGGCGGCGGTCGAGAAATTGGCCGCCGCCGAGCTGCGCTCGGTCAACGCCCAGCTGGAGATCCTGCTTCGCGAGGCCCTGGCCCGACGCGGCGTGTCGGCGCAGGACGAGGGTCCGGACGCGGACGACGCTTGAGCTTTGCCTGGCCCGAGGGTAGGGCGCGGCGATGGTGAAGTCGCACATGTCCCGGGTCCGCAAGGCCCGCCGCATCCAGAAGCGCGTCCGGCGCGTTGGCAGGGCCAACGTCAGCGCGGCGGAGCGGGAGCTCATGAACCTTGCGGGTCTGGAGGTGCAGGAAGGCGAGCTGCGCCTGTTCCCCGGCTGGGACGAGGAGGTCTCGGAGACCCTGCGCGCCACCAAGGCGGCGGCCGAAGACGCGCGCACCCGCTTCGTCGACACCACCATGCTCTATGCGCCCAAGTCGGGCGGGGTGAAGCGCTACCTGCTGTCCAAAAAGGCCTGGCTGGAGACGAACCGGCCGGGCGTGGCGCACACCCTGGTGGTGCCGGGCCAGCACCACAAGGCGGGGCCGGACGGGATCGTCCAGCTGCACGCCGCCAAGCTGCCGTTCGGCGACGGCTACCGCTGGCCGACCTCGGTGCGGCGCTGGGCCGCCTGGGTGGCCTCGCTCAATCCCTCGCTGATCGAGGCCGGCGATCCCTATACGCCGGGGCAGGGCGCGCTGGAGGCGGGCCAGAGGGCGGGCTGCCCGGTGGTCGGCTTCTGCCACTCCGATCCGGCGGGCCTGGCGGCCCTGCATTTCGGCGAATGGGCCAAGAAGCCCGTGGAGAAGCGCTGGGCCCGGCTGTTCGGCCAGTTCGACCGGGTCGTCTCGCCCAGTCGCTACATCGCCCGCCGACTCGAGGAGGCCGGCATCCGCGACATCGTCATCCAGCCGCTGGGCGTCGAGGTCGACACCTTCCATCCCGACCGCCGGGATCGCGACTGGTTGCTGAAGAAGCTGAACCTGCCGGCCTCGGCCCGCATCCTCTGCTTCGCCGGCCGCCCGGCCCGCGAGAAGAACATCGACCTGCTGATCGAGGCGGTGCAGCGGCTCGGCGATCCCTACCACCTTGTGCTGGTCGGCGCGGGGCAGGGGCTGCCGGCCGAGGACCGGGTCATCTCGCTGCCCTACGAGGCCAACCCCAAGGCTGTGGCGAAGATCATCGCCAGCTGCGACGCCTTCGTGCACGCCAACGACAAGGAGCCGTTCGGCCTGATCGTGCTGGAGGCCATGGCCTGCGGCCGCCCGGTGGTCGGGGTGAACGCGGGCGGCGTCAAGGAGACGGTCGACGATAGCGTCGGCCAGCTGTCGCCGACGACCTCGCCGCGCGACTACGCCGCCGCCATCGAGACCCTGTTCGCCCGCGACATCGAGGCGGTGGGCGCCGCCGCGCGCCAGAAGGCGGTCGACCGCTTCGCCTGGAACCGGGTGTTCGAGGACCTGTGCATGACCTACGCCGATGTCAGCGGCCAGCGCGCCTTCGTCGAGCCGGCGGGCGTCTGGGCGGAGCACTGAGCGCCGGTCGGGACGAGGATGACAGGAAGTTATCTTGCCCGCGGCCGCGGACGGCCTTAGCCGTGGCGGGAACGGGGAGATTTCCATGAAGCGCCTGCTGCTCGCGACCGCCGTGTCGCTGCTGACCGCCACCACCGCGATGGCCCAGACCGTCTACATCGTCCGTCACGCCGAAAAGGCGGACGCCAGCGCCGATCCGGCCCTGTCGGCCGAGGGCCAGGCCCGCGCCGCCGCCCTGTCCGAAGCCCTTCGCGACGCCCATCCGGTGCTGGTCCTGACCAGCCCTCTGCAGCGGACCGTCCAGACCGCGGCGCCGACGGCGGAATATCACTCCGCGCCCTCGGAGGTCGTGTCGCTGGAAGGCGGCGGAGCGGCCCACGTCGCCGCGACGGCGGCTCGCGTCCGGGCCCTGCCGGACGACGCCGTGGTGCTGATCGTCGGTCACAGCAACACCGTGCCGGCGATCGCCCGGGCGCTGGGCTATGCGGACGCCGCCGACATGCCGGAGTGCGAATACGACCGGATGACCGTGCTGCACCTCGACGGCGAGGCGGCGCACGGCGAGGTCAGGCGGTACGGGGCCGGGTCGTCCTGTCCGGCGGCCTGAGGCGTCAAGCCTCCGCCAGCACGCCTTCCGGGCCGCCCTGCGGCATGGTTCCGAACACCGGCCGGCTGCGGTCCCGCACGGCCCACCCGGGGGCGCGGCTGGCGTAGACGGTCATCTGCGGCGCCGCGAGGTCCGGCTCGTCCATGCTCGAGACCCGGACGAAGACCATGCCGGGCAGGCCCGCGTTGGTCGAATGGACCGGCGAGCCGCAGCGCCCGCAGAATGCGCGGCGGACGAGGTCGCCGCTGTCGGCCGGCCGCTCGTAGACGGTCAGCTCGCCCTCGACCGCCCAGGCGGCTTCGGGGCCGACGGCGTGGGTGCAGTGGCTGGTTCCGCTGCTACGGCGACAATCGACGCAATAGCAGTCCCCGACCATGCCGGGCGCGGCCCCGGCCCGGTAGCGAACCGCGCCGCACAGACATCCGCCGGTGAACTCGGTGCTCATGGCGCTCTCCTTCCTCCGGATGAAGGGAACCTCATTTACTTGTTAGTTGCAAGTTGCAAGTCATATAGGACCCATGACCGCCTTCCGATCCGGCTGCCCGATCGCCACGACCCTCGATCTCGTGGGGGATCGATGGACCCTGGTCCTGCTGCGCGACATGCTGAACGGCAAGGCGCGCTTTTCGGAGTTCCTCGCCTCGCCCGAGCGGATCACCACCAACATCCTCGCCGATCGCCTGCAGAAAATGGAGGCGGCCGGCTTGGTGACGAAGCAGCCGTACCAGCTCCGGCCGGAGCGCTACGCCTATGCCCTGACGCCGAAGGGCCGCGGCCTGCATCCGGTGGTCCGGGAGATGTGCCGCTGGGCGAACGCCCACGTGCCCGGGACGTGGACCCCGCCGGAGACCTTCATGCGGGATAGCGGACCGGCGGGCTGAGCCGGATCACACGTCCAGATCGGCCACCGCGAAGCGGGCGTTGTCCTGGATGAACTGGTAGCGGGCCTCGGCCTTCTTGCCCATCAGGCGCTCGACCAGGTCCTCGATCTCGGCCTCGCTCTCGGGCAGGTCGATGCGGGCGAGGGTGCGCTTCTTCGGGTCCATGGTGGTCTCCTTGAGCTGGGAGGCCATCATCTCGCCGAGACCCTTGAACCGCCCGATCTCGACCTTCTTGCCCTTGAACACCGTGGCCAGCAGCTCGTCGCGGTGGGCGTCGTCGCGGGCGTATTCCGACAGCGGCCCGGCCTGGATGCGGTAGAGCGGCGGCAGGGCCATGAACACCCGCCCCTGACGGATCGTCTCGGGCATGACGCGGTAGAAGAAGGTGATCAGCAGGGCCGCGATGTGGGCCCCGTCGACGTCGGCGTCTGTCATGATGACGATGCGCTCGTAGCGCAGGTCGTCGATGTTGAAGCGGCTGCCCGGCTGCACCCCGAGGGCCAGGGCCAGGTCGGACAGTTCGGCGTTCTGGCGCAGCTTGTCGACCGAGGCCGAGGCCACGTTCAGGATCTTGCCGCGCAGGGGCAGGATGGCCTGGGTGTTGCGGTCGCGAGCCTGTTTGGCCGAGCCGCCGGCCGAGTCGCCCTCGACGATGAACAGCTCGGTGCCCTCCGCCGCCTGACGGGTGCAGTCGGCCAGCTTGCCCGGCAGGCGCAGCTTGCGGGTGGCGGCGGCGCGCTGGACTTCCTTGTCCTTGCGCCGGCGCAGCCGGTCCTCGGCCCGCTCGACGATGAAGCCGAGCAGCTGGTTGGCCTGCTTGGGGCTCTCGGTCAGCCAGTGGTCGAACGGGTCGCGCAGCAGTTGCTCGACCAGCCGCGCGCCTTCCGGCGAGGACAGGCGGTCCTTGGTCTGGCCCTGGAACTCCGGATTGCGGATGAACACCGAGATCAGGGCCCCGGCGTTGGCGATGACGTCCTCGGCGGTGATCAGGCCGGCGCGCTTCTCGCCGGTCAGTTCGCCATAGGCCTTGAGGCCCTTGACCAGCGCCGCGCGGAAACCGGACTCGTGGGTGCCGCCGTCGGGGGTCGAGACGGTGTTGCAGTAGGAGCTGACGAAGCCGTCGGCCTCGCCGAACCCGGCCGGCGACCAGGTCACGGCCCATTCCACCGCTCCGGCCTCGCCCTTGCGTTCGACGCGCCCGGCGAAGGTCGGGGTGACGGTCTCGATCTCCCCGATGCGCTCCTGCAGCGCGTCGGCGAGGCCGTTGGGGAAGTGGAAGACGGCTTCCGCCGGGGTGTGGTCGGTGATCCGCTCGGGGGCGCACGTCCAGCGAATCTCGACGCCGCGGAACAGATAGGCCTTGGAGCGGGCCATGCGGAACAGCCGGGCCGGCTTGAAGGCGGCGCCGACGCCGAAGATCTCCTCGTCCGGCCGGAAGCGGATCAGGGTGCCCTTCTTGCGCGACGGGCCGACCTGCTGGATCGGGCCCTGCACATGGCCGCGGCTGAACGACTGCCGCCACTCGTGCCCGTCGCGCCAGACGGTGACGTCCAGACTTTCGGAGAGGGCGTTGACCACCGAGACGCCGACGCCGTGCAGGCCGCCCGAGGTCTCGTAGGCCTTGCCCGAGAATTTGCCGCCCGAGTGCAGCACGGTCATGACCACTTCCAGCGCCGATTTGCCGGGGTGCTTGGGGTGCGGGTCGACGGGGATGCCGCGGCCGTCGTCGCGCACCGACAGATATCCCTCGGCGTCGAGGTCGACGGTGATCAGCTTCGCGTGCTTGGCGACCGCCTCGTCCATGGCGTTGTCCAGCACCTCGGCGAACAGGTGGTGCAGGGCGCGCTCGTCGGTGCCGCCGATGTACATGCCCGGGCGCTTGCGAACCGGCTCCAGCCCCTCCAGCACCTCGATCGAGGAGGCGGAGTAGCCGGTGGCGGCGGCCAGCGGGGCGGCGGCGGCGTGCTCGACGGCCGCCTTCGCAGGCTCCGGCCGGGGCTTCGGCGCGATCGCCTGCGGCGTCAGCGCGGCTTCGGCCGGACGCGGCTGCGTCGGCTCGTCATCGAACAGGGAGAGGAGGTCGGCGGACTGGCCCATTCGGATACTGTGCGGCGATTCGGGGACCGGTCTGGTAGGCCCGGCGGCCCCGCGGGGCAAGCGCGGCGGCCGGGACTGTGGACGACGGCAGCACGGCCCGGGTCAGCACCGCCAGGAACAGCACCCACGGCAGCCCCTGGTGGGCCATGAGGATCGATTCCGACAGACTGAGCACGAAGAAGGCGGCGAGGAAGCCGAGCGCCCACCAGCCCTCGCGCACCCCGGCGCCGCCGCTGCGCAGCACGGTGATCACGGCGGTCAGCGCCATCAGCGTCCCGACCAGCACCGCGCCCGGCCAGCCGAGCTGGACCAGCAGGTCGATCCAGCCGTTGTGGGCGTTGGGCACCGGCCACTGGGTCTCCTGGCGCACCCAGTCCGCGGGGGCGGATTCGCCTTCGCGGCCCCAGAAGGCGCCGTAGCCGTAGCCGGTCCACGGCCGGTCGGCGACCTTGCGCATCAGGGCTTCCCAGATGTCGGTGCGGCCGGTCAGCGACGGGTCCTTGCCCAGCGCCTCCAGCACCGCCACCGAATGGGTCTCCCATGTCCAGACGCCCAGCCCGGCCAGCACCACGGCGACCCAGATCGCCGCCACGGAGAAGGCCGCGCCGCCGCGCCGCAGGGTCCAGAAACCGGCGACCATGGCGACGCCGACGCCGAGGCAGAGCAGGGAGGTCTTGGACTGGGTCGCCAGCACCAGGCCGCTGGACAGGATGAGGGCGAGGGCAGGGAGCAGGCGGCGCGAATCGGAGGAGGCGAGGCAGGCGGCCGAGGCGGTGGCGCCGATGACCATCACCGCCCCCATCTGGTTCTTCTCGTACCACAGGCCGCGCCACAGGCCGGCGTTCTCGTACTGGTGCACCCCGATCTCGGGGAAGCCGAACACCATCACCAGACTGCCCACGGCCATGACCAGGGTGGTGAGCATCAGCAGCCGGGGCAGATGCGGCCCCCGGAAGACGGCCCCGAGATAGAGGGCGAAGGCGCAACTGATGGCGAGCGCGATGACCCGCCGCATGGTGGTGACGAAGTCGATCGACCAGTAGCGCGAGGCGAAGGCCAGCCCGATCACCGCCGCCATGGCCAGCATCGCCGGCCAGGCCCGCCACAGCCGGTCGATCCGGTAGAGCAGCAGGCCCGCGATGGCGGCGTAGGCGGGCAGCCAGACGAGGCGGAGGATCGGCGTCTCCTCCTGCGTCGGCGCGAACACGGGGCCGATCAGGGCGCCCGTCATCATGGCGATGATCGCGCCGCAGATCGCCGCCTCCCACCAGTGGGGGGCGGGGTCGGCCGGGGCTGTCGCTGGACGGGAGTCGCGCACAGCGCGATGGTGACAAGCCACCGTTAACGAAGGATGGGGCGCGATGACCAAGTACAGTCCGATCGGCCACAGGCTTGGAGCTCTTGGCTTTGAGAAGGCGGAGATCAGTTTCGCTGAGATAGAGGAGTGGTTGGGCTTCCCATTGCCGCGCAGCGCACGGGTTCACCCTGCCCGGTGGGCAAACGAACAATCCGGCACACATTCCCACGCCCGTGGCTGGCTCGATGCAGGCTATCGGACGAGCGGCCTGAGTCTGGCCGCCACGAGGGTCACCTTTACGCGCGGGTGAAGATCAGCCAGCGATTGAAGCTCGACGATCCTGCCGGCTGTGGAAGATGCGGTGGACCCTGAGGCTGTCGCCGGACCGCCTATACCGGATCACGAAGCCGTCCCGACCGAACCGGACGTACTTCTCGCGGGTCGTTCCGTGAACCACCATGCCGGTGTCCGGAAAGTGCGCCAGAAGGTCCAGGACCTCGACGATCCGCAAGGCGGCGGCTCGTCCTGCCGCCGGAGAATGCTGCTGGAGCCACCGCACCTGGGCTTCGAAATCGCGTTCGGCCCGGCGCGTCAGGATTACCCTCATTCAGGCTTGCCGAAGGCCTTGTCGATGAGGGCCATGAACTCCGGCCTCACCTCGCTCCACGGCCGCCCCACCTCGTCGAGGTCGTAGTCGGCTTTGTCCTGGCGCGGATCGCCGCCTTCGGGCCATTCGAAGTCGTCGTAGTCAAACAGCTGGCTATCGAGGACCTCGGCCGCCAGCACCGCCTGAGACACGCCGCCGTCCCTAGCCAGATCGGCGAACCGCGACCCCAGGGGTTCGACCAGTTCGATGATCAGGCCGGCCGGTTCGGCCGGCCTCGCGAGCGGTCCGGCGCCTCCGTCGGCGGCGCCCGCCCACGCCCGAGCAGGCTCCTCGACAACGGGCGGAGCACGCTCCGGGGTCGGCCCGACCTCGTCGCGCAGCCACGCTTCCAGCATCATGGTCGCCATGCGTCCGGGCGACACTTCCGCCGCTCGCGCCGCCTCGACCAGCTTGCGCAGGCTGTAGTCGTCGAGTTCGAGGGCGAAGCGCGTCATGTCCGCCAGTGTCGCACGGTGTCGGGGGAGGGGGCCAGCGACTGCAACCAGTGGTGAGACATCCGGCCGGATGCCCGCCAAGGCTTCAGAAGGCTGACAGCGCCTCGTCGATCCGCCGGACATCCTCCGGCCGGTCCTTGCGACTCAGCTTCAGCGCTTCGCCGTCGCGCAGCAAGGTCGAGCACCGCATGTCGCCCAAGGCGTCCTCGATCTCGGCGCGTCGCGCTTCATCGTAGGGCTCCTCGCCCGACCAGTGGTCGCACATCTCGGCCCGTTCGACGAAGCGGTCGACCGCGTCGTCGCTCCAGGTCGTCGTGGCACAGGCCGACAGGGCCATGGTCCCGGCCAGCACAAGCAGCGTCCGCATCAAGCCTTCTCCACGAAGGTGTCGATCACCTTCTTCTCGCCCGCCTTGTCGAAGGCCACCACCAGCTTGTTGCCCTCGATGGCGCGGACGTGGCCGTAGCCGAACTTCTGGTGGAAGACCCGGTCGCCCTTCGACCAGCCCGAGCCGGCTTTCGGATCGGCCGTGGCCACCAGCCTTCCGTCGCCCTCGATCAGGGTGTGACGGGCGGGACGGTCGGCGGGGGCGCGGGCGGCGGTGAAGGACTGGGCCCGCTTCCAGCCGGGCGAGGAATAGCCGCTGCCGAAGCTGGGGACCTCGTCCCAGCGGCTCTTGGCCTCCTTCATGCCGGCCGAGGCGCCGTAGTAGCCGGTGTCCGACTGGGCCTCGACGTGGTCGATCGGCAGCTCGTCGACGAACCGGCTGGGCAGCTGGCTGGTCCAGCGGCCGTAGACGAGGCGGTTGGCCGCGAAGCTGATGCGCGCGTCCTGCTTGGCGCGGGTGACGCCGACATAGGCCAGGCGGCGTTCCTCTTCGAGGCCCTTCTCGCCCTTCTCGTCGATGCTGCGCTGGCTGGGGAAGACGCCTTCCTCCCAGCCGGGCAGGAAGACCAGCGGGAACTCCAGCCCCTTGGCCCCGTGCAGGGTCATGATCTGCACCGAATCCGCGCTCTCCCCGCGGTCGAGGTCCATGACCAGGGCGACGTGCTCCAGATAGGCGGTCAGGCCGTCGAAGGCCTGCATCGACTGGACCAGCTCCTTGAGGTTGTCGAGCCGGGTCTGACCGGTCGCCCGGTCGGCCTTCTGCATGTCGGTGTAGCCGCTCTCCTCCAGCACCAGCTCGGTCAGTTCCCAGTGCGGGATCTCCTGGGCCCGGGCGCGCCAGCGGTCGAGGTCGCGGACGAAGTTGGCCAGCGCCGTGCGGGTGCGGGCCTGCAGTTCGTCTGTGCCGAGCAGGGCGCGCACCGCCGCCATGGCCGAGACGCCGTTCTCGCGGGCGATGGTCAGGATCTTCTGCACCGAGGTGTCGCCGATGCCGCGCTTGGGCACGTTGACGATGCGCTCGAAGGCGAGGTCGTCGTCCTCGGACAGCAGCAGGCGCAGGTAGGCGTGGGCGTCGCGGATTTCGGCCCGTTCGAAGAAGCGCGGCCCGCCGATCACCGTGTAGGGGATGGCCAGCATGACGAAGCGCTCCTCGAACGCCCGCATCTGGAACGAGGCGCGGACCAGCACCGCCATGTCGCGATAGTTCAGGCCGGACTTCTTCGCCGTCTCGATCTCGTCGGCGATCAGCCGGGCCTCGGCCTCGCCGTCCCAGACGCCGCGCACCCGCACCTTGTCGCCCGAGGTCTCCTCGGTCCACAGCGTCTTGCCCAGCCGCCCGCGGTTGGCGCTGATCAGGCCCGAGGCGGCGCCGAGGATGTGGTGGGTCGAGCGGTAGTTGCGCTCCAGCCGGATCACCTTGGCGCCGGGGAAGTCGCGCTCGAAGCGCAGGATGTTGTCCACCTCCGCGCCGCGCCAGCCGTAGATCGACTGGTCGTCGTCGCCGACGCAGCAGACGTTGCCGGTCGAGGCGGTCAGCAGCCGCAGCCACAGGTACTGCGCGACGTTGGTGTCCTGGTATTCGTCGACCAGGATGTAGCGGAAGCGTCGACGGTATTCCTCAGCGATATCCGCGTGCTGGGACAGGATAGTCAGGTTGTGCAGCAACAGATCGCCGAAGTCGCAGGCGTTCAGGGCGACCAGCCGGGCCTGGTAGGCGGCGTACAGCGTCTGGCCCTTGCCGTTGGCGAAGTCCTCGCTCGGCGGCAGCTTGTCCGGCGTCCAGCCGCGGTTCTTCCAGTGGTCGATCAGGCCGCTCAGCGAACGGGGCGTCCAGCGCTTGGAGTCGAGGTTGGCGGCCTCGATCAGCTGCTTGCAGAGCCGTTCCTGGTCGTCGGTGTCGAGGATGTTGAACGTCGACTTCAGCCCGACCAGCTCCGCGTGCCGGCGCAGGATCTGCGCCGCGACAGAGTGGAAGGTCCCCAGCCACCGCAACCCCTCGGCCGACGGGCCGATCAGATGGGTGATGCGCTCGCGCATTTCGCGCGCCGCCTTGTTGGTGAAGGTGACGGCCAGCAGCTCCCACGGCCGCGCCTTGCCGGTGGCGAGGATGTGCGCCAGTCGGGTGGTCAGCACCCGCGTCTTGCCCGTCCCGGCGCCTGCCAGCACCAGCACCGGGCCTTCGGTGGTCTCGACCGCCTCGCGCTGCTCGGGATTGAGGCCGGACAGATAGTCGGGCGCGGCCCCGGCGGGGGGCCGGGCGCGCGCGAGGTCGGAGATGCGGGGAGGAGCTGAATCGGTCATGGGAGCCGCGAGAACATAAGGAGCACGCGCCGGCTTGTCAGCCGCCCTCGCGCGCTCCGTCCGGAACCGTAACGGCCACGCCTCCGTTTGGTCGCCCGACAGGGTTCAACAGCGGAGGCTTCACCCCATGGCCGACAACATCAACAACAACACCGGCGGCGGCAACACCGGCATGGCCTTCATCATCGGCGCCGTCGTCGTGGTGCTGGCCATCGTGGCCTATTTCGTCTTCGCCGGTGGAGGCTTCGGCGGCGGCGAGAAGGACGTCAACGTCGACGTCGACATGCCCGAGGTCTCGGCCCCGTCGATCCCGACCGGAGGCTGATCGATGACCGATCCGAACCTGCCGCCGCCGGACGACCGGCGCCCCGACGTGGTCCATCACACCACCATCAACAATCCGCCGTCCGACCGCGGCGGCGGCGCGGGCTGGGTCGCCTTCCTGGTCGGCGGCCTGATCGTCGTGCTGGCCATCATCGCCGTGTTCATGATGTCGAACGGACGCATCGACACGCCGAGCCCGACCGACGTCGACGTCGACATCGACGTCCCGACGCCCGACCTGCCGCGCGCCCCGGAGATTCCGGAACTGCCGTCGCCGCCGCCGGTCGAGCCGCCGACGATGCCGCAGCCCGATCCGACGCCGGGGACCTGAGCCTCAGCGCAGGCCGTAGCGGATGGTGGTGACGACCCGGACCTTCTTGTCCGGGGTCTGCCGCTCGTCGCTGGTCTCGTCGCGGGCGAGGATCTCGAAATAGCCCTGCGACGCCTCGCGGATGGCGCCGACGCCGGTCCCCGAGTCCTTGGCGAACTGCTCGGCGCCGCTGCGGGCCGAGGCGGTCGCCTCGGCGATCATCGCCGGCCGCACCTCGTTCAGGCCGGTGAAGATGTAGCTGGGCCCGCTGAAGTCCTGCAGAACCACGCCCTGGCGGATCAGGTCGTTCAGCGCCCGCGTGGTGTTCTGGACCCGGTCGACGTCGCCGGTGCGCACGATCACCGTCTGGGCGAGGATGAAGCGCGGACCCTGGTCCTGGCTGCCGTATTCCCGCGCGCGCCGGTCGGCGACCTCGAGCCGCCCGAGGGTGACGGCATCGGCCGGATACCCCTGCTGGGCGAGGAAGCGGCGCACGATGGCCAGGTCGCCGTCGATACGCGCCTGCACCTCGGACAGCACCTCGCCGGAGGCGGTGAAGCGCACCGGCAGGATGGCCAGGTCGGCCTTGACGTCGCGCTCGGCCAGGCCGCGCACGCTGACGCTTCTGTCGCCGACCCGGGCGTGCACGACCCCCTGTCCGATCAGGGCGCCCGCCCCGATCATGCCGATCGCCAGCAGGCCGCCGAAGACGACGGCGGGGATCAATCGATTGTCGGCCATGGTTGCGCCTCCCGCGGCGAACATGCGCCAACCTCGGCGGCTGTCAATCCGACGAGTCCTGTTCGGCGAAAGATCGGTCGCCAGCGGCCCAGGCCAGCGCCAGCAGGCGGCACGAGGAGGCCAGCGGAGTGCGTCCGCGACGCTCGTCGATGCGCTTCATCAAGGCGGCGTGGGTCAGGCCCATGCTCGCGCCGATGTCGTCCAGCACGACCCAGAACGCGGGCTCCAGCGCCACCGACGTGGCGTGGCCAGACAGGGAGACGGAGCGCTTGCGGAGCATGGACGGCAGCGTAGCCGATCCCGCGCCGGCGCGCGATGTGAACGCTGTTCACCTGAGGCCGCGCCCGCGCTATCATCGAGCCGGGACAGGATGGCGCCATGACCGCAGCCGACGTCGAGTTCACCCGCCTCAGGCCGCAGCGGCTGGAGCTGCTTTCGGCCCTGCGCGCCTTCCGCCGCCTGATCCGCGACAAGGAGGACACCGCCCAGGTGTTCGAGATCATGCGGGCCCTGTCGGGCCGGTCCATCCGCCGCGGCTACGATCGCATGCTGCGCACCATGGAGGGTGGCCGGCAGGCCTTCCTGCGCGAGGAGCTGGCGGAGAAGCTGGACGACCCGGCCTGGCTGTCGCGCTTCGGGCCGGGCACCGTCGGGGCGGCCTACCGGGCCTTCCGCGAGGCGCGCGGCTTCACCGCCGAGGGACTGGCCATGGAGGCGCGCAAGGTCGCGCCGCTGGCCGACGCCCCGCACCCGGTGATCTGGTATTCGCGCCGGATTCGCGACCTGCACGACGTCTGGCACGTGCTGACCGGCTACGAGACCGACGCCTTGGGGGAGGCCTGCGTCGTCGCCTTCTCGCATGCGCAGACCGGCAACCTGGGTTTCGCCTTCATCGGGGTCGGCGCGGCCCGCGAGATCCGGCGCGAGAACCGCGCCATCCCCGCCCGGCGCGCCGTGCTGCAGGCCTGGCGCATCGGCCGGCGGGCGCGCTGGCTGCCGGCGCTGGATTACGAGGCCCTGTTCGACCTGCCGCTCGAGGCGGCGCGAAAGGCGCTGCGGCTGCGTGCGCCGACGGTCTATCAGGCGACGCCGGTCGAGGCCCGCCTGGCCCTGAAGCTGCGCGGCTGAGGCGGCGGCCCGGACGGCATAAGGGCGGCTTGTGCGGCCGGCCGGATTCCTCGGCTTGCGCCGCCCCTCCGCCTGCGCCACTTGGCGAGGATGGCCGCCCCGTCCGACTCCCTCGCGCCGCCCAAGGCCGCCCTCTCGCGGGCGACGCTGCTGGCCATCGGTGGCGTCGGCCTCTGCGCGGTGATCTGGGGCACCACCTGGTACGCCATCACCCTGCAGCTGGGGCCGGTGGCGCCGCTGGCGTCCATCGTCTGGCGCTTCGGCCTCGCCGCCGTGCTCCTGTTCGCCGGCTGCCTGGTCACGCGCCGATCGCTGAAGCTAACGCCCAACCAGCACCTCGCCGCCCTCGGACAGGGCGTGTTCGCCTTCTCGGTCAGCTACAGCTTCACCTACGCCGCCGAGGGCCGCATCGCCTCGGCGGTGGTGGCGGTGATCTTCGCCTCGCTGGCCTTCCTCAACCTGATCCTGTTCCGCCTCGCCGCCGGTCAGCGGGCGGCTCTGGCGGCCTGGGGCGGCGCGCTGCTGGGCGTGGTCGGCGTGGCGGTGCTGTCCGGGTCGGAGGTGCTGTCGGGCGGCCTGTCGCAGGCCAGCGCCGCCGGCGTCGGCTTCGCCTTCACGGCCGTGGCCGCCTCGGCCTTCGGCAACTACTTCGCCTGGCGCGGCCAGGAGGCCGGCTCGGCGGTGATCCCCTCCACCGCCTGGGCGATGGCCTACGGCACGATCGTGCTGGCGCTCTACGGCCTGGCCACCGGCGTGGAATGGTCGATCGAGCCGACCGCCCGCTATCTCGGCTCGCTCGTCTATCTGTCGGTGTTCGGCTCGGTGATCGCCTTCGTGGTCTATTTCGGCATCGCCCGCACCCGCGGCTACGCCCTGGCCAGCTACATCTCGGCCCTGACGCCGCCGATCGCCATGCTGGTCTCGGTGCTGTTCGAACACGCCCGCTTCGGCTGGCTGGCGCTGGCGGGCCTCGCCCTGGTGCTGGCGGGCCAGGTGCTGATGATCCGCGCCCCGCGCGTCTCGGCGGCCTAGAACCAGCCCTTCTTCCTGGGCTTCGGGGGCGGACGGCCCTCGGCCTTCGCGGCCGCCTCGGCCTCCCTGCGCTTGCGGGCCTCCTGCACCCGGATGGCGATCAGCATGGGGATCAGGCCCCGCTGCAGGCGGCGCTTCTCCTCGCGGCTGGTCATCTCAGTCCTCCCGTTTGGCCCCATCCAGCAGACGGTCGGCGCGGGCGCGCTCCGCCTCGGCCCGGCTCCGCTCCCCCTTCGGGAGACCATGGGCGGCGCGGTTGGCGGCGGCCGCCGCCCTGGCCTCGGCCTTGCGCCGGTCCTTGCGCGCCCGGTTCAGATTGACGACCTCGCCCATGCGGCCTCCGCCATGCAACCGGCGCGCGGCCGGACGGTTTTTCCCGACGTCCCCGTTGTCAGGAGCGCCTCATGGTAGACCCGTCCGCCATTCGCGAACACCTCGAAGTCGTCGGCTCCGACGGGGAGCACGTCGGCCGGGTCGACCACGTCCACGGCGACCAGATCGAGCTGGCCAAACTGGATGTCGCCGCCGGCCTCAAGCACCATCTGATCCCGCTCAGCTGGGTCCGCCACGTCGACGAGCACGTCCACCTCAACCTGACCCGCGACGAGGTGCGGGCCCGCTGGCAGGAGAAGGGCTGACCGGGCAGGCGCCTGTCGTCAGGACTGCTCAGGCGCCTCAAGCAGCACGTCGAGATAGGTCTGCCGGCGGTTCAGGAAGCCGCGCGTAACCTGGTAGTGCTCCGTGTCCTCGTACTCCACCCGCTCCAGCCCGTGCGCCGAGGTCTGGTAGATCCAGGCGTTCGGATAGCCGAGGATGATCGGCGAGTGGGTCGCGACGATGAACTGCGACCGCTCCAGCACCAGGTCGTGCATTCGCGCCAGGAACGACAGCTGCCGCGACGGCGACAGCGCCGCCTCGGGCTCGTCGAGGATGTAGAGGCCGTCGCCGGTGAACCGGTTCCCGAACAGATCGAAGAAGCTTTCCCCGTGCGACTGCTCGTGCAGGCCCGACTGCCCCGCGCGCATGGTCCCGGTGGTCTCCAGCCATGTGGCCGTGGTGAAGAAGCTCTCGGCGCGCAGGAAGTAGCCGTCGCGCGGCCGCGTGGCCGAGCGGACGGGTCGCACGAACCGGTGCAGCGCCGAGTGCGACGGCCGCGTCTCGTAGCGGTGATCCCGCGATCCGCCCTCGGCGTTGAAGCCCCACGCCACCGCCAGCGCCTCGATCAGCGTTGACTTGCCCGACCCATTCTCCCCGACAAGGAAGGTGACGTTCGGATGGAAGGCCAGGCTCCCGGTGCGCCGCACCGCCGGCACGCTGAACGGATAGACGGCGTCGTCCCAGCCCTCGCGCCGCTCGAACCGCGCCTCGATCCAGTAGGGGCGGGTCAGCGCGGCCATGCTTCAGAAGCCGGTAAACAGGCGGTCGAGGGCGCGGCGGATGTCGTCCTCGCTGTCCCGAAGGTGTCCGACAGACCTTTTCAGCTCCGAACGCCAGATCGGCGCCATCTCCGCCAGCGACAAATGGAGGGTTTCGCCGTCCACCTGCACCGCCACCGAGACGCGGGTGAAATCGCCGCTGCGCGGCTCACGGACGAGCGGCGCGATGAGGGCGGTAGGCATCTCATCCACGAAATGGGACTGCATCAACACGACAAATGGGACGGCAATGCGGGAGCGGGGCGACGGGTTCGGAAACACGTCGAACTGACGCATCACCAGGTCCGGAAGTCCTCGCCGAAGACGCCGTCGCGGGCGATCCGCCTGCTGTAAGCCTTCAGGGCCTCGGCGTTCTCTTCGGCCCAGGCGCGGGCTTCGGCGGCGCGTTCAGTGTCGGACTTTGTCGCGTTACGCCGAAGGGTCAGCGCCTGCTCGACGCCGGCGAGGCCGGCGCGCGAAAGATCAACGCCCAGCCTCTCGGCTTCGGCGATCAACTCCGGATCGATCTCGATCTTCAGCTCTGCCTTGCCCACGCGGGAAGCCTACACCCGAACCTCAACTCCCGCCACCAACCCGGGGTAGGCGCCCCTACTGCGGCGAGATCATCTTCTCCGGCCGCACCCATTCGTCGAACTCCTCGTTGGTGAGGTAGCCGCCCCCGACGGCCTCCTCGCGCAGGGTCGTGCCGTTCCGGTGGGCCGTCTTGGCGATCTTGGCGCAGGCGTCGTAACCCAGCTTGCCGTTCAGGGCGGTGACCAGCATCAGGCTGTTCTCCAGCCCGCGCCTGATGTTGTCCTCGCGCGGCTCGATGCCGACCACGCAGTTGTCGGTGAAGCTGATCGCCGCGTCGGCCAGCAGGCGCACCGACTGCAGGAAGTTGTAGGCCATCACCGGGTTGTAGACGTTCAGCTCGAAATGCCCCTGCGAGCCGGCGAAGGTCAGGCCGGCGTGGTTGCCGAACACCTGCACGCAGACCTGGGTCAGGG
>JAEYTA010000040.1 GCA_023434265.1 Pseudomonadota bacterium
CGATGCGCACCATGCCGGGCCCGCCGGGGCCGCCGCGACGGCCGCCCTCGCCCTCGGCGCGCGGGGTGGGCGTGCCGAAGGCGCGCGAGAAGTTGAAGCCGGTGCGCAGGTCCTGGCGCTCGTAGCGTTCGAAGTTGAGCGGGCGGGCGTCGATGCGGGTCAGGTTGCCGTCGGCGTCGCGCTCGAAGCGGTCGGGCAGGGCGGCCTCGAGGTCGGGAGTCACGGCCGGGAAGGCGGCGATCTCGTCGTCGGTGCGGCTCCACGTCCAGGTCGAGCTGATCGACAGGTCGGTGTCGGTCAGCGGGCGCAGGGTGCCGCCGATGCGGACCACCTGGCGGTTGTCGGCGTCGAGGCCGGGGTTGCCGCCAGTGACGCGGGTGACGAAGACGGTCTCGCCGGTGGCGAAGTCGAACACCGGCACGTTGGGCGTCTCGATCAGCGGGTCGTTGAGCTGGCTGATGGTCGGGGCGCCCTGCTCGTCGGTCCAGCTGGCGAGGAAGGACAGCTTTTCGATCGGCGACCAGTTGAGGGTGGCGCCGAAGGTCGACAGGCCGCCGAAGTCGGACAACTCCTCGAAGCCGGCGTCGACGCCGATCGACAGGTCGCCGAGCGCGGTGAGCACCTCGTTGCGGCGGCTGGCGATGGGGAAGTTGAGGCTGGTCTGGCCGCTGAGGCGGTCGCGCGACTGCTCGCGGTCGGTGGTGACGCCGCCGCGGGTGCTGGTCGAGTCCAGCGACAGGGTGTCGGCGCCGAGCTTGAAGGTCGAGCTGAGGTCGCCGGCGGGGAGCTCCCACAGGTCGCCGGTGAGCACCAGTTCGGTGTCGAGGCGCTGGGACACCGAACGGGCGGTGTCGTTGGCGACGCGGGCGAAGTCCGCGGGGTCGAGCAGGCCGAAGGGGTTGGCGGTGGGGTCGCCCGCCGTGAGACGGTCCTGGAAGGGGTCAGCGTCGTAGCCCCGGCCGGTGACGGTGTCGGTCTCGGTGCGGGTGTAGTTCCCGGTGGCGGTCCAGCGCCATTCCTCGCCGATGAAGCCGTCCAGGACGACGCCGAGCTCGCCCTGCAGGCTGTCGCTCTCCCGCCGCAGCGAGGCGGCGTCGTCGAGGTAGCGATAGACGAGGACGTCGTCGGAGAAGGGCGAGAAGGGGTTGGTCTCCGGCAGGCCGAGGACCACGCCGGGCAGGCCGTTGAAGCTGCGGCTGGAGGTGTCCTCCAAGCTGGCGCTGACCGTGGCCTGGGTGGTGCTGTTGAGGTCGCGCTTGATCGTGCCGCTCAGCTGGGCGCGCTCGCCGGCCGCCAGAAGGGTGCGGTAGGCGCCGAGGTCGCCGCCGCGCGGATCGCCGGCGGCGGCGACGAAGTCGGCCAGGGTGGGGTTGGTCGTCGAGCCGGGCACCGGGGTGGCGTCGAGGCCGGGCAGGGCGGGGTCGATCTCCGTGCCGAACGGGTCGCCCGAGACGTTGCCGATCAGGTCGAAGGGCTGCGAGCCGGGGTCGCGGCGGATGTCGCGCTCGGACTCGAACAGGGGCGAGGAGCGCTCGTACTCGGCGTCCAGCGACCAGCGGTTGGAGCCGGCGATGCGCAGCAGGTCGGCCTCGCCCTCGACGGTGGTGCGGCCCCCGGCGGTGGGCACGCGGGCGGTGACCTGGACCGTGGTCGAACGGAAGTCGGACTTGAGCACGAAGTTCACCACCCGCTGCTCGGGGCGGTAGCCGAACTGGACGGCCACGGCCTCGGGCAGGATCTCGGTGCGCTCGATGGCCTCGGTGGGGATGCCGCGGATTTCGCGGAAGCCGGAGATGCGCCGGCCGTTGACGAGGAAGACGGGCTGCAGGTCGGTGCGGCCGCTGGAGCTACGGGTGATCGGCTCCAGATAGGTCATCAGCTCGGCGATGTCGGAGGCCCCGTAGGCCATGATCTCGTCGGCCGTCAGGGTCACGTCGGGCGGGATGTCGGTGTCGACGCTGCCGCGCTGGCGCGTGCCGGTGACGGCGACCGTGCCGAGTTCGTAGGCGTCGTCGTCCTCGGCCGTGGGGGCGGGCGCGGGCTCCTGGCCCTCGGGCTCGGGCGCGGGCGGGGGCGTCTGCTGCGCCGCCGCGGCCGGGGCGGGCTCAGGAGCCTGCTGCGGCGGGGCGGTCTGGATGACGCCGGCCATGAGTCCGGACAGGGCGGTGGTGACGAGGAGCATGATCGGGTCCCGGGGAGGTACGAGCGGCTAAACGTTCCGCGCCCGTGTTTCCGTCGCGTTGCAGCGATGAAACCCGAGGTTGCCCGGAACGCGGCGCCCGCACCTATACGCCCGAACACGCGCGCGGATCGCCGCGGGGGAGCTATTCTTCAGAAATCAGGCTTCACCGTGGCGGGGAAGAGCCAGGGGCGCCGGCGATCAGCCGGCCTCGCGCAACACGCCCTCGAGGCCCTGTTCGCGCACCTTGCGGTAGAGGGTCGAGCGGCCGATGCCGAGGCGCCGGGCGATCTCGGACATGTGGCCGGCGTAGACCTCGATGGCGTGCTGGATCAGGTCGCGCTCGATCTCCTCGAGGGTGCGCAGGTGGCCGCGCTCGTCGAGGATGCGGATCGGGGTGTCGGGGAGTGGCGGGAGGTCGGGGTGGGCGCTTCCGGCCGGCAGCCCCTCCGTCTCGTCGCTGTCGCGGCGAGACACCTCCCCATGTTCCATGGGGAGGAGATGGGCGGTCTTGCCCGAGATGGCGGGGAAGTCGTGGGGCTGGAGGAAGGGGGCGTCGGCCAGCACGATGGCGCGGTAGACGGCGTTCTCCAGCTGGCGGACGTTGCCGGGCCAGTCGAAGGCGCAGAGCAGGGCCAGGGTCTCGACCGCGCAGCCGGCCACGCGCTTGCCTTCCTCGACGTTGAAGCGGGCGATGAAGTGGTCGACCAGGGCCGGGATGTCCTCGCGTCGCTCGCGCAGGGCGGGCGCCTCGATGGGGAAGACGTTGAGGCGGTAGAACAGGTCCTCGCGGAAGCGGCCCTCGCGCACCTGTTCGGCGAGGTCGCGGTTGGTGGCGGAGACGATGCGCACGTCCACCTTGACGGCTCGCTTGGCCCCGACAGGGTCGATCTCGCCCTCCTGCAGGGCGCGCAGCAGCTTGACCTGCATGTCCAGCGGCAGCTCGCCGATCTCGTCGAGGAACAGGGTGCCGCCGTTGGCCTCGGCGAACTTGCCGAGGTGCTTGTCGTGGGCCCCGGTGAAGGCCCCCTTCTCGTGGCCGAACAGGATCGACTCCACGAGGTTGACCGGGAGGGCGCCGCAGTTGACGGCGACGAAGGGCTTGCCGGCGCGGTCCGAGGCGCCGTGCAGGGCGCGGGCGATGACCTCCTTGCCGACCCCGCTTTCGCCGGTGATCAGCACCGGGATGCCGGACTTCGCCGCCCGCTGGCCGAGCGAACGGACGAGGCGCATGGGCGCGGACTGGCCGACGAGGTCGTCGAAGGAGGTGCGGCCGGAGACGTGCTTCTTCAGACGGCCGACTTCCGCCGTCAGCTGGGTCAGCTGCAGGGCGTTGCGGACGCCGACGAGCAGGCGCTCGGCCGACACCGGCTTGACGAAGAAGTCCTGGGCCCCGGCCTGCATGGCCTTGACCACGGCCTCGACCCCGCCCTGGGCGGTGAGCACGATGACCGGGGTCTGCACCCCGGCGGTGCGGATTTCGGCCAGGGCCTCCAGACCGCTCATGCCCGGCATGACCATGTCGAGCAGGACGACGTCGGCGCCGCCGCCCTTCGTCAGCCGGTCGATCGCCTCGCCGCCGGACTCGGCGTGGACTACGGCGTAGCCCTCGCGCTCCAGCACCGCCTGCGCCAGCCGGCGCTGGGTCGGATCGTCGTCGACGACAAGTACGGTCTTCGCCATGCGGGCGGCCCCTGTTCCATCACGTCCGGCCGGCTCTCGTAAGGCGGAGCTGGCTCATTCCGGGACGGTTTTAGGCCTGACAAGGTGAAGATCGGGTTGGGGGGCAGGGTGTGCGGGGGGTTAACGGGTGCGGGGTGTGGGCGCTCACCTCTCCATCGCCCATCGAGGCGATGGAGAGGACAGACCGCGAAGCGGTGAGGTGAGGGCGGCGCCGGCCGCGCCCGGTAAAGCTCAAATCACATCCGCCCGCGCCGCCCTCTCCTGGTCGTCGCTCGCGCGCCGACCTGTCCTCTCCATTCGCTCGAAGGCGAATGGAGAGGTCAATGAGCGCTACCGTCCCGCCATGAACGCCCGCTGCGCCTGCATCATCGCGGTGATCAGGGCCTTCTCGCCGTCGGAGAGGAAGGGGTTCCAGATGTCGAAGATCAGGATCACCCGCATCTCGTCGGCGTCGTTCCAGGCCTCGTGCTCGATGGTGTCGTCGAACACCCAGGCCTCGCCCATCTTCCAGTCGCGGATGGTGTTGCCGACCCGGAAGCGGGCCGGGCCGGGCAGGATCAGCGGCAGGTGGACCAGCAGGCGGACGTTGGACGAGCCCGTGTGCGGCGGGATGTGGGTGTGCGGCTGCAGGGCCGAGAAGACGGCGGTGGGCGCGAAGCCCTCCTGATCGGCCATCGGCAGGGACTCGAGCAGGGCCGCCGTCTCGGGACAGCGCTCGCAGACCGAGTCCTGCCGCGTCCCGTCGCGCCACAGCCACAGGCTGGTCCATTTGCGCGAGTGGTTGAGCTCGCCCCACTGGTTGACCGGCGCGCCCTTGGGGTAGGCGATGTAGGGGGCGAAGTCGTCGAACGACTGCTCCAGCAGGGCGGCCAGCTCGCGCTGGATGACCGCCGTGGCCGCCTCCAGCTTCGGCAGCCACGGGAACAGGGCGCGGTCGTAGAAGGGGATGGCCGGCAGGCGCGGGTAGTTGAGCAGGATCGGCTCCTGCTTCGGCGCCGTCTTCACCCCGGCGTAGATCTCCAGCCCCTCGTCGAAGCGGTCCAGCGTGACCGGGTCGACCTCGGCCCGGAGGTTCTCGACGGCGGACTTCATGTAGTCGCAAAGCTCGTCCGCCTGGCGGCGCACGACGGCGTCGGCGTGGTCGATCTGGGCCACCAGGGCGGGCGGACAGCGGTCGCGCGGCGGGGCGATCTTCAGGGCGCTGCGGTAGGTATTGAGCGAGGCGCGCTCGCCGCCCAGCTTCTCGAGCATGGCCGCCTTGGCCAGCAGGGCGACGAAGTCGTAGGGCTCCATGTCCAGCGCCTCGTCGAGCACCGCCAGCGAGCCGCGGAAGTCGCCGAGCAGGCGCAGCGCGAGGGCGCGGTTGAGGGTGGCGTTGTGGGTGCGGCCGAAGGCGTCGGCCTGGTCGAGGAGGCCCAGCGCGGACTGGGGGTCACGGCGCGCGATGGCCTCGGCCGCGCGCCGGAGCAGTTCGGCCTGCGGTCCCTGCTGATTCACCCGATCCCCCGATCCCGGAACATGAACTCCATGTAATGGAGACGGGGGCGGCGGGGTCAAGGGCGCTCGTCGCTCTCGATGATGGGAGTCTGATCGACTTCGCCAGATCGGGCCGGGCGGCACTCGGGATCCGCCGGCTGGAACGCCGACCTTCGTCCGTCCGCGACGATCACATCGTTCCATGCAGGCTCGACGAGCCGCAGGCGGCCGGCCCGCACATCCTCTCGCAGATCGCCATTGTCCGGTCCGCAGCCGCGGAACCCGTATCCGCCGATGTCCCGCCATGCGCCGTCGGCGCCCTGGGCCCAGACCCGAGCGTAGAAGCGATGAACCAGCAGCACCTCCAGCCGCCCGTCGCCATCCAGGTCCATCGGTGAAGCCAGACAGGCGGCCGTCGAGGAGCACACGGCCCGACCGTCCGTCTGGGGAACTGCGCCAGAGAAGCCGGCCGGCAAGGACCCGCCCGCCGGATAGGTCTCGAAAACCGGCATGATGCGGGGCGCCGCCGGCTCGCCTTGATCACCACGGGCGGTCGCGGCCGCGTCGCGCGCACGGCGGGCGATGTCCGGGTTCGAGGAACGCTGCAGCCTCGCCAGCGCCGCCCGTCCCGCCTTGCCGCTCTCCCAGCGCAGGAAGGCGTAGTCGAAGCGCTCCGGCGTCACCGCGCCGCGCTCGAGCCGGGCGACCTGGTCGGCGACGGACAGGCGGGCGGGGTCGAGCACGGGGCTGAACAGCGCGAGGATGAGGAGGAAGGCCAGCGCGGCGCCGGCGAGGGTGGTCGGCTCCAGCAGGCGCATCCAGCGGTCGCGGCCGAGGAAGGCGCGCACCGAGGCGAGGGCGTAGCCGCCGGCGAAGACGGCGCCGACGAGGGCGCAGGCGAGGGCGATGATGCGCTCGGGCGTCAGGCCGTGCTGGCCGATGCGCAGGGCGAGGCCCCAGAAGGCGATGACCACCAGCGGGACGAGCAGGAGCGAGGCGACCTGGACGGCAAGGCGGAGCGGCAGGGGCGGGCGGTTCTCGGGCCGGCCGTCCTGGTACGCGGCGTTGATCAGCACGATCATGGCGGCGGCGGCGGCGAGCACCAGCGAGGTGGCGCTGCCGGTGTCCCACAGCCCCTTGAGGCCGGTGAAGGGCAGGGCCAGCACGAAGCCGGCGGCCAGCACGGTCATGACCAGCAGCAGCCATGACAGCAGCATCAGGCCGACGGTGCGGACGCCGCGGATCAGGCCGTCGCGCACGTCGGTGAGGTGGACCGCCAGGGCGAAGGCGAGGGTGGTGACGGGGACGAAGAACCAGCTTTCGCGGGTCAGGGTCTCGAGGAAGTCGAGGCCGATGATGCGGAACAAGGCCGAGCCGAGGAACAGCAGCACCCAGAAGGCGCCGGTGAAGCCGATCGACAGGGCGAGTTGCACCGCCGCCTTCCAGACGGTGTCGAAGTAGACGGGGAAGGGGGCGACCCAGCGGTGCGTCATGTCGGCGGCGAGGACGAGGTGGTGGCCGATGAACAGGGCGACGACCGCGAACAGCGGCATGGGGCCCCTGATGTACGGCGGGCCGTGCAGGGCGTCGGCGGACTGGCGCGCCACCTCGTGCCAGCCCATGAGGGCGAGCAGGGCCGTGGCGACGGCGATCCAGGCGGCCAGGGTCGTCCGGCGCATGCGGCCGACGCCGGCGAGCAGCAGCACCGGAACGAAGGCGAAGATCAGGAGAAGGGGGAGGAAGGTCTCGGGCCGCCACGGCCAGCCGGTGACGCCGTCCGAGGTCCAGTGCAGCCACCACAGGGCGAGGCCCTGCAGCAGGCCGACGCCCAGGCGGATGGGGGCCAGCAGGCCGGAGGGCGCGCGGCCCGTCTCCTCGCGATCCGTGGCGTCTGCGGCGTCGGTCATGGCGTCGTCTCCCCTCGACCGGGCGAGGGAACCCTGTTTCGTCGCACGTGGCCAGAGCCGACTTGAGTTTCCGCCGCGTCCGTGTATAGAGCGCGCCTTCTTCCGTCGCAGCTTCGGCCGCGGCGGGCCTGTCCGAGAACTTCGGGGCGTGGGGGCCACCCATGCCGTAACTGCCAGAGAGCCCTCTGGCGCCGTGGGGAGATGGGGATGCAGACGACTTGCTGTCGGCCCGTTCCGGGACGGACAGGGGTGCTGAGCTTCCTTCGGACAAGACGACCGGCCTGAACGCTCTCCGGAGCGCGAAGGCCGTTATGGCGTCGGGAATAAGCCCGGCGTCGAACGACTGACTGGAGACCGCAATGGACCGCGCACAAAAGGCCGAGTCGATCGAAACGCTGAAGGGCGTTTTCGCCGACGCGGGCGCCGTGGTCGTGACCCACAATCTGGGTCTGACCGTTGCGGACATGGAAGACCTGCGTGGCCGCCTCCGCAAGGAAGGCGGCACGTTCAAGGTGGTCAAGAACCGCCTGGCGCTGAAGGCGCTCGAAGCCGAAGAGGGCAGCGACTACCACGGCCTGTTCAAGGGTCCGGTGGGCATCGCCTATGCGCCCGACGCGGTGACGGCCGCCAAGGTGACCGCCGAATTCGCCAAGGGCAACGACAAGTTCGTCGTCCAGGGCGGCTTCATGGGCGACAAGGTTCTGGACGCCAAGGGCGTGGAGACCCTCTCCAAGCTGCCCTCGCTGGATCAGATCCGCGCCTCGCTGCTCGGCCTCATCAACGCCCCGGCCACCAAGGTCGCCGGCGTGCTGCAGGCCCCGGCCGGCCAACTGGCCCGCGTGTTCAACGCCTACGCCACCAAGGACGCCGCGTAAGCGGACCTTCCATCTCTGCAAACCTCTCTCTGAACCCATCCTACCGAAGGAACTATCCCTATGGCTGACCTCGCCAAGATCGTTGAAGACCTGTCGGCGCTGACCGTCCTGGAAGCCGCCGAACTCTCGAAGCTGCTGGAAGAAAAGTGGGGCGTCAGCGCCGCTGCTCCGGTCGCCATGGCCATGCCGGCCGGCGGCGCCGCCGGCGGCGAAGCCGCTCCGGCCGGTGAAGAGCAGACCGAGTTCACCGTCGTCCTCGTCGACGGCGGCGACAAGAAGATCAACGTCATCAAGGAAGTGCGTGGCGTTCGCTCGGACCTCGGCCTGAAGGAAGCCAAGGACCTCGTCGAAGGCGCGCCGCAGAACGTCGTCGAGAACGTCTCGAAGCAGCAGGCCGACGAAATCGCCAAGAAGCTGACCGAAGCCGGCGCCAAGGTCCAGATCAAGTAATCTGGATCCAGCGACAGCTGATCTGAACGGGCCGGGGAGCGATCCCCGGCCCGTTTTTCGTTCCTCCCCCCGAGCGAAGCGATGGGGGAGGGGGACCGCCCGCAGGGCGGTGGAGGGGGGCGGAGGCGCTGCGCCTGGGTCGCCCCCTCCACCATGCTTCGCATGGTCCCCCTCCCCCTGCGGGGGGAGGAAATGCGGCCAGCGCCCTACCGCCGCCGCGCCGCGAAGATGTCGGCGAGGCGGTCGCGGGTTCCCTCGATGCGGACCAGGCGCGGGTAGCGCAGGCCGTCGTGGTAGGGCAGTTCGAGGGTCCGGAACGCGTCGTCGCGTTTGAGCACCAGCCGGATCGGCTCGGCGCCGCCCTTGGCCGCGGTCACCGCCGCGCGCAGCGCCTCGGCCGAGGCGACGCGGTCGCCGACGGCGACCAGCTCCCAGCCGTGGCCGAGGCCGGCCTCGAAGGCGGGGGAGCCCCAGCGGACGTTGGCGACGCGGTTGTCGCCGCCGAGGGTGAAGCCGAGCGAATACTGGAAGTCGTTGGCCCAGCCGCCCATCATCCGCTTCTCGACCGGGGTGAGCTCGTCGACCCAGGTCAGCCGCCAGCCGGCGCGGGCGAGGCCGTCCAGCGGTGCCTCGGCGTCGGGGCCGACGGCGTCGAGGCGCGCGCGCAGGAAGCTGGCCCAGTCGTAGGGATGCACGGCGTTCAGGTGCTCGACCAGGTCGTCGAAGGTGTAGGGCCGGGCCTCCCAGACGCCGTCCTCGACGCCGTAGAAGGCGCGGGCGAAGTCGTCGAGCGACTTGCGGTCGCCGGTGGCCTCGCGGATCAGGGTGTCGGCGTCGAGCCAGATCAGCGCCGCCTCGCGGTAGTAGTCGCCGGTGCCGCGCATCCACGACGGCCACGGATTCGAGGCGCGGTAGCCGAGCAGGTTGTGGTTGGTGGTGTCCTGCAGCGCCCGCCACTGGCGGCCGGGCTGCTGGTCGTAGAAGCCGGCGATCTCGGCCAGGTTGACCACCGCCTCCTCCAGCGTGCCGAGGCCCGAGCGGGCGGTGAGCACGTCGCCCCAGTATTCGGTCTGGCCCTCGTAGACCCACATCAGGGTGTTCTGGGTGGGGACGTTGAAGTTGGGCACCAGCTCGTCGGACGGGCGGCGGAACTTGCCGTTCCAGCTGTGCACGTATTCGTGGGGCAGGAGGCCGCGCGAGCCGAAGGACGGGCTGGAGGATGAGAAGAAGTTGGGCGCAGCGGTGTTCTCGGACGAGCGGTGGTGCTCCAGGCCGATGCCGCCAAGCTCCGAGGTCAGGCCGAGGAGGAATTCGTAGCGGTCGTAGTGGCGGGCGCCGAAGAGGCGGTCGGCCTGCTGCACCAGCGCCTCGTACCTGGCCGTCCACTCGGGGGTGATCCCGACCGAGGCGGCGGTGTCGCCGACGAGGTTGAGGTGGACGTCCTCCCCGCGCGGGTCGATGTCGACGCGACGGTAATGGCGGCCGGCGAACATCGGGCTGTCGGCCAGATGCTCGAGCGAGATCGGGGCGAAGCTCGCCACGTCGCCCTCACGGGAGACGGTGTCCAGGGCGACGCCGTAGTTCCAGCCGGCGGGGAGGACGACCGAGGGGGCGAAAACGATGCGGTCGTGGTTGTAGCCCGCGGGATAGAGCAGGGCCTTCTCCCACTGCAGGTTGACGATCTCGTCGGTCATGACGACGCGCCAGGTCGCGTTCGACGGCTGGGTCAGCCATTCGAAGGCGACCTCGATGCTCTCCACGCCTGCCGGAATGTCGAGGTGGAAGGCGTAGGGATCGACGGTGTCGCGCACCCACTCGATGCGCTGGCCGGCGCCGGTGACGGTCAGGCCGGAGACCAGCTGGATCGGACCGGTGTCGGCGTGGTTGCCGGGGAGGAACTTCGGATACTGCAGGACCAGGGGGCCGGGGCGGACCGGAATGGTCTGACGGGTGCGGATCACCTTGTGCGCCAGGTCGGTGAGGTCGACCCGGATGGCGATGGTCCCCGGGTAGTCGACATCCCGCGGGGCCGGGATCGGCGGCAGGGGACGCGGCAGGCTGGTCGGCGCCGGAAGGGGGGTCTGGGCCTGCGAGGTCTGGGCCAGGGCGGCGGGCGCGGTCGAGGCCAGCAGCAGGGCGAGGGCGGCGGTGCGGATCATCATGGTCGGGCTCCTCGCGGTCAGCGGCGGCGGGGGGCGAGGATGTCGCCGAGGCGGTCGGGGGTTCCGGGGATGCGCTCGAGGTGCGGGTAGCGCAGGCCGCCCGTGTAGTCGAAGCGGATGGTGCGGAAGCGGTCGCCGCGCTTGACCATCAGCTCGATCGGGGTCGCGGGGTCCTTCCCGGCGGTGATCGCGTCGGCGATGGCGTCGGCGCTGGCGGCGCGGCCGTTGACGGCGACCACGTCCCAGCCGGAGGTCAGGCCGGCCTCGAAGGCGGGCGAGCCCCAGCGCACGGCGGTGACGCGGTTCGAGGTGTTGAGGCTCAGGCCCAGCGAGTACTGGAAGTCCACCCGGCCGAGTTCGGCGTTGAGCGCCTTCGAATAGTCGTTCGGAGTCTCGCGCCAGACGAGGCGGTAGCCGCCGCGCTCGATGCCGGCGTTCGGCGTCAGGGCGCCGGGGCCGGCGGCGTCCAGCCGGGCGCGCAGGAATCCGGCCCAGTCGTGGTCCCCCACGCCGTCGAGGGTCGAGACCACGTCCGCGAAGGTGTAGGGGGCCGGATCCCAGTTCCCGTCCTCGACGCCGAAGAAGGCGCGGGCGAAGTCGTCCAGCGAGCGCCGGCCGCCCGACTGCTCGCGGATCAGGGTGTCGGCGTCGAGCCAGATCATCGAGCCCTCGCGGTAGTAGTCCTCGCTGCGCTGGAAGCTGGACCACGGCTGCGGGCGGCGGCGGGCGATGATCGGGTCGTTGGTGGTGTCCTGCATGGCCCGCCAGGTCCGACCGGGGTTGTCCTCGGCGTAGGTCGCGGCGGTGTTGGCGAAGACATCCAGCGCCTGCTGTCTGGTCATCAGCCCGGCGCGGGCGGTGAGGACGAGGCCCCAGTACTGGGTCTGGCCCTCGTAGACCCAGAGCAGGGAGTTCTGCACCGGCTCGTTGAGGTTGCCGGTCAGCTGGTCGGCCGGGCGGCGCCACTTGCCGTTCCACGAGTGGGTGTATTCGTGGCCGAGCAGGTCGCGGTCAGCCAGCGTCGCGGCGGAGTCGGTGAAGTAGCGGGTGTCGACGCTGTTCTCGGACGAGCGGTGGTGCTCCAGGCCGATGCCGCCGAGCTCGTCGGTGACGGCCAGCAGGAAGTCGTAGTGGTCGAAGTGGCGCGCGCCGAACAGGCGGTCGGCCTGGTCGACGAGATTGCGGTGCAGCTCGATGTGCGCCTCGGTCGCCGCCAGCATCTCCGGATCGTCGGCGACGATGTTGAGGCGGACCGGCGAGCGGCCGCCCGGATCGAGGTCGATCTGGCGGTAGTGGGCGCCGGCGAACACCGGGCTGTCGGCGAGGTGTTCGAGACTGATCGGGGCGAAGGTCGCCAGCCCGTCGACGAAGGACTCGGTCTCCAGAGCCACGCCGTAGTTCCAGTCGTCGGGCAGGCGCAGCGACGGGCGGAACAGGATGCCCGAATGATCGTAGCCGGCGGGATAGAGGAGGGCCTTCTCCCACTGGATGTTGAGCATCTCGTCGGTGATCACGACCCGGCCCTGGTTCCCATCGATCGGGGTGAGCCATTTGAACGAGACGTCGACGGTCGACACGCCCGCCGGCACCTCGACCTGGAAGGCGTTGGTCTCGACCGTGTTGCGCACCCACGGCAGGATCTGGCCGTTGGCCGTGATGCGCAGGTCGGCGACGTCGTCGACCGGGCCGACCGGGCCGTGGTTGCCGGGAATCCACAGCGGATAGAGCAGGACCAGCGGGCCCGGGCCGGCGACGGGGATGGTCTGGCGCACCGAGACGATGCGGCGGTCGATGTCGGTGGCGTCCACCTCGATGCCGATGGTTACGGGGTAGGGGACCTCGCGCGGCTCGGGGATGGGGGCCAGCGCCACGGGCAGGGCCGGCGTGCCCACCTGGGCCGCGACCGGGCCGGCACCCGTCAGGAGGGCCGCGGCGCAGGCGGCGGCGAGCAGGCGGGCGGACGGACGCATCATCGGGCGGACTCGCGACAGCAACAGCGGGAGGCGCAGAACACCCGTGCGCCGCGGGGCCGGTCAACCCGAGTCGGGGACCGTGGCATTAAATCCCTGTCATGTTGGCGGTTCCGGTCGCCGGACCGGATCAGGCGGCCGGCTTCACCTCGAGCAGTTCGACGGTGAACAGCAGGGTGGAGTTGGGCGGCAGCTCGTCGCCGCCGACCCAGCGTTCGCCGTAGCCGAGGTCGGACGGAATGACGAACTCGAAGGTCTCGCCCTCGCGCATCAGGGCGACGCCCTCGGTCCAGCCCTTGATGACCCGGCCCAGCGGGAATTCGGCCGGCTCGTTGCGGGCGTAGGAGCTGTCGAACTCGCGCCCGTCGACGAAGGTCCCGCGGTAGTGGACCTTGACCGTGTCGGCGGCGGTGGGCTGGCGGCCCACCGGATGGGCGGCGCCGACGCGGCGGTACTGCAGGCCGCTGGCGGTGGTGGTCCAGCCGCCGTGGGCCGCGTTGCGGGCCAGGTACAGCCGGTTGACGGCGTCCCAATAGGCCTGGGTTCCGGGCTCGTGGCCCTCGGCGACGGCCTCGCGGGCGGCGGCGGCGCTCACGGCGGCGGGATCGGGCGCCGTCGCGCAGGCGGCGAGGGCGAGGGCGGCGGCGAGAGGGGCGAACTGCTTCATGCGGCGACGCTAGCAGCTTGTCGGTCCGACGCCAGAGGTCCCGCGAGCGCTCCGCGGAGCCCCGCCAACTTTTTCCGCGCCCACCTTTATTTCGCCGCCAAAGCGAGTATATCAGCGCGTTCCGCAAACTCCGTACGAGATTCGCGCGAAAGCGCCGAGGCCCGGTTTGTCGCCCTCCGACCGGTGCGAAGGCGCGCTCCTCCCCAAGGGAGCCGACAATTCAGGCGTCCTGGAGCCGCAAGGCCCGAGGGTGGACGCCGAAACCGATGGTCACGGATCGCCGGACGGCGGCCCGTGGCTGCTGCATTGAGCGCAGGCTGCCCGGCCTGCCGCATTGGGAAGACAGAATGGCCAAGTCCAAAGCGGAACTCACCGTCAACGGTCAGTTCCTCACCGCCACCTCGTTCACCGGCAAGAAGCGCATCCGCCACTCGTTCGGCCGCATCCCGGAAGCGGTGCAGATGCCGAACCTGATCGAGGTTCAGCGCGCGTCGTACGAGCAGTTCCTCCAGCGCGAGGGCCGTCCGGGCCAGCGCACCGACGAGGGCATCGAGGCGGTGTTCAAGTCGGTCTTCCCGATCAAGGACTTCAACGA
>JAEYTA010000188.1 GCA_023434265.1 Pseudomonadota bacterium
GCGGGGACCGAGCTGTCGTCCTCCTTGATGCGCCCCTTCATCTCCTCGAACATCTGGTTCTGCAGCGGCACGGTCGAGGCCATCATCGCCTCGCGGTAGGCGTTCTCCTCGGTCAGGTGTTCCTTGACGTCGGCCTTGATCAGGGTCGGGTCGCGCAGCACCGCCTGCCAGTTGTCGTCCTTCATCCACTGGTACTCGTCGACGCGGGTGCGCCCCAGCTGCTCGATGGTGACGGGAATCTTCCTGGCGACGGGCGGGACGGGACGGCCCTGGGGCATCGAGGCTCCTGAAGTCTTGGCGGCGGCGGGGAGGGCGGAGGCCGCGAGCGCGGCGGAGGCGGTGGCGAGCAGGTCGCGGCGATTCATGGCGGGTCCCCGATTTGACGGCGGACCTTGTGCGCGGCGACCCGCCGCCGTCAAATGAACAAAGGGCCATGACGCCATGGAGACCGGATGTTCGACCTGCAGGTTCCGCCGCCGCCCGACCCGCCCGCCGCGCAGGTAATCGAGGCGCGTCCGGTCTGGGACCTGACCATCGGCCTGATCGCCGCCACGGTGCAGATCGACCAGCCCCTGCCGGGTGGAGCCGATCGCCGCGTCGGCACCGCCTTCCTCGTCGAGGCCCCGACGCCGGACGGCCGGCCGCGCACGGTCATGGTCACCGCCGCCCACGTGCTGGACGGCATGGCGGGCGCCGAGGCGCGGATCGGCTGGCGGATGCAGGCGGAGGACGGCGACTGGCGATTCGACCCGGAGCCGCTGACCATCCGCGACGCCGCCGGCGCCCCCTTGTGGACGCGACATCCCGACCGCGACGTGGCCGTGATGGCCGTCTCCGCCCCGCCCGAGTTCGCCCGCGCCGCCATCCCGATCGGCTGGCTGGCCGGCCCCGAGGCCCTCGAGGCGTGGCAGGTCGGGCCGGGCGACGAGCTGATGACCCTCGGCTACCCCTACGGCTACTCGGCCAACCACGAGGGCTTCCCGATCCTGCGCACCGGCCGCGTCGCCTCGTGGCCGCTGACCCCGATCGCCGAGTTCCCGACCTTCCTGCTCGACTTCGCCGTCTACCGCGGCAACTCCGGCGGCCCGGTGTTCTGGACCCCGGCGGCGCGCAAGCTGCCCGGCACGGCCCAGCCGGAGCACCCCTTCGTGGCCGGCGTGCTGGTCCAGTCGATGCAGGTCCGCGGCGAGAACGTCGGCATCGGCATCGTCGCCCACGCCGACTACGTCCGCGAGGCCATCGCCCTGATGGACGGGGGCGGAGCCTAGCCCGCCAGCACCTCGACGCTCATCCGCTCCAGCAGGCCGCCGCCCTGGCCCACGGCCGCCAGTCGGCTGGAGGCGTGGCCCAGCACATTGGCGGCGTAGACCTCGTAGAGCGTGATCTTGCCCTCCAGCCAGGCCGGGTCGCCTTGGCCGGCGTCCAGCTCGGCGCGCGCCCACAGCGCCGCCTTGGCGAGCATCCAGCCACCGGTCACGTCGCCCATCAGCTTCAGATAGGCGTCGGCCCCGGCCAGCACGTCGGCGGCGCGTCCCGGATCGGCCTTGGCGTCGAGCAGCCACACGGTGGCGTCCTCCAGTGCCTCGATGGCGTTGGCCAGCCGCTCCACCGGCTTGCCGGCGTACAGCCGCGGCACGTCCAGCAGGGTCGCCTTCATGTCGGCGATCAGGGCGCGCGCCGCCTCGCCGCCGTCCTGCGACAGCTTGCGGCCGACAAGGTCCATGGCCTGGATGCCGTTGGTGCCCTCGTAGATCGGGGCGATGCGGGCGTCGCGATAGTATTGCGCCGCGCCGGTCTCCTCGATGAAACCCATGCCGCCGTGCACCTGCACGCCCATCGACGCCACCTCGACGCCGACGTCCGTCGACCAGGCCTTGGCGATGGGGGTGAACAGGTCCTCACGCCCCTTCCAGAAGCGCCGTTCGGCGTCGTCGGCCGCGTGCCGCGCCAGATCCGCCGCCACGCCGGTCGAGAGGCAGATGGCCCGCGCCGCGGCGACCTTCGCCTTCATCACTGACAGCGTGCGCCGCACGTCCGGATGGTCGACGATCGGGGCCGGCGCCCCGGTCCACACCGACCGCCCCTGCACCCGCTCCCGCGCATAGGCCAGCGCCTGCTGGTAGGCGCGCTCGGCGATCGCCACGCCCTCGACGCCCACCGCCAGCCGGGCGGCGTTCATCATCACGAACATGTGCGACAGGCCCTCGTGCGGCCGCCCGACCAGTTCGGCGGTCGCGCCCTCGTAGGCCATGACGCAGGTCGGCGAGCCGTGGATGCCCAGCTTGTGTTCGACGCTGACCGGCCGGAAGGCGTTGCGCGCGCCGAGCCCGCCGTCCGGGTTCACCAGATACTTGGAGGCCAGGAACAGGCTGATGCCCTTCGGTCCGGCCGGGGCGTCGGGCAGGCGGGCCAGCACCATGTGGACGATGTTGTCCGTGGCGTCGTGGTCGCCCCAGGTGATGAAGATCTTCTGCCCGGTAAGCCGGTAGCTCCCGTCGCCGTTCGGGTCCGCCGTCGCCGTCAGCGCCCCCAGGTCCGAGCCCGCCTGCGGCTCGGTCAGCACCATGGCCCCGGTCCATTCGCCGGAGACCAGCCGGGTCAGGTAGGTCGCCTTCTGGGCTTCGGTCCCGAACGCCTCCAGCGCCTCGATCGCCGCCAGCGACAGCATGGGGCAGAGGCCGAAGGCCATGTTGGCCGAATGCACCGTCTCGTAGGCGGCCAGCTCCAGCGCCTTGGGCAGTTGCTGACCGCCCGCGTGGGCGGGAGCCGACAGGCCGGTCCAGCCGCCGGCGGCGAACTGGCGGTAGGCCTCGGCGAAGCCGGGCGCGGTGGTCACATCGCCGTCGGCGCAGGTCGTGCCGTGCCGGTCGCCGACCCGGTTCAGCGGGGCCAGCACCTCTTCCGAGAACTGCCCCGCCGCCTCCAGCACGGCGCCCATGACGTCCGCGTCGTAGTCCGGGAAGGCGCCGGTGGCGGCGACCCGGTCGATGTCGGCCACGGCCTGCAGGGTGAAGGCGAGGTCGCGGACGGGGGCGCGGTAGGTCATGGAGGCGGCTTCCGGCTGTCGGGGTCTGGCGCCGTTCATGCCGCCTTGCCGCGACGGGATGCAAGCCGCCCTCGACGAACCGGCGGCGCTGGTCCAGTCTCGCCGGCGTCGAACAGGAGAGGGACCATGGCTGAACCCCGCAATCGCTACTCCGCCGTTTCGCTGACCCTGCACTGGCTGACCGCGGCCCTGGTCATCGGCCAGATCGGGCTGATCGCGGCCCACGAAGCCGCCGACGGTCCCGCCTCGCGCGAGTTCCTGAACCTGCACAAGTCGGTCGGCCTCAGCATCCTCGTGCTGACCCTGGTCCGCCTCGGCTGGCGCCTCGCCAACCCCGCCATTCCGCTGCCCGAGACCACGCCGCGCTGGCAGAAGCTGGCGGCGCGTACGACCCATGTGCTGTTCTACGTCTTCCTCATCGCCATGCCCCTGGTCGGCTGGTCGGCCTCCTCGGCCGCCGGGCGCGAGATCGTCTGGTTCGGCCTGTTCGAATGGCCGTTGCTGCCCATTGGCGGCGGCCGCGACGTGGCCCGCGACCTGATGGAGGTGCATGAGCTCGCCGCCAAGCTGCTCATCGCCCTCGTCGTCCTGCACGTCCTCGGCGCGCTGAAGCACCACTTCGTGGATCGGGACAACGTGCTGCACCGGATGATCCCGCTGATCCCGCGCCGGCCGTGACCCGGCGCGGCGTCCTGGCCCTCGTCGCCGGCGCCGCGTTGGCGTCCGCCTTCGCGCCGACGCCATGGATCATCGATCGGGACGCCTCGTCGATCGGCATGACGGTGCGGGCCTTCGGCCTCGCCCGCACCGGGGAGTTCAGGGACTGGAACGGCGAACTCGCGTTCGACCCCGAGGCGCCCGGGGACGCCCGGGCCGAGGTGACCGTCCGCGCCGCCTCGCTCGACCTGTCGCCGGCCGCGGCCGAGCGTCGCGCCCTCGGCCCCGCCTTCCTCGACGTCGCCAACCACCCGCTGATCCGTTTCCGGCTGCGCGCCCTCGAGCCGCTGGGCGGCGAGCGGTGGCGCGCGACCGCCGACGTGACCATCAAGGGCGTGACCCGACCGGTGGTCTTTCCAGTGGACTTGCGCGTGACCGGCGACCGGGCGCATCTGGCCGGCGCGTTCGCCCTCGATCGCGCGGACTACGGCATAGGGACATCGGGGCCTTGGAACAGGCTGGTCGGACGACAGGTGACGGTGCGGGTCTCGCTGCGGGCGCGGCGCGCCTGAACTCGGGTGCGACCGACGCCATGGCCGCGGACGCCCTGGCCCGCGGCGGCCTCGTCATCCTGCCTACCGAGACCGTCTACGGCCTCGCCGCCGACGCCTCGAACCCTGTCGCCGTCGCCGCCATCTTCGAGGCCAAGGGCCGGCCGCGCTTCAACCCCCTGATCGCCCACGTCGCCGACGCCGCCCAGGCCGAGGCCATCGCCGTCTTCGACGCCCGCGCCCGCGCCCTGGCCGACGCCTTCTGGCCCGGCCCGCTGACCCTCGTCGCGCCGGTGCGCGACCGCGCCGCCGTCTGCGACCTCGCCCGTGCCGGGCTGGACAGCGTCGCCGTCCGCGTCCCCGGCCACGCCCGGGCCCGCGCCGTCATCGCCGCCTTCGGCAAGCCGGTCGTCGCCCCCTCCGCCAACCGCTCCGGCCGCCCCAGCCCGACCACCTTCGCCGACGCCGTCGAGGAGACCGGCCACGCCGCCGCCGACGCCGTCGATGGCGGCCCCTGCGCCGTCGGCGTGGAGTCGACCGTGGTGTCGGTGCTGGACGGCCGCGTCGCCCTGCTGCGCCCCGGCTCGGTCACCCGCGAGGAGATCGAGGCCGTCGTCGGCCCGGTCGACCGGGGCGGGGAGGGACATCGCTCCCCCGGCCGCCTCGCCCTCCACTACGCCCCTGACGCCCCTGTTCGAATAAACGCCGCGACAGCCCGGGAGGGTGAGATCCTCCTCGGCTTCGGCCCCGGCGTCGGCGCCCTGCGCTGGAGCCTCAGCCCGACCGGCGACCTGCGCGAGGCCGCCGCCAACCTGTTCCGCCGCCTGCGCGAGGCGGACCGCGAAAAACCCGCCGGCATCGCGGTGGCCCCCATCCCGCCGCACGGGCTGGGCGAGGCCATCAACGACCGGCTGAAGCGGGCGGCAGGCTTCGTCGGCTAGGCGCCCGAGGGCGGCGGTCGGCCCGGGACAAGGCCCCGGCACGCGTCAGTCCGGAGACTGGCGCCGCCGCTGCTGATCGAGGCGCTCCAGCACATCGTGGATCAGCTGGTCGGTGGTGAAACCGGTGACGTCCCGACCGCGATCCGCGGGGTCCGTGCGGGCCATCAGCCGCCACTCGTGGGTGCGGCGCAGCTCCGGGGCCTCCAGGGCGGTGAAGGCCGGCAGCGGCCGCGCGGCGGCGGCGAGACGGTAGGCGAACGGGAAGCCGCCGGTCGGGGCCGAGAGGGTGACGCCGTCCGCGTCGCGCTCGACCAGCGCGTCGGCCACGCCCTCGCCCTCGAGCCCCCGACGCACCGCCTCCAGCGCGCGTACGCCGTGCTGTTCGATCTGGCGGTCGATATCCCGGCGCCGCGCCGGCGCGAGGATGCGTTTGAGGCGCTCGCCCAGAGGGGGGAGGGGCCCCCCCAGCGCCACGCCGCGCCTATCGGCGTTCATCTGCCGCACCAGGCCGAAGGCGAGGGCGATCATGATGACAGTGAAGGGCAGGGCGGCAACCAGGGTGGCGGCCTGAAGCGCGCCCAGCCCGCCGGCGAGCAGCAGCAGGGCCGCCGACAGTCCCTCGAGCGTGCACCAGTAGACCCGCTGCCAGCGCGGGGTGTCGTCGGCGCCGCCCGAAGCGATGGTGTCGATGACCAGCGAACCGGAGTCGGCCGAGGTGACGAAGAAGACGGCCACCAACAGCACGGCCAGGGTCGAGGTGATGGCCGTGCCGGGCAGGTATTCGAAGAAGCGGAAGATGGCCGTGGACAGGTCGGCCTCGACCGCCGCCGAAATGGCCCCGGCGGCGCCGCCCATGTCGAGCGCTATGGCGGTGTTGCCGAACACCGTCATCCACATGAAGGTGAAGCCCGCCGGCACCAGCAGCACGCCGAGGATGAACTCGCGCACCGTGCGGCCGCGCGAGATGCGGGCGATGAACATTCCCACGAACGGCGACCAGGCGATCCACCAGGCCCAGTAGAACAGGGTCCAGTTGGCCATCCAGCCGCGCGGCTCATAGGCGTACTGGTTGAAGGTGCGGACGAAGAACTCGTCCAGATACAGGCCGAGGTTCTGGAACACGGCCTTGAACAGGAAGCCGGTCGGGCCGACCGCCAGCACGAAGATCATCAGCAGGACGGCGAGCACGAGGTTGAGCTCGGAGAGCCGGCGCACGCCCCGGTCCAGTCCGGTCAGCACCGAGACCATGGCCGCGCCCATGACCAGGGCGATCAGCCCGACCTGCACCCCGGCGCCGACCGGCAGGCCCGTCAGATAGTTGAGGCCGCTGTTGATCTGGGCGACCCCGAAACCCAGCGAGGTGGCGATGCCGAACACCGTGCCCCAGATGGCGAAGATGTCGACGGCGTCGCCGATAGGGCCCTTGATGCGCTCTCCGAGCAGCGGATAGAGGCCCGAGCGCAGCGTCAGCGGCAGGCCCTTGCGGTGGGCGAAATAGGCAAGGGTCAGGCCGACCAGGGCGTAAATGGCCCAGGCGTGAACGCCGTAATGGAAGAAGGTGATCACCATCGCCTCGCGCTCCGCGGCGAAGGTGCGCGGCTCGACGTCGGGCGGGGCGATGTAATGCTGGATCGGCTCGGCGACGCCGAAATACATCAGGCCGATACCCATGCCGGCGGCGAACAGCATGGCGATCCACGACAGCCACGGGAAATCCGGATCGGCATCGTCCGGACCCAGCCTGAGGCGTCCCGTGGGGGCCAGCGCAAGGGCCACGACGGTCAGCAGGAAGCCGGCCACGGCCGCGATGTAGAACCAGCCGAAGGAGGCGATGACCCGCGATTGGGCGGCCTGGAAAATCCGGCCCGAGGCGCCGGGGGCCAGCAGGGAGACGCCGAGCATCAGGCCGATGATCAGGCTGGCGCCCCAGAAGACGCGCGGGTTCATGCGGGACTTGAGCATGGGGAGGAAGCGTGACCGGGCGGATGCGGTTCCGGTCGTCGGACGATGGCGGTGTCAGCGTCGCCGCGCCGCCAGCGCCCAGACGACGACCCCGAGGCTGACCGCGATCAGGGCCGCGCCGAGCCCGTCCCACAGCCCGTCGTCGAGCAGCGCCCCGACCAGCCCCACGAGACTGAGCACGCCGACGACCAGCGGCACGCCGAAGATGGCGCGCCAGGGCAGGTCCTTGCGGCTCACGGGCGGACGCTCCGCCGCCGGGCCAGCCACAGGTAGAGGCCCGAGACCAGAACCACGATGGTGACGAGGTCCAGCAGGGCCCACAGGATCTTCAGCGGCAGGCCGCCGTAGTCGCCAAAATGCAGCGGCTGCGACAGGGACAGGGTCTTCACGTACCAAGGCGTCGGGGCCACCGCGGCCAGCTCCCCGGTGCGCGCGTCGATCAGGGCCGGGGTGGTCAGATGGGCGGTCAGCGGCGTGTCGCCGTGGAAGAAGACGGCGTAGTGGTGCTCGGTGGAGTAGTCGGAGCCGGGGAAGGCCACGAACTGCAGCTGCATGCCCGGCAGGGCCTCGCGGGCGCGGCGGACGGCGGCGTCCAGCGAGCTGCGCCCGGTCAGGGCCACGGGCGCGTCATAGGCCTCGGTCAGCTCCTTCAGCGCCGTGTCCTTCCAGTAGGCGATGATCGGCACGGCCAGGGTGTTGACCACCCCCGTCGCCCCGACCACCAGCACCCAAGCCACGGTCACCACGCCCAGCAGGTTGTGATAGTCCAGCCAGCGCGTCCGCGCCTTCTTGGTCGCCCGCACCGTGCCGAAGGGCAGGCGGCGCATGAAGGGGGCGTAGAGCACGACGCCCGACACCACGGCCGCGACCAGCATCAGCCCCATCAGCCCGAGGAACAGCATGCCGGGCAGGCCGAGGAACATGTCGGTGTGCAGCTGGAGGAGGAACTCCATCACCGGATGACCGGCCACCGGCGGGGCCGGGTCGCCGCTGGTGCGATCGATCGGCTGGAAGGTGTACTGGCCCGCCGGCCCGCCCGGATCGACGCTGGTGACGTTCACCACCGGCCGGTCCTCGTCGAAGCTCATGAAGGCCGGGACGCCGCCGGGGTGGCGCGACAGGGCCGCGTCCAGCACCTCGTCGAGGTCCAGCTGCCGCCCCTCGGCGGCGGGCTTCCAGTCCTGCTGCAGCAACACCTCGTCGATCTCGTGCGAGAAGACCAGCGGCAGGCCGGTGATGCAGAGCATCAGGAGGAACAGGGTCGAGACCAGGCTCGACCATTTGTGCACCCAGGCCCAGCCGCGGAGGGTCCGCGTCCTCATGCCGGTCAGAAGTCCGCCGAGACCGACAGGGAGAAGCTGCGCGGCGCCCCGAGCGTCAGGTAGTTGGCCCCCGGATAGCCGCCGACCGCCACCCACTGGTCCTCGTCGGTGAGGTTCTCGACCCGGGCGCGCAGCGTCAGCGGCCGGCCGCCGGCCTCGAACGCATAGCGCACGCCGGCGTCGAAACGGGTCCAGGAATCCAGTTCGACCGTATTGGCGGCGTCCACCTGCTGCGGGCCAGTGTGCACCGCCCGGCCCTCCAGCGTCAGCCCGACGACGGCCGGCACGTCCCATTCCACGTTGAGGTTGGTCTGGAACTCCGGCGCGCCGATCGGGGCGTTGCCGTCCAGCGCTCCGCCAGCGGTGCGGGTCAGCTCCGCGTCCAGCCAGGTCGCGCCGCCGAGCAGGCGTAGCCCCTCGACCGGCTCGCCGAACAGGCTCAGCTCCACCCCCCGGTTCTCCTGCTCGCCGTTGGCGGCGAAGACATTGTTCTCGACGAAGGCGCTGGGCAAGGTCAGCCGGAACAGGCTGATCGAGCCCCCGAACGACCCACCGTCGTACTTGGCGCCGACCTCGGCCTGCTCGCCGCGGAACGGGTCCAGCACCTCGCCGGCGTTGTCGACCGGCACGCCGCCGCTGACCGCCGGAGCGGTCTGGCCGGGGACCAGGGTCTCTGCGTAGTTGGCGTAGAGCGAAATCCGCTCCGACGGCTTGTAGACCACGGCGAAGGCCGGGGTCACGGCATCGCCCTCGTAGGAGCCGATCTGCGCGCCGGTGTTGTAGTCGTACGACCGCGTCTCGATGCTCTGGTGACGCACGCCGGCGGTGACCATCAGCCGGCCGTCGAGGAAGGACATCATGTCGGCGAGAGCGAAAGAGGTGTTCCGCACCCGCTCCGTCACATGCGGATCGTCCATGTCGCCGCCGACGAAGAAGTCGGGGACCGGCGGCGCGACGACCACGGGGTTGTAGAGGTCGCTGGCGAAGCCGGCGAAGTTCGAGAAGGCGTAGGCGTTCTCCGACTTCGACTGCACCCGCGACGCCGAGGCCACCAGGCGATGCCCGACCGCGCCGGTGGTCAGGTCGGCGCGCACGCCGACGTCGCCCGACCAGACCGTGTCACGGCGCACGTTGTCGAAGCGGTAGGCGCTGAGCGTGCCGTCCGGCTGCGCGCGCGGATTGGCGAGCCTGTTGGCCTCCTCGCCCGAACGGCCGCCGAAGGCGGCCCAGGCGGTCACGTCGTCGGTCAGGTCGAACTCCCCGCGCGTCGCGCCGAACAGCTGTACCTCGTCGGTGTACGTCCACGGCTGGGCGAAGTTGGCGTCGGCCGGCGGCGGCGTGGGGATCTCGCCGGCCGGGGTGACGCTGGGGCGCGGGGCGTCGATGTGGTGATCCTGCCAGCCCAGGTCGGCCGAGAAGCGCGCGCGGTCGCCGCGGTGGTCGACGCCGAGGCCGATCACGCGCAGCTCGCGGTTCTCGCCGTCCATCGCCCCGGTCCCGTCACGGCTGGCGAGGTTGAGACGGGCGCCCCATTCGTTCTCCGCGCCGAAGCGGCGCGACAGGTCCGCGGCGGCGTAGATCTCGTCCTCCCCCGACCAGCCCGCGGTCAGCCGGTTCAGCGGCGTGTTTCCCGCCCGCTTGGGCACGAGGTTGAAGGCCCCGCCCACGCCGCTGCCGCCCGGCGCCGCGCCATTCAGGAAGGCCGTGGCTCCGTGGAAGACCTCGACCCGCTCCAGCAGCTCGGCGGCCACGAACTGGCGCGGCAGCACGCCGTACAGGCCGTTGTAGGTCATGTCGTCCGAATACACCGGGAAGCCGCGGATGATGTACAGCTCCTGGAAGTTGCCGAAGCCCTTGGTCACCCGCACCGCCGGGTCGTTCTGCAACACGTCGGCGACGCTGCGCGCCTGCTGGTCGCGGATCAGGGCCTCGGTGTAGCTGGTCGTGGCGAATGGCGTGTCCATCACGTCCAGCGCCCCGAACAGGCCGACGCGGCCGCCGGTGGCGACCTGGCCGCCGGCATGGGCCGGGGGCAGCCGAACCTGCGAGCCGGTGACGACGATCTCGCCGAGATCGCTCGTCGGTTCGTCAGCCTCCTGCGCGACGGCGGGGGCGGACGCGATCAGCGAGACGGCGGCGGCCGAACACAGCAGGGCGGTGAGGCGAGGGGACACGGACGGCTCCGGTAATGCGAATGGCTCGCACTATCGTGTGCAATCCCGCGGCGCAAGGCGCGCGACTGCGACGCTTTGGCTACTGCGCCGTCCATCCCCCGTCGATCGAGAAACTGGCGCCATTGGCCGAGGCCCCGAGGTCCGACACCAGATACAGCATCATCCCCACCAGCTCGTCGGTGGTGACGAAGCGTTTGGTCGGCTGCGAGCCGAGGATGACGTCCTTCAGCACCTGCTCCTTCGACATGCCGCGCGTGCGGGCCTGGTCGGCGATCTGCTTCTCGACGATCGGCGTCTCGACGAAGCCGGGGCAGAGGGCGTTGCAGGTGATGCCGTCCTCGGCGACTTCCAGCGCCACCGTCTTGGTGAAGCCGATGACGCCGTGCTTGGCGGCGACGTAGGCCGACTTGAACGGGCTGGCGACGAGGCCGTGGGCCGAGGCCACGTTGACGATCCGCCCGCGGCCCTGGGCCTTCATGATCGGGATCGCCGCCCGGGTGGCGTAGAAGGTCGACGACAGGTTGACGGCGATGATCTGCTCCCACCTGTCGGCCGGGAACTTCTCCACCGCCTCGACGTGCTGCACGCCGGCGTTGTTGATCAGGATGTCCAGCCGGCCGAGCGTGTGGCGGGCGAAGGCGACCATGTCGGCCACCTCATCGCCGCGCGTCATGTCGGCGGCGTGGTAGCGCACCCGCACCCCGCAGCTGGCCTCCATCCCGGCACGGATGCGCTCGATCTCGGACGGATCGCCGAGCCCGTTCAGCACCACCTCGCCGCCGCGCGAGGCGATGGCGCGGGCCATGGCCAGGCCGATGCCCGAGGTCGAGCCGGAGATCACCGCCACCTGTCCCTTCAGGTCGCCGATGTCGCGGAAGGGCTCGCGGGCGGTCTGGTCGGCGTCGCCGCGCTTGGGCCACTGGAACATGAAGGTCTCGTCCGTCCTGTCTTGTGCGGCCAGCCTAGCCGTTCGCGCTTGCGAAGGCGACAGGCCTCACGAATTTCCCGACCTGATGAATATCCAGTCCGTCTCGGTCGAGGAAGCCTTGTCGAAACGGTAGCCGTCCCGGTCGAACGCCTTCAGGTCGGCGGCCGTTTCGAGGCGCGCGTCGGCGGCGAAGCGGGCCATGGTCCCGCGCGCCCGCTTGGCGAAGAAGGAGATGATCTTGCTGCCGCCCTCGCGCGCCTCGCGGAAGTGGCAGGTGACCAGCGGCAGCTTCAGCGCCCGGGCGTCGACGGCGCCGAAATATTCCTGGCTCGCCAGGTTCACCAGCGTCGGATCGGCGTGCCCTTCCGCGTCAGCGTTCAGCTGCTTCGACAGCCGGTCGCCCCAGAAGTCGTAGAGGTTGGCTCCGCGCCGCGTCTTCAGCCGCGTCCCCATCTCCAGCCGATACGGTTGGATGCGGTCCAGCGGGCGCAGCAGGCCGTAGAGGCCGGACAGGATGCGCACATGGTCCTGTGTCCAGGCCAGCGCCGCGGCGTCCATCCCGCGCGCCTCCAGCCCCTGGTAGACGTCGCCGGCGAAGGCCAGCGCCGCCTGCACCCCCTTGTCGACGGCCTCGGCGTCGAGCGCCCGGAATCGCTCCTGGTTCAGCCGCGCCAGATCGCCGGACAGCGACATCAGCCGGCGCAGCTCAGCCTGGGACTGCCGCCGCGCCGTGCGCGTCAGCGAGGCGGTCTCCTCGACGAATCGCCGCTCGCTGGCGGGGACAGCCGGATCGGCTTCGGTGAAATCCAGCCGCTTGGCCGGGGACAGGACGATCAGCATGGCGCCCTGTTAGGCCGCTTCGCCTCCGAATTGAACCGCCGGCCGGTTCAGCGCGGCGCGGCGTAAAGCGCCGCCAGCACCCCCGGCAGCCGGTCGGGAAGGTCCTCGGCGATCAGCCCCGGCCCGAAGCCCCGCGCCGCCTCGGCGTGCATCCAAGCCGCCGCCCGCGCCGCCTCGAAGCTGTCCATCCGCTGCGCCGCCAGCCCGCCGATCATACCGGCCAGCACGTCGCCCGTGCCGGCGGTGGCCAGCCACGGCGTGCCGTTGTCGTTGACCGCCAGCCGCCCGTCCGGCGCCGCGATGACAGTCGCCGGCCCCTTCAGCACCACCACCGCCCCGGCGCGCCCCGCCGCCTCCGCCGCCGCCGCCTCGCGCCCGTGGTCGAGCAGGCCGGGGAACAGCCGCCGGAACTCGCCCTCGTGCGGAGTCAGCACGTCGTCGCGGTCGAGCAGTTCGAACAGGTCGGCCGGCCGGTGCTCGAAGGCGGTCAGGCCGTCGGCGTCGATGACCAGCACCGCCCCGGTCTCGGCCAGCGCCCGGACATTGGCCTGGGTGGCCTCATTGACCCCGGCGGCGGGCCCGATGACCACCGCGTCCATCGACTCGGCCGCCTCGAACAGGGCCTCGAACGAGCCGAACGGGGTCAGCATCACCGCCTCGATCGCCGGGGCGATCACCGCCGCGGCGTCGGGAGGGCACAGGATGCGCACCAGGCCCGCGCCGATTCGCAGCCCCGCCCGCGCCGCCAGCCGCGCCGCTCCGGTCTGCGTCGCCCGTCCGGACACCACCCCCAGCCGTCCCCGCGCGTGCTTGTGCGCGTCCTCGGCCGGCCAGGGCAGGGCGGCGCGCCAGTCGGGCAGGGCGTCCACGGTCATCAGGCCACTCCTCCGTTCACGGATGGCGACTCCGGCCGAAAAGGACTTGCCTTATTGTGCAATGCAATGTCCATTCGCCTCCCGAGCGCGCGGCACGATAGCCCGCCGGGATCGCCGATGAAAAAGATCGAAGCCGTCATCAAGCCCTTCAAGCTCGATGAAGTGAAGGAGGCGCTGCAGGACGCCGGCGTGCAGGGCATGACCGTGCTCGAGGCGCGCGGCTACGGCCGCCAGAAGGGCCACTCCGAGCTCTACCGCGGCGCCGAATACGTCATCGACTTCCTGCCCAAGATCAAGATCGAGGTGGTGGTCCCCGACGACCTGGTCGCCTCCGTGGTCGAGGCCATCCAGACCGCCGCCCGCACCGGCAAGATCGGCGACGGAAAGATCTTCATCTCGGACGTCCTCGACGTCATCCGAATCCGCACCGGCGAAACGGGGGCCCAGGCCGTCTGACCGCCCAAGACCACCGGCCGCCTCTCGGGGCGGCCGTTTCACTTCCTCCCCAAGAAACGGACCTCGAGACACGAGCGACGCCGGCAAGATACTGAAGGACATCAAGGAGAAGGACGTTCGCTACGTCGATCTCCGCTTCACCGACACAAAGGGACGGATGCAGCACGTCACCTTCGACATCGACCTCGTCGACGAGGAGTTCCTCGAGGAAGGCACGATGTTCGATGGCTCCTCGATCGCCGGCTGGAAGGCGATCAACGAATCCGACATGCTGCTCAAGCCGGATCTGAAGACCGCCTGGATCGATCCGTTCTACCAGCAGACCACCATGTTCCTGTTCTGCGACGTGCTGAACCCGGACACCGGCGAGCCCTACAATCGCGACAGCCGCTCGATGGCCAAGAAGGCGCTGGCCTACGTCCAGTCCTCGGGCGTCGGCGACATGGTCTTCTTCGGGCCCGAGGCCGAGTTCTTCGTCTTCGACGACGTGCGCTGGTCTACCCAGGCGCATGACAGCGGCTACGCCTTCGACTCCATCGAACTCCCCGCCAACACCGGCGCCGAGTACTCCGAGGGCAACATGGGCCACCGCCCGGGACCGAAGGGCGGCTACTTCCCGGTCAATCCGGTCGACTCCGGCCAGGACCTGCGCGGCGAGATGCTGTCGGTGATGAAGGACCTCGGCCTCGATCCCGAGAAGCACCACCACGAGGTCGCCCCGGCCCAGCACGAGCTCGGCCTCAAGTTCAGCGACCTGCTGACCATGGCCGACCGGCTGCAGCTCTACAAATACGTCATCCACAACGTGGCCGCGGCCTACGGCAAGTCGGCGACCTTCATGGCCAAGCCGATGTACGCCGACAACGGCTCGGGCATGCACGTGCACCAGTCGATCTGGAAGGACGGCAAGCCGCTGTTCGCCGGCGACAAGTACGCCGGCCTGTCCGACATGTGCCTGTGGTACATCGGCGGCATCATCAAGCACGCCAAGGCCATCAACGCCTTCGCCAACTCCACCACCAACTCCTACAAGCGCCTCGTGCCGGGCTACGAGGCCCCGGTGAAGCTGGCCTATTCGGCCCGCAACCGCTCGGCCTCGATCCGCATCCCGTGGGTCAACTCGCCCAAGGCCAAGCGCATCGAGGCCCGCTTCCCCGACCCGATGGGCAACCCCTACCTGACCTTCGTCGCCCTGCTGATGGCCGGCCTCGACGGCATCGAGAACCGCATCGATCCGGGCGCGGCCGCCGACAAGAACCTCTACGACCTGCCGCCGGAAGAGCGGAAGAACATCCCCGAGGTGTGCGGCTCGCTGCGCGAGGCGCTGGAGAACCTCGACAAGGACCGGGCCTTCCTCAAGAAGGGCGGCGTCATGGATGACGACTTCATCGACAGCTACATCGAGCTGAAGATGGAGGAGGTCATGCGGCTGCAACTGCACCCGCACCCGGTCGAGTTCGACATGTACTACAGCTGCTGATCGACAGGGGGACTGACGATCACGCGGGGCGCCGGGCGGGAGACCGTCCGGCGCCTTTTCTTTCGCCTCAGTGCAGGCTGAAGGTCAGCGGATCCCAGCGCGGGGGCGGCTGGAGGGCGGCGGGGAAGGCGATGCGGACGGCGCAGGCGCCCTCGCCGCGGGTGACCAGCAGGCGGCCGGCCAGCTGTTCGGCGATGGCCTCGACCAGTCCCATGTCGCGCGGGACCGGCACGGGGCCGGGGCCGGTCGCCGCCAGCACCAGGGTGCGCACCCCGGCCGCCTCGTCGAGGCTGACCGTCAGGGTCGCCCCGGCGCTCGCGGCGCGCAGGGAGGTCAGCTGTTCCAGCAGCACGAGGCCGAGAGCCGTGGCCTGCTCCACCGGCACCTCGACCTCGCCGCCGGTGAAGCGCACCGCTACCGGGGCGGCCTCGTTGCGCCGCGCCACGGCCTCGGCCAGCCGCCGGGCGAAGCCCTCGAAATGGACCGTGCGGTCCTCGCCGCCGACGAAGGCGCGATGGGTGCGCGAGATCACCAGCGTCCGCGAGGCGGCGTTGGCCAGCACCCGCGACACCAGCGCATCGTCCTCGCCGCGCGCCTGCGCCTGCAGGATGGCCGAGATCAGCTGCAGGTGGTCGGTGACGCGTTGGGCGTGATCCCGGAACAGTTCGGCCTGGCTGGTGGCCAGCGCCTCGACCCGGGCGTGGCTGCGCGCCAGGTCGCTGAAGCGGCCGCGGATGCTGCTCAGCACGTGGATCAGCAGGGCCGAGGAGATCAGGAAGAAGACCAGCGACACCAGCGCCCGGCCGTCGAGGTAGAAGGTCAGCGGCGCCGGGCCCATGAAGTTGTAGACGATCACCGTCGACAGGGCCGTGGCCAGCAGCGCCGGCCGGCCGCCCAGCCAGTAGGCCGACAGGATCACCGCCGGGTAGAAGCAGGTGTAGCCGTAGCCCTGCGCCAGCACCGGATCGAGCAGCAGCCGCACGCCCAGCGAGGCCAGCACCAGCAGCACGGCGCCCCACCAGGCCGCGCCCGGAAGGCGGGCCAGACGGGCGACGCGGTCGGCCGATGGCCGGGGCGAGGCGAGGAGGGCGGGCAGGATCATGGCGGCCATCTATCGCCCCCGTTCGGGGAGGCGGCAAGGGCCGGGGCTTGCGTCGGCGGTCGCGCGGGGCATGGATAGCCGATGCGTCGCCACGCCGGCGACCCGGGAGCCCGAGTCATGTCGATCCGATCCGCCGCCGCCAACGACGACGCGATCGCCGCCGCCACCGGCCGGCCGTGGGCCGCTTGGCGGACCCTGCTCGATCAGGCGGGCGCCGCGGACCTGTCCCACACCGACATCGCCCGCCGGCTGCACGAGCAACACGGCGTGGCCGGCTGGTGGGCCCAGAACCTGACCGTCCGCTTCGAGCAGGAGATCGGCCGCCGCGTGCCGGGGCAGGGCTGCGACGGCGCCTTCCAGGCCAGCGCCTCGGCTACCCGCGACGGCGACCTCGATGCCGTCTTCGCGGCCTGGATCGCCCATATCGGCGAGCCCGCCGAGCTCGACGGCGTCGTGCTCGAGGAGCCGCCGGCGACCAGCGCCACCGAGAAATGCCGCTACTGGCGCGCCCGCCTCGACGACGGCGGCCGCGTCGCCGTCCACTTCAGCCGCAAGGGCCCCGACAGGGTGCTGGTCGGGGTCAGCCACGACAAGCTGGCGTCGGCGGAAGCCGTCGAACGCTGGCGCTCGTTCTGGCGCGCGCGGCTCGGCGACTTCCGCCCCTGACCTCAGCGGTTGGTGGTCTCGACCTCGATGCCGTCCTCGCCGGCGCGGACGGTGGTGGTGTCGCCGTCGCGGCGGTCGCGCTCGACCACCACCGGCGGCGTGGGCACGGGGACCTCGCGTTCGACGACGACCGGCGGGGTCGGAACCGGAACCTCGCGCTCGACCACCGTGGTGGTGGAGGTGTCGGCGGCGTCGGCGCCGGCGTCGGCCGTGTCGTCGGCGGCGGGCGTGCAGGCGGCGGCGGCGAGGGTGATGCCGGCCAGCGCGGCGACGGCGGTCAGGCTGTGAAGGCGCATCAGGGGTCTCCTGCTATGGAACCCCCGCCAAACGGCTCCGCTGCGGAGCCGGTTCCGCTCAGCTCGCCAGGCCCTCGGCCGCGTCGGCCTGCCTCCGGCGCAGCTCGATCAGCCGCACGCACCAGATCGACACCTCGTAGAGCAGCACTAGCGGCACAGCGAGCATCAGCTGGCTGATCGGGTCCGGCGGCGTCACCACCGCCGCCACCACCACCACGGCGACGATGGCGTATCGCCGCCCCTCGGCCATGGTCTTCGAGCCGATGATCCCGGCCAGCCCCAGCAGGGTCATCACCACCGGCAGCTGGAAGCACAGGCCGAAGGCGAGGATCAGCGCCGTGACCAGGTTCATGTACTCCGACACCTTGGGCAGGAGGGCCGCGGTGACGCCCGCCTGGTCGATGCCCTGGCTCAGCGAGAACCACATCACGAACGGCAGCATGACGAAGTAGACCAGCGCCGCGCCCAGCAGGAACAGCAGCGGCGCCGCGATGAGGAAAGGCAGGAAGGCCCCCCGCTCGTTGCGGTACAGGCCCGGCGCGACGAAGCGGTACAGCTGCCAGGCGATGATCGGGAAGGCCACGATCACCGCTCCGAAGCCCGCCAGCTTCATCTTGGTGAACAGGATCTCCAGCGGGGCCGTGTAGATCAGGTTGACCGTCTGGCCGTCGATCAGCGGCAGGGCCTTCAGGCCCGCCGTGCCGAGAATCAGGTCCAGCGGCGACACCGCCGCGTGGTGCCCGCCGCCGGCCGCGGCATGGAAGGCCGCCGCCGCCGCGAACGGCTTGACCAGGAAGATGTAGATCGGCTCGGAGAAATAGAAGCAGCCGATGAAGCCGAGGATGAAGGCGGCCACGCAGACCAGCAGCCGCCCGCGCAGCTCGATCAGATGCGACATCAGCGGCGCGCGCGACGCCTCGATCTCGGCCTCGTCCCGGTCGGTGCGGCTCACGAGGCGGTCCTCTTGCGGCGCGGCGCGCGCGGCTTCGGCGTGGCGGCCGGAACCTCAGCGGCGGCGGCCGCCTTGCGCGGTTTGGCCGGCTTGGGCGTCGCCGGCTTGGCCTTGGAGCTCGCCGCCTTGCTCGCCGTCTTGCGGGCCCGCGCCGGCCTGGCGGCGGGCGTTTCGGCCGCCGTCTCCAGCGGCTCCATCACCGGCGCGCTGTCGGGCCATTCCTCCGGGCCGGTCAGGGCGGGGGCGGGGGCCGGCGCGTCCAGCGGCCGGTTCAGGTCGTCGCGGATGTCGCGGAAGGTCGCCTCGGCCTCGGGGCCCAGCGGCATCATGTTCGACTGGCCGCGGCGCAGGGCCTCGACCTCCTTGCGCAGCTCGTCCAGCTCGGACTGGCGCGCCATCTCGTCGAAGCTGGAGCGGAACTCGTCGGCCATGCGGCGCGCCTTGGACACCCACTGGCCCAGCTTGCGCAGCATCAGCGGCAGCCGTTCGGGGCCCACGACGACGAGGGCCACGATGGCGATGATCAGATATTCGAAACCCCCGATGCCGGGGCCGAGGCCGCCCATTCAGGGTCTCCGGCGCAAACGCGCGATCAGGACTTCAGATCTTCCTTTTCCGCGTCGGTGCGGGGCAGGGCGCCGGCGCGCTCGTCGGCGGGCTTGTTCTCGTCGGTGTCCTTCAGGCCGTCGCGGAAGGCGCGCACGCCCTTGGCGGCGTCGCCCATGATCGCGGACAGCTTGCCGCGGCCGCCGAACAGCAGCAGCACGACGATCGCGACGATGACCCAGTGCCAGATGCTGAAAGAACCCACGGCGACGTCTCCTCGTTCGGGCCGATGCGCGACCCGCAAATCAGCTTGCCGCCGCATATAGGCGGATCGGTGGCGCGACGCCAAGCGAACCTGTAGGCACGCGCCCATGAGTCACGTGATCATCCACACCGACGGCGCCTGTCGCGGCAATCCCGGGCCCGGCGGCTGGGGCGCGGTCCTGCAGACCGGCGGCGGTCACGAGAAGGAGCTGTGGGGCGGCGAGGCGCTGACCACCAACAACCGCATGGAGCTGATGGCCGCCATCCAGGCGCTGGAGGCGCTCAACCGCCCCTGCCGGGTCGACCTGCACACCGACAGCAAATACGTCATGCAGGGCATCACCGAATGGATCCGCGGCTGGAAGGCGCGCGGCTGGAAGACGGCCGATAAGAAGCCTGTCAAGAACGACGACCTGTGGAAGCGCCTCGACGCCGCCCGTCTGCGCCACGAGGTCAAGTGGCACTGGGTCAAGGGCCACGCCGGCCACGAGCTCAACGAACGCGCCGACCGGCTGGCCAACCGCGGCATCGACGAGATGAAGGGTTAGGCCCCCCGCACCCGCAGCCGCGCGCCGTCCACGGCCTCGACGACCACGCTCTCGCCCACCGGCGGGGCGCCGCCGTCGATCTCGGCGGCCCATTCGGCGCCCGAGACGAACACCCGACCGCGGCCGTCGACAAAGGTCTCCACCACCCGCGCGCGCTGCCCGACCAGCCTGCCGTCGCGGGCGTTGATGTCGGGCGTGTCGGCCGGATTGACGCGCTGGATCAGCCGCCGGGACATCAGGGTGGCGATCACCGTCAGCACGGCGAACAGCGCCGCCTCGCCCCAGAAGCCGCCCAGCGGCAGGTGCAGGGCGGTGACCACGGCCACGATGCCGGCGGCGACCGCCGGCCACAGCAGCCATTCGGTCGAGAAGGCGGCCTCGACGGCCAGCAGGGTCACGCCCACGGCCAGCCAGATCCAGAACGGCTGGGCGGCGTGGAAGGCGATCAGGGCGTCCATGGCCTACTCCGTTCCGGGAACCGAACCGCGGGCGCGCGGCGGGCGAGGCGGGGAGGGCGGCGCGGTGCGAGCCGCGGCCCGGGTGTCGGTGCGGGTCTGCTGCTGCTCCTTGGCCAGGCCGACCAGTTCGCCGACCCCGGCGATGGTGCCGACCAGGGCCGACATCTCCGACGGCACGATGACGGTCTTCTGCTGCGGGCTGCGGGCCAGTTCGGCGAAGGCCTCGACGTATTTCTGGGCCACGAAGTAGTTGATGGCGTTGACGTCGCCGCGGGCGATGGCCTCCGACACCATGGCCGTGGCGCGGGCCTCGGCCTCGGCCTCGCGCTCGCGCGCCTCGGCGTCGCGGAAGGCGGCTTCCCTGCGGCCCTCGGCCTCGAGGATGGCGGCCTGCTTGGCCCCCTCGGCGCGGGCGATGGCGGCCTGCTTCTCGCCGTCCGCCTCGGTGATGACCGCGCGGCGCTCGCGCTCCGCCTTCATCTGCCGCGCCATGGCGTTGGTGATGTCGGAGGGCGGGGTCAGGTCCTTGATCTCGATGCGGTTGGCCTTGACCCCCCACGGTTCGGTGGCCGCGTCGATGACGTGCAGCAGCCGCGTGTTGATGGCGTCGCGCTGGCTCAGCACCTCGTCCAGCTCCATCGAGCCGACCACGGTCCTGAGGTTGGTCATGCACAGCTGCGCGATGGCGTAGGGCAGGTTGTCGACGCGATAGGCCGCGCGGGCCGCGTCCATCACCTGGATGAAGACGATGCCGTCGACCTTCACCATGGCGTTGTCCTTGGTGATGACCTCCTGGGTCGGCACGTCCAGCACCTGCTCCATCATGTTCATCCGCCGGCCGATGCGCTCCACGAAGGGGGTCAGCAGGCTGATGCCGGGGCTCAGGGTGCGGGTGTATTTGCCGAAGCGTTCCACCGTGTATTCACGGCCTTGCGGCACGATCTTCACGACGCTGAACAACAGCACAAAGGCCAGAACGACCAGCGCCACCACGAAAAGAACGGACAGATCCATCAATACGCCTCCCAAATCCCGCTCAGGTTATCAGGTCCCGCACAGGTCGCGCCACGGAAACCGGACCGTCGAAAAATGACATCCGCGTAATCTTCGCCGTTCAGCGCGCCGCCGCGGCCTCGGCGATGATCCGCCGCGTCTCGCCCCAGCCGACCAGGGCTTCGACCTCCGCCAGCGGCACGAATCGCGCTTCGACCGCGTCGTCGCCTGCCACCGGCTCGCCGGCCACCCATTCGGCCGCATAGTCGATCAGCACATAGTGCCGCCCCGCCTCGGGAAAGAGGCCGTCCACGACGTCGACCAGGCGGGTGATCCGGGCCTCGACCCCCGTCTCTTCGCGCACCTCCCGCAGCGCCGCCTCGATCGCCCGTTCGCCCGGCTCGATGCGCCCGCCGGGCAGGCTCCATTCGCCCAGACGCGGCGGCTTGCCCCGGCGGATGAGCAGGACGGCGTCGCCGCGCAGGCAGACGACGCCGACGCAGGGGACCGGGGCGGGCAGGGGGCTCGACATCCGGCGAGGGTGGCCCGCCTCTTCCCCCGCGTCCATGACTCTGGAACAACCGCCCGATGACCGCGCCCTCGCCACAGGCCCTCCAAGCCGTCAAGTCCGCCCTCGGCGATGGCGGCTGGACGGAGGACTCCGCCGACATCGCGCCCTCCCTGACCGAGTGGCGCGGCCGGTGGTCGGGCGCAACACCGCTGATGCTCATGCCGCGCTCGACCGACGAGGTGGCCCGCGCCGTCCGCGTCTGCGCCGAACACCGTATCCCGATCGTCACCCAGGGCGGCGGCACCGGTCTGGTCGGGGGCCAGATCCCCTTTGGCGAGGTGCTGCTATCCACCCGGCGCCTCCGCGCCATCCGCGCCGTCAGCCCGCTCGACGACTCCCTGACGGTCGAGGCCGGCGTGACCCTCGCCGAGGCCCAGCAGGCCGCCGCCGCCGTCGACCGCCGTTTCCCGCTCGGTCTCGCGTCGGAGGGCACGGCCACTATCGGCGGCGTCGTCTCCACCAATGCCGGCGGCACCCAAGTCGTCCGCTACGGCATGACCCGCGACCTCGTCCTCGGCCTCGAGGCGGTGTTGCCGAACGGCGAGGTCTTCCATGGCCTCAAGACCCTGCGCAAGGACAACACCGGCTACGACCTGAAACAGCTGCTCATCGGCGCCGAGGGCACCCTCGGCGTGGTCACCGCCGCCACCCTGAAGCTGTTCCCGGTGATGCGCAGCCGCGCCACGGCCTTCGTCGCCCTGCCCGAGCCGGCCGCCGCCATCGCCCTGTTGGCCCGCGCCAAGGCCGATACCGGCGGCGGCGTCGAGGCCTTCGAACTGATCAAGCGCATCGGCCTCGACCTGGTCCTGAAGCACATCCCCGATACCCGCGACCCGCTCGGCGCCGTCCACCCGTGGTACGCCCTCGTCGAGCTGGCCTCCGGCGAGGCCGGCGCCGCCGGGCGCGCCCTCGAACGTCTCCTCGCCGACGCCTTCGAGGCCGGCCTGATCCTCGACGCCGTCGTGGCCGGGAGCGACGCCCAGCGCGCCGCCCTGTGGAAGCTGCGCGAGGAACAGTCCGCCGGCCAGAAGCCCGAGGGCCCGGGCTGGAAGTACGACGTCTCGGTCCCCGTCTCGCGCATCGCCGACTTCCTCGCGGAGGCCACGGCCGCCGTCGAACGCTTCCACCCCGGCGTCCGCGTCAGCGCCTTCGGCCACGTCGGCGACGGCAACCTGCACTACGACGTCATGCGCCCGGCCGGCGCCGACCCTGCCGCCTTCATGGCCCGCCACCCCGAGGGGTCGCGCCTCGTCCACGACATCGTCGCGGCCTACGACGGCTCCATCTCGGCCGAACACGGCCTCGGCCGCCTCAAGACCGACGAGGCCCGCCGCTACAAGTCGTCGGCCGAGGTCGCGGCGATGCAGGCCGTCCGCGCCGCGCTCGATCCGCACCGGATCATGAATCCGGCCGTGCTCTTCTGACGCCTCAGCGCAGCAGGTCCATCAGCGCCAGCCACGGCGGCGACGGCGCCACCACGAACAGCAGCAGCGGCTTGCCCAGGGCCACCAGCGCCCCGCCCCACAGATAGGCCGGGTGCGGCCGCCGGTGGGCGATCCAGTCGAAGGCGATCACCGCCGCCACGATGCCGGCCGTCAGCAGCAGGAACATCGGCGCGCCGCCGCCGGTCGGGATCAGCAGCCGGGCGATCGCCGGGGTCAGCAGGCTGAGCGTGGCCATGATCATCAGCCGCTTGTGCCACTCGGACCGTCGCCGCAGCGCCGCCGCCCAGCCGACCAGGCCGGCGAAGATGGCGATGTCGCCGAACGGCAGCATGGCGAAGATGCGCGGATCGAGGCCCGGCACGGGCGAGCCCGCGCGCAGCGAGTCGAGCGCCGCGGCCACCCCGAGCGCCACCATGACCGCCGCCAGCCCCAGACCTGCCCAGCCCAGCGTCCGGTGCCACTTCACCTTGCGCGCCGGCACCAGCGCCGTCTGGGCGAGGAAGACCAGCAGCCAGAGGCTGAAGACGAACCCGTGCACGACCAGCAGCGGCTTCAGCGGCTCGGCCGCCGCCGGCCGAAGGTAGAAGCTGGGCGCGAAGCCGGCGAACACGATCGCGGCCGTGACCACCGCCACCAGCAGGTAGAACAGGCGCGGCCGTGGGCCGGCGGGCTGGATGGCGGTCATCGACGTTTCTCCCCCTGCGCGCGACCGATGCTGCCACGGAACCCCGTTCGGCGGAAGCGGTCCGGCTTGCCCCTGCGGCACGCCCGGCCTATCGCTGCGCGCCACGATTCACGGCTTCGGAGCCCCGCCATGACCCTTGCGCTTCTCTTCCCCGGCCAGGGCAGCCAGTCGGTCGGCATGGGGGCGGCGCTGGCCGACGCCTTCGCCAGCGCGCGCGAGGTCTTCGCCGAGGTCGACGAGGCGCTGGGCCAGAAGCTGTCGCAGTTGATGCGCGAGGGGCCCGAGGAGCAGCTGACCCTGACCGAGAACGCCCAGCCGGCGCTGATGGCCGTCTCGGTCGCCGCCGCCCGGGCGCTGAAGGCCGAATTCGGCGTCGGCGTGGAGCGCGCCGCCTTCGTCGCCGGCCACTCCCTCGGCGAATACTCCGCCCTGTGCGCCGCCGGCGCCCTGTCGCTCAGCGACACCGCCCGCCTGCTCAGGCTGCGCGGCCAGGCCATGCAGCGCGCCGTCCCGGTCGGCAAGGGGGCCATGGCCTCGCTGATCGGGCCGAAGACCGACCTCGCCCTCGCCGAAGCGGCCGCCGCCGCCGGCTCCGAGGTCGGCGTCTGCGTCGTCGCCAACGACAACAACGCCGGCAACGTCGTCATCTCCGGCGACAAGGCCGCCGTCGACCGCGCCATCGAGAAGGCCAAGGAGCTCGGCGCCCGCGCCATCCCGCTCAACGTCTCGGCCCCCTTCCACTGCCCGCTGATGCAGCCCGCCGCCGACGAGATGGCCGCGGCGCTCGCCTCGGCCGCCATCTCCGCCCCGATCGTGCCGGTCGTCGCCAACGTCACCGCCTGCCCCGAGCAGGACCCCGAGACGATCCGGCGCCTGCTCGTCGAGCAGGTCACCGGCCGCGTCCGCTGGCGCGAGTCCATGGAGTGGATGGCCGGGGAGGGCGGCGTGACCCGCTTCGCCGAGATCGGCTCCGGCAAGGTCCTCACCGGCATGGCCAAACGCATCGCCCCCGACGCCGAGAGCCTGTCGCTCAACACGCCCGAAGAGCTGGAAGCCTTCGCCAAGTCGCTCTGATCACGAGGAAGAAGAGATGTTCAACCTGACCGGCAAGACCGCCCTCGTCACCGGCGCCACCGGCGGTATCGGCGGGGCCATCGCCCGCGCCCTGCACGCCCAGGGCGCGACGGTCGTCCTCTCCGGCACCCGCGAAGCGGTGCTGCAGGACCTGGCGAAGGAGCTGGGCGAACGGGCCTTCGCCGCCGCCGCCAACCTGTCGGACGCCGCCTCGGTCGACGGCCTCGTCGCCCGCGCCGAGGAAGCCGCCGGCGCGCCGCTCGACATCCTCGTCGCCAATGCCGGGATCACCCGCGACGGCCTGCTCATGCGCATGAAGGACGAGGACTTCGCCGAGGTCGTCAAGGTCAACCTCGAGAGCTATTTCCGCCTGTCCCGCGCCGCCATGAAGGGCATGATGAAGCGCCGCTCGGGCCGCATCATCGGCGTGACCTCGGTGGTCGGCGTCACCGGCAACCCGGGCCAGACCAACTATTCGGCCTCCAAGGCCGGCATGATCGGCTTCTCCAAGTCGCTGGCCCAGGAAGTCGGTTCGCGCGGCATCACCGTCAACTGCATCGCCCCCGGCTTCATCGCCTCGCCGATGACCGACGTGCTCAACGAGCAGCAGCGCGAGACCATCCTGCGCAACATTCCCGCCGGCCGCCTCGGCACGGGCGACGAGATCGCCGCCGCCGCCGTCTACCTGTCCTCCGACGAGGCCGCCTACGTCACCGGCCAGACCCTGCACGTCAACGGCGGCATGGCGATGATCTGAGGGGGGCGGCCCACCTCACCTCCCCGTCGCAGACGGGGAGGGGGACCGCCCGAAGGGCGGTGGAGGGGGCGGCGCTGTCGGTTCCTGCGGGCCTAGACAACGGCCGGCTCCGCCCTCTCCTGATCGTCGCTGCGCGCCGATCGGTCCTCCCCATTCGCCTTCGCTCATGGGGAGGTGAGCGAAGCGCCCTACCGCAACCCCCCGCAGAATCGCTGGATGCGCGCACACGCCTCCTCCAGCACGTCCTCGGACGTCGCGTAACTGACCCGGAAATACGGGCTCAGCCCGAAGGCCGAGCCCTGAACCACCGCCACCCCCTCGGCGTCCAGCAGTTCGGCGGCGAACACGTCGTCGCTGTCGATCACCACGCCGCCTTCGGTCTTCCTGCCGATCAGGCCCTCGATCGAGGGATAGACGTAGAACGCCCCCTCCGGCGTGGCGCAGCGCACCCCCGCCGCCTGGTTGAGCATCGAGACCACCAGGTCCCGCCGCCGCTCGAAATGCGTGGCCCGCTCGGCGATGAAGTCCTGCGGCCCGTTCAGCGCCTCGACCGCCGCCCACTGGCTGATCGACGACGGATTGGTCGTGGTCTGGCTCGCCACCTTGCGCATCAGGTCGATCAGCGGCTTCGGCCCGCCGGCGTAGCCGATGCGCCAGCCGGTCATGGCGTAGGCCTTGGACACCCCGTTCACCGTCAACGTCCGGTCGGCGAGGTCGGGCGCGACCTGGGCGAGGGTGACGAAGTCGAAGTCGCCGTAGATCAGGTGCTCGTACATGTCATCGGTCAGCACCCACACCTGCGTATGCCGGCGCAGCACCCCGGCCAGCGCCTCCAGCTCGCCCCGCGTATAGGCCGCCCCCGTCGGGTTGGACGGGCTGTTCAGGATCAGCCACTTCGTGCGCGGCCCGATCGCCGCCGCCAGCGCCTCGGGTTTCAGCTTGAAGCCGTCCGCCTCGTGACCGACCACGGTCACCGGCGCGCCGCCGGCCAGCAGCACCATGTCCGGATACGACACCCAGTAGGGCGCCGGCACGATGACCTCGTCGCCGGGCGACAGGGTGGCCACGAGCGCGTTGTAGATCACCGTCTTGCCGCCGGGCGCGACGTGGATCTGGTCGGTCCCGTAGGTCAGGCCGTTGTCGCGCGCGAACTTGGCCGCCACCGCCGCCTTCAGCTCGGGGATGCCGTCGACGTCGGTGTATTTGGTCTCGCCCCGGCGGATGGCGGCGATGGCCGCTTCCTTGATGTTGTCCGGGGTGTCGAAGTCCGGCTCCCCGGCGCCCAGGCCGATCACGTCGCGCCCCTGCCGCTTCAACTCGCGCGCCCGGGCGGTCACCGCCAGGGTGGCCGACGGTTTGACGCGAGAGAGGGCGGCGGACTGCAGGCTGGACATGGCGACTCCGGCGGATGGGCGGGCGATCCTTACGCAGTCGCGAACGGCCGGGCAAATGCCCCCTCGGCTCAGCCGCCCTTGCCGCCCCGCTTCCCCGCGTTCAGCGCCGCCGCGGCGCGCACCAGCGCCTTGAAGGCCTCGGCGTCGATCGCCTCGCCCTCGCGGAAGTCGATGGCCCGGCGCACGCCGCCGTCGAGGCTGGCGTTGAACAGGCCGGTGGGGTCGGGCAGGGCCGCCCCGCGCGCGAAGGTCGTCTTCACCGCCGCCTTGTAGGTCTCGCCGGTGCACAGGATGCCGTCGCGCTCCCACACCGGCGTGCCGCGCCATTTCACGGTCTCGACCACGTCGGGCGCGGCCTCGTGGATCAGGGCGCGCAGCCGCGCCAGGGTCTGGCCGCGCCAGTCGCCGAGGGCGGCGATCCTCGCGTCGATCTGCGCCGCGGCGTCGCCCGCCGCCGCCCCGGATGCGTCCCTCGCCACCGTCTCTTTTCTCACATCTTCTCTCCGGGCAGGTCGCTGGCCTGCTTCACCCAGGCGGTGAACTGCGCCTCGTCCAGGGGTTCGTCCTCGCGCAGGTGGAAATAGCGCACCTCCGGGTATTTCGACCTCTCGGGCGGGGCCGGGTCCAGCGAGCCGCCGCGGAAGAAGGCGACCTTGATGTATTTCTCGAAGATGTGGAGGTTGAGGAACCAGCCATCGCCCTCCGGCGCGCCGTAGAAGGGCGAGTTCCACTTCACCGCCTTGCGCACCTTCGGCACGGCCCGCTCGATCAGCGCGTCGAGCCGCCGCGCCGCCGCGCTCTTCCAGCCCGGCGCGGCGGCGATCCAGGCCTGCACCGGCGCATCGCCCTCACCCTTGGCGATCTGCGGATTGCCGCCCGACAGCAGCACCGGCTTGTCGGACGTCTTCGCCTTGTCGGCCATCTCACGCCTCCTCGCGCCCGCCCCGCCACCGTGCGGCGTAGGGCAAGGCGAACATGTACAGCCCCGTGAGCGTCAGCAGGGCGAGAGGGGCCAGCGGGAGGTAATACACCCATTCGGCGGGCTGCTTCCCGAGTCCGAGGGTCAGGAAGATGGCGGCGACCACGGCCACGAAGACGATCGACGTCCAGCGGTGCAGCGGCCGGATCCAGTTGCTCCGGTTCATGGAGTCCTCCTCTCAACCGGCCGGGCGGGATCGTCTTCCCGCGCCACGACCTGTTCCAGGGTCTCGAGGAACCGCCGCCAGCCGGCATGGGCGCCGCCGAAGGCCTGCTTCTGGTCGGGGCGGAACCCGGTCTGCTCTACGCTAAGGCGGGTCCCGGCGGCGGTCGGGGTCAGGGTGAAGGTCACCACGCTCTTCAGCCCGTAGGCCGGATCCTCGTGGTCAAAATCCCAAGTGTAGGACAGCATCCGGTTCGGCTCGACGGCGCGCACCACGCAATCCAGCACGCCGCCCCAGTCGCCGCGGAGCGTGAAGCCGTGACCGACGACGGGTCTGAAGTCGTTCTTCATCAGCCATTCCTCGATCAGCTCCGGCTGTGTCAGCGCGCGCCACAGCCTCTCCGGCGGAAACGGGAACTCCCGCTCCACCACGACGGTGCGGACATCCGCGGCGGCCTCGGTCATTGGTCCATCCTTCGCAGCAGGTTTTCGAGATGATCCATCCGGCCTTCCCAGAATCCGGCCATCTCGCGGGTCCAGTCGACCAGCGGGGCCAAGGCGTCCGGCCGGGCGCTGTAGTGGGTCTGTCGGCCGTCGGGCCGGTCGCGCACCAGCCCGGCCAGCTTCAACACGCCGAGGTGTTTCGACACGGCCGGCTGCGACACCCCCGCCCGCGCCGTCAGCGCGCCGACTGTCTGCTCCCCGTCGCGGCACAGCCGCTCGAAGATGGCGCGCCGCGTCGGGTCGGCGAGGGTCCTGAACAGAATGTCCTGGCCGTCGGGCATGAGGAAACGATAACCCCGTAGTTATGGATCGTCGTATAACCGCACGGATATGGATGGGTCAAGTCCATAAGCGCGGGAGCGGCAGGCCGCCGAGCGGGCCTATGGACAATATAACGACGTTCGTTTCAAGCTGGAGTTCTGCCTGTCGGGGGGAGGGGAATGCAGCCAGACGACAGTGAACTTATTGCGCGGTTCGGAGCCGACGCGCTCCGTGCCTTCACCGAGGCAGAACTGATCGACGACATTGGGGGAGATATGCTCCCGGCCCGGCCCGGGACGCCTGGTGTCGATTTGGGCATTCTCTCAAGCTACGAAAACCTCGCGCCTTTCGCCATGCTTCTTCAGGAAGCTCTCGCCAAGTTCGAGTTTGGCAAACACAGCCTTGAGGAGTGGCGCGAGAAGTACATTTTCCCCCGGAAGAGTTCGGTCAGGCGCTTCGCCAGAAACCAGTTCACGACGCGCCGCCCGGCGTCGGCGGACACAGATCGCATCGTGAACCAGTCGCCCGACCATGTTCGTCGCTGGGTTACCGAGACCATCATCCGCAATGTGGCCGGGCCGCGAAGCGGGCCAGATCCGATCATCATCCTCGCGGGGGGAACGGGTGCGGGAAAGTCCAGCCTGAACAAGTATATTACGAGTGTTCACTTCAGAGATTTTGTTGACGCGTGGATTGTCACCAGCCGAGTGGAATACCGGAAGCTGTACGCCCATCTCTTCCGAAAGAAGACGTTTAGCGGAGAGAGTCCCCGCGACATATCGATTGAAATCAAGCGGAAATCGCAAAAGTACGTCGTGGTGTGCTGCATGCGGGATCTGCTCTACAGCGGCTACACAACGCCCCAGCCTCAACCCGACGGGCATACCCGGCTGTTGCCAGCCGGCACCCCGAACTCCCTTGTGCCGAATTTGCGCGACAAGGCCACGAGGGATGATTTCGAGGAATTTGCGACGCGTTATTCCGCGGCCCGCGCCGAGCCTAGCATCGGCCAACTCTCCGCCTGCGTCCTGAGGGCCTGCGCTGCGTTCGAGGATCCCGATGTGGGGCGTCGGTCCCAGTGGTTCACGCGCATGCAGAACGAGCCGATCGGATCGGACGATTTTCTCGCGCTCGAAATCTTTGTCCTTTTCGCCTGCTCAAGGGGGGTCCGGTTCTACCTGATTTTCGATGGCTTCGACTTCATACAGGCCTCGGATTTCCTGCAAGGCACCACTCATTCGCTCGTGCTCTCGACCCTGTCCCAGTGGATCATAGCGGACCAGGCTCAGCTACATCTTCCCCGGACGCGGGAGACTCTGAAGGTTCTCGTCCAGGTCACGATGCGGACTAGCACCATGGAGTGCTTCTGGAAGGATCACTCCCTGGCTTTCGGGCCATTCGTAAGTCTCGACTACTACGTCTCCCCGCCGGAACTGAGGGACGTGTTCAACAGTCTCGTCCAGAGGATCGAGAGAGAGAACACGGAATACGCGGGGTGGAAGGCCGGCGCCGCTGTGGAGATGTTCCGCAGCGTTCAGAGGGGGCTGGCCTCGGCGACCGGCCTGTCCGAGCGCAAGGTGCCCGGGCTGTTCCTCGAAAACATGCGGCATCGCATCAACTACATCCGGCACGTTCTTGAGGCTGCGCTCAAGGACGCTCTGGAGGACGTGCGCGATATCCGGTCGCTCATCCCCGGGGATCTGGCCGTCCGCCTCTGGAACGCCATCGATGCCATCACGACCAGCAAAAGCTACCGGCTCGTCGACGTTCTTCTGCAGTCGAAGAACGACCGGTTCGCCAACTTTGTCCGGGTCGAAGGGGTCACGCGTTGGCTCGGGAGGGATTCGCGATCCCCGGCGGGGCTATTTCTGAGTGAAGAGATACTGCAGGATAACAATATCCAATCGGGATATGTGGGCAACATCTTCAACTACCATGTCCCGTATACCTCGTATGGCGATGTCGAGAGCTTTCTGGAAAAGGTCCGGGTTCTCGAGCTTCTGCGAACCGGTCGATCCTTGTCGAAGACCAAGCTGCTCAGCCTGTTTCATAAGAACGGATGGAGTGAATCCCGGTACTTCGATATCTCGTTGGCCATTCTCATCCGGGAGGCGCTGATCGAGGGCGTCTTCGCGGAGCCGGAGGGAAAATACAGGATTACGAAGCTGGGGCGCGCGCTTGTCACCAACATGATTGGACAAATGGGATACCTGGAGAACGTCTTCTTTGGGTGTCTTATCCCGGGTGCGCTGGCGATCGACGCAGTGGATATCCTCAGATCCAGGTCGCACCGGCTCGACTGGGTGGCGGCGTCGATCTTTCACGTCTGGATATTGCTGAGACTGATCAGGACGGCCGAGGTCGGGAGCAATCGGTTTGCGTTCGAGCGAGCGCGGCAGCGCATCGCCCAGGCGGTGGAAGCGATTGTCCGATCCGAGGCCAGGAATCCGGTTTTCGGAGGCCGCCTGTCTGCGAAGGTTCTTCGGCTGATGGACAAGCTGGACGATCGGATTGGTGCGGAAGGGACATCCTGATGAAGCCGATGCTTCAGCGCCTAGCGGCCGCCGGATTGGCGCTGGTTCTCTTCGTTCCCTCGGCGCGAGCCGGCGTCGCGCCTACGGAGCGGTGCAGCCTTGTGGTGGGCGCCCGGTTCGTGGCGATTGAATCGACGAGTCCCCGCGGGCGGCTCTGCGTCGATGCCAGCTGTCAGGATGTCGCCATCGACGGGATCGGCGTTGTGCCGGTTTCGGTACGCGACGGTCAGCTGGCGACCTTCGCTCCCGAGGGGCCCCAACCTGGGTGCGCCGCCAAGGTTGACAGGTCGGGGGCGCCTACACCATCCACGGCGACCGCGGTCGTCACAGGAGCGTTCACGCTCGTTGCGGGAGTGGCGGGCATGTTGGGCTCGCTCGTGATCGAACACCTTCGCGCCCGACGGGATCGCGTGGCCCGGTCCCTCCAGTGGCTCGCGGACTTCAGGCAGCGGCTTAAGGCCTTCGCGGAGAGCGGGAGCGCTACCGTAAAGGCCCCTCCCATCACAGCTATGGACTGGGAGTCCTACAAGATCCTCGCAGGTGTCGAGACTAGCGTCGCCGCGATCATCGAAGACGTACCGCCCGACGCGACCCGCACGGTCCGCAGCACCGCCGTCTCCGCGGCTCTCGCGGTGATCGATCAGGTCAAGGGGCTGTAGGCTCGGAAGGCGGGGTCGAAGGGGCGATGGCCAACCGCCTCGCGCCCGACCCCAGCGGATGATACCTCATCGCCCATGCGCCGCATCCTCGACTTCATCCTCAACATGGAGGCGCGCCGGTGGCGGACGGCGCTGGCGGCGGCGCTGCTGCTCGGGGCCACGGTCGGCCTGCTGGCGCTGGGCAAGACCCAGCTAGGGCTGGCCACCGAGGCGAAACTGGAGGCCTGGCTGCAGGGCTACGCCGGCAGCCCGTGGGCCTTCGCCGCCACCGTCGTCCTGTTCGTCGCCGCCGCGTTCATCGGCGCGCCCCAGTTCATCCTCATCGCCGCCTGCGTGGTCGCCTTCGGGCCCAATCTCGGCTTCCTCTACAGCTGGGTGGGCACCGTGGTCTCCGCCGGCGTCACCTACTGGCTGGGCCGGGGGCCGACGGCCCGGCTCGTCGACCGGCTGGACAGCCGCACCCTGGCCCGGCTCAAGCGCTTCGTCGGCCGGAACGCCTTCTACGCCAGCTTTATGATCCGCAACGTGCCCTCGGCGCCGTTCATCGTCGTCAACATGGCCTTCGGGGCGACACGGGCGAATTTCTGGACCTATCTCGCCGGCTGCGCCCTCGGCGTGCTCCCCAAGACGGCGCTGGTCGCCTTCTTCGGCGGGGCGGTGGTGTCGGCCGTGTCGGGGGACGGGGTGTGGACGTCGCTGATCCTCGCCGCCGTGGCGGTGGTCTGGCTGGGGCTGATGCTGGCGGTGCGCGAGTTCGTGAAGCGGCGCGAGGCGGCTCCGGAGCCGTAGACAGGGAAAGAAGCCCGCCCGCCGGCGTTTCCCCCTTCGACCCTTCCCGGAGGAGACGCCCGATGCTCAAGCTCTACTATTCCCCCGGCGCCTGCGCCCTGGCCTCCCACATCGCGCTGGAGGAGGCCGGCGCCGAATACGAGCCGGTCCGCATCGACCTGTCCAAGGGCGAGCAGAAGACGCCGGAATACCTGGCCGTGAATCCCGCCGGCGTCACCCCGGCGCTGGTCACCGACGAGGGGGTGCTGACCGAGAACCTCGCCATCATGTGGTACGTCGCCGCGACCCATCCCGAGGCCGAGCTGCTGCCGCCCGCGGAGGAGCCGTTCCAGCTGGCTCACCTGCACGCCGTCAACGGCTACCTCGGCTCGTCCCTGCACCCGGCCATCAGCAAGGTGCTGTTCGCCCACCCGCCGCTGGAAGACGAGGCGAGGGCGAAGGCGCTTGAGCCGGCGCTGTCGAAATACGACCTCGTCGAGCACCACCTGCTCCGCGGGCCATGGGTGATGGGCGAGCGCTACACCGTCGCCGACGGCTACCTGTCCGTCTTCACCCGCTGGCTCCGCCTCAACGACCTGCTCGACAAGGAGCGCTTCCCCAAGCTTAACGCCCACCTGACCCTCGTGCAGTCGCGTCCCTGCGTGCAGAAGACGCTGCACGCGGAGGGCCTGCACCCCGCCTGAGCGCCGGGCGCGGAAGCGTGACTGACGCTATCGTGAACGGCCAAGCTGGCTATCCGGTCCCCATGCCCGATCAGGGACTTGTAATCGCCACGTGACACGGGCAAACGGGCCGTCGGTCGGTCAGGCGAAGACGATCAGGAGGCGGCGCTCATGGGGATGCGCGCGGCCGGGGCCTCGCCGGGCGGATCAGGTCAGACCCACGCCCTTCAAGGCCCGAACGAACGGTATCCCGGCCCATGTTCTCCCACGTCTTCGGCGCGATCTCCAACGACATCGCCATCGACCTCGGCACCGCCAACACCCTGATCTACATGAAGGGCAAGGGCATCGTGCTGAACGAGCCGTCGGTGGTCGCGCT
>JAEYTA010000198.1 GCA_023434265.1 Pseudomonadota bacterium
GTCCCCGCCTCGCCGCCGGCGCCCGCGCCGGTCCTGACGCCGGCCATGGATCGGGCCGGCCTGCTGGCGGCCATGGCCGACGCCGCCGCGGCCTATGCGGCCGGAACCGCGCCGTCCGGCCCGGACACCCTCGTCGGACGCCAGTTCTCGATCCGCAGCGCCTTCGGGTGCGGCGGGCCCGACCCGCGACCGGCCGAGGCGGCCGGCGACGGCCTCGCCCGCTGGTCGTGGGGCGAGAACCGCGAAACGCTCCGCCTGACCCTCACCCCCGGCGACTGGACTGACTCGGCCCTCGTCGCGGGCGGCGACGGGCAGTGGGAGGCCGTCGAGGGCTTCTGGATGCCGCGACCGTGGATGACCGCCGAAGGCTGTTCGACCGTGCGGCCCGATCCGCTGGTGGGGCCCGCCTCGGCGTCGCCGCCGACCGTCGGCCTCGCCGCGGTGCACGAAGCGGGCGGCTCGCGTCTCGGCCGGCGCAACGGCCGGGCTTTCAGCTACACGGTCCGGACCGAGGGCGACGCGCCCCTCGCCCGGCCGGTGGACGGCTGGCGGGTGCAGTTCGAAGGCCGCTTCGTCGCCTTCCCGGACGGCCGCGCCGTCCGCTGTCGCGCCGCCGGCCCGGACCAGCGGCCGGTCTGCGTCGCGGCGGTCCAGATGGACCGGGTCGCCTTCCTCGCCGCCGACGGGACGACCCTGGGCGAGTGGCGGACCGGCTGAGCCGTCAGGGCTGGAGGCGGTAGCCGCCGGCGTCGGTGAGCAGCAGGCGGGCCTGGCCCGGCTCGGGCTCGATCTTCTGGCGCAGCCGGTAGATGTGGGTCTCGAGCGTGTGCGTCGTGACCCCGGCGTTGTAACCCCACACCTCGGTCAGCAGCTCCTCGCGCGACACGGCCTTGGCCCCGGCGCGGTAGAGGTATTTGAGGATGTTGGTTTCCTTCTCGGTCAGCCGGACCTTGCGGCCCTTGTCGTCGATCAGGACCTTGGCGGCCGGGCGGAATTCATAGGGGCCGATGCGGAACACCGCGTCCTCGGACTGCTCGTGGCTGCGCAGGTGGGCGCGGATGCGGGCGAGCAGGACGGCGAAGCGGAAGGGCTTGGTGACGTAGTCGTTGGCCCCCGACTCCAGACCCAGCACGGTGTCGGCGTCCGAGGCCTGGCCGGTGAGCATGATGATCGGGGTCGAGACGCCGTCCTTGCGCAGCAAGCGGCAGGCCTCGCGGCCGTCCATGTCAGGCAGGTCGACGTCCAGCAGGATCAGGTCGGCGCGCGCCTCGCGCCCCAGCTTGACCCCCTCGGCGGCGGTCGCCGCCTGCACCGGGCGGAACGCCTCGTGCAGGGCCAGCTGCTCGGCGAGAGCCTCGCGGAGGTCGTCGTCGTCGTCGATGATCAGGATCGTCTTGGGCGTGGGCATGTCTGCAAGAATGGCGAGGCTTGGCCGGTTCGCCAAGGGCGCGAGCCCCGCCGCGAAGGTTTTCAGCCCCTAGAGGGCGTCTCGGAGCGAATTCGTTCCCCGAACAGCGCCGAACCGACGCGCACATGGGTGGCGCCGAAGCGGATGGCGGTCTCGTAGTCGGCGCTCATCCCCATCGACAGACCCTCCAGCCCTGCGCGCCGCGCCAGCTTGCGCAGCAGGGCGAAGTGGGGCCCGGCCGCCTCGTCGACCGGCGGAATGCACATCAGCCCCTCCGGCTGCAGGCCGAGGGACCGGGCGCGCTCCACCAAGGCCGGGAGTTCGCCGGGCAGGACGCCGGCCTTCTGCGGCTCGGCGCCGGTGTTGACCTGGACCAGCACTCGCGGCGCCCGCCCGTGCTTCTCCCCCGCCGCTGCCAACGCCTCGGCCAGCTTCACCCGGTCCAGCGTCTCGATCACGTCGAACAGGGCCACGGCGTCGGCCGCCTTGTTGCTCTGCAGCGGTCCGATCAGGCGCAGCTCCAGGTCGGGGAAGGCGTCGCGCCGCCCGGCCCAGCGGCCTTGCGCCTCCTGCACCCGGTTCTCGCCGAACACCCGCTGGCCGGCCGCCAGCGCCGCATCGATCGCCGCGTCCGGCTGGGTCTTGCTCACCGCCGTCAGAACCACGGCCGCCGGATCGCGCCCGGCGATGCGGCAGGCCCTGGCGACGCGGCGGCGGATCGTCTCCAGCCGTTCGGCCACGGCGCTGGACGGCGCGAGCGGATCGGGGGAAGAGGTCGTCATGAGCCGGGCCGACGCCGAAATCCTGTGGGAGGTCGCCAGCGGTCTAGCCCGGACCGCCGCCGAAGTCAGCCGCGGTCCGGTCCTGCCGCCGCTGCTCTTCTTCACCGACCCCGGACGCACCCCGCGGCCGTGGGAGACGGCCGCCCGTCTGCCCGCCGGAGCCGCCGTGGTCTACCGTCCCTTCGGGGCGGCCGACGCCGGCGAGACCGCGCGTCGCCTGCGGGAGGCGACCGCGGGAAGCGGCGTGCGCCTGCTCGTCGGCCTCGACGCCGACCTCGCCGCCGAGGTGGGCGCCGACGGCGTGCATCTGCCCGAACGGGCCCTCGACCGCGCCGCCGCCCTGGCCAGGGC
>JAEYTA010000039.1 GCA_023434265.1 Pseudomonadota bacterium
GCTCGGCCGCGACCAGCGGCCGGCCGGCGTCGCCGGCCTGGCGCAGGGCGGCGTCGAGCGGCAGGGCCCCAAGGAAGGGCACGCCGAGGCGGCCGGCCTCGGCCTCGGCCCCGCCCTCCCCGAATACCGGGCCGGACATGTTCTCGATCAGGCCCAGCGTCGGAACCTTGACCTTCCGGAACAGGGTGTGGGCGCGGCGGGCGTCGGCCAGCGCCACCTCCTGCGGGGTCGAGACGATCACCGCCCCGTCCAGCGGGGTCTTCTGGATCAGGGTCAGCTGCACGTCGCCGGTGCCCGGCGGCAGGTCGACGACCAGCACGTCGAGCGGCCGGTCCTCCGTGCCCCAGCGGGTCTGGGTCAGCATCTGGGTGATGGCTTGGGACGCCATGGGCCCGCGCCAGACCATGGCCTCGTCGGCGCCGGCCAGCAGGCCCATGGACATGACCTTCAACCCGTGCGCCTCGTGCGGCTGCATGGCCCCGTCGACATAGTCGGGCTTGCCCGAGACGCCGAGCATGGTCGGCATCGAGGGGCCGTAGACGTCGGCGTCCAGCACCCCCACCGACAGGCCCCGCGCGGCGAGGGCGGCGGCGAGGTTGGCGGCGACGGTCGACTTGCCCACCCCGCCCTTGCCGGAGGCCACCGCCAGCACGCGTCGGACGTGGGCCGGGCGATCGGTCGGGACCGGCGCGCCGGGGCGGATCTGGTGCACCGCCTGCGGCGACAGGCCGGCGCTGCGGCGCGGGAAGGCCGGCTTCTGCACCGCCTCGGCGGTCAGCACCACGGAGACGCGGGTCACCCCGGGCAGGGCCTTGAGCGCCGCCTCGGCCGCGTCGCGGATGGGGGCGTAGGCGGCGGTATCGCGCGGCGGCACCTCGAGGACGAAGCCGACGCGGTCGTGGGCCACCACCAGGCCCTGCACCAGCCCGGCCGCAGCCAGCCCCTGCCCGCTCTTCGGGTCCTTCACGGCGTCGAGGGCGGCGAGGACCTGGGCGCGGTCGAGGGGCGGACGGGACACGGGGGACTCCTGGGCTTGCCGGGCGGGCGGCGGGCGTTCTATCGCCGATATAGCCCCCGCCCGCGAGCCTCGATTTGTCCGAGATCACATCCCCGGCCCCCGTGACCCTGATCGCCGGACCGACCGCCTCGGGCAAGTCGGCGCTGGCGCTCGAACTGGCCGCGCGCAGCGGGGCGACGATCGTCAACGCCGACAGCCAGCAGCTGTACGCCGACCTGCGCGTGCTCAGCGCCCGGCCGTCGCCGACGGACGAGGCGGTGGCGGAACACAGGCTCTACGGCGTGGCCGACGCCGCCGATGCATGGTCCGTGGGGCGCTGGAGCCGGGCGGTGCTGGCGGAGCTGGAGGCGCTGGCCGCCGCCGGCCGCCCGGCCCTGCTGGTGGGCGGCACAGGTCTGTATTTCACGGCCCTGACCAAGGGGTTGGCGGATATTCCTGAGGTTCCGGACGAGGTGCGGGCGGCGTCGGCGGCGGCGCTGGAGGCGGAGGGAGAGGCGGCGTTCCGGCGGCGTCTCGCGGCGCTCGACCCGGCCGCCGAGGCGCGCATCGCACCGGGGGACCGCCAGCGGCTGACGCGCGCCCTGGCGGTGGCGGCGCACACCGGCCGGGCGCTCAGCGACTGGACCGCCGACACCACCCCCCTGCTGCCGCCCGGATCGTGGACCGGGCGGGTGGTCGAACCCGACCGGGCGACGCTCTACGCCCGCTGCGACGCCCGGGTGGCGCGGATGGTCGAAGACGGCGCCGTGGAGGAGGTGCGCGCCCTCGTCGCCCGGCGGCTCGATCCGGACCTGCCGGCCATGAAGGCGGTCGGGGTGCGCGAGTTCGCGGCTCATCTGGCCGGCGAGACGACGCTGGACGAGGCGGTCGAGGCGGTGCGCCAGGCGACGCGCAACTACGCCAAGCGCCAACTGACCTGGTTCCGCAACCAGACGCCGGACTGGCCCCGCCTCGCCACGACGGGCTGACAGGCGCCGCGATCCCGGTCAGGGTGGGACGAATCCGTGGAGCCGCCCATGTCCCGCACGCCCTTCGCCCTCGCCGCCGCCGTCCTCGCCCTTTCCGCCGCCCCGGCCCTCGCCCAGGACGCCCATCATGCGGTTCCGCCCGCCGTACTGGCCCCGGCGGCCGGCGAGGCGGCGGCGACCGTCGACGCCTTCCACGCCGCCCTGCGCGCCGGCGACGGGGACGCGGCGCTCGCCCTGCTCGCCGAGGACGCGCTGATCTTCGAGGCCGGCGGCGCGGAACGGTCGCGGGCCGAATACGCCTCGCACCATCTCGAGGCCGACGCCGCCTTCGCCGCGGCCACCACCGCGACGACGTCCCGGCGGTCGGGGGACGCATCGGGCGACGTGGCCTGGGTCGCCAGCGAGGGCCGCACCGCCGGCGAGTTCGGCGGCCGCGCCGTCGACCAGACGACGACCGAGACCATGCTGCTGCGCCGCCACGGCGACGGCTGGCTGATCCATCACATCCACTGGTCGTCGCGGGCGACGCGCCGCTAGAGCGCGCCGGGGGGCGGCAGGAGGCCCATGGCGGCGACGAGGCCGGCGACGGCCACGCCGAGGGCCAGCTCCAGGGC
>JAEYTA010000065.1 GCA_023434265.1 Pseudomonadota bacterium
GCGATGTCTTCAAGAAGGGCCAGCAGATCACCGTCACCGTGACGGCGATCGAGACCGGCGGCATCGAGGTCAAGTTCGGTGAAGAGGACGCCCCGGCGACCGCCTTCATCCGCAAGTCCGACCTGTCGCGCGACCGCGCCGAGCAGCGCACCGAGCGCTTCTCGGTCGGCGACCGCGTCGACGCCATGATCACCGGCGTGGACAAGGCCTCGCGCCGCGTCTCGGTGTCGATCAAGGCGCTGGAGATGAAGGACGAGCAGGAGGCCATCGAGCAGTTCGGCTCGTCGGACTCGGGCGCCTCGCTGGGCGACATCCTCGGCGCCGCCCTGCGTGAGAAGGCCGGCTCGAAGGAATAAGGCCTTCCGCCACGGCGGGAAAACGAGGGGCGGCCGGAGCGATCCGGCCGCCCTTTTCGCGTCGGGTCGGTCGGGCAATCCGTGTACGGTCGGCGACAGTTAACCCATATTTCTACGTGCGAACGGGCAGTTGGCCCTTTTTCCCCCGTCACGCGACGGCTAGGGTGGGCTTGCATCCAGCGCTCGGATGCACCCGTATGGGTCCGGGGCAGGGACTGAACTGGGTGGGGGTCCGCATGATCAAGTCCGAGCTGATTGAAAAGCTCGCCGCAGAAAACACCCATCTGACCCACGCCGAGGTTGAGCGGGTGGTCAATGTGGTGCTGGGCCAGATGGTCGAGGCGCTGGGCGAGGGCGGCCGGGTCGAACTGCGGGGCTTCGGGGCGTTTTCGGTGCGGGCGCGGCCTGCCCGGGCCGGGCGGAACCCGCGCACGGGCGAGGCGGTCGACGTGCCCGCCAAGGCGGTGCCCTTCTTCAAGAGCGGCAAGGAACTGCGCGAGCGGCTGAACGCCGCCGGGGACGCCTGAGCATGGGCGTGGCGTCGGAGTTCAGGGAATTCATCGCCCGGGGCAACGTCGTCGACCTGGCGGTCGGGGTCGTGATCGGCGCGGCGTTCGGCAAGATCGTCACCAGCCTGGTCGAACAGGTGGTGATGCCGCCGGTCGGGCTGCTGCTGGGGCGGGTCGACTTCTCGAACCTGGAGTGGGTGCTGGTCGCCGAGAATCCGGCCACCGAGGCCGTGGAGAAGGTGGCGATCCAGTACGGCGCCTTCGTCAACACCGTGATCCAGTTCCTGATCGTGGCCGCGGTGGTCTTCCTTCTGGTCAAGGCGATCAACCGGCTCCGCCGCGAGCAGGCCGCCGGACCGGAGACGGCTCCGGCGGCGCCAACACCGACCGAGGCGCTTCTGGCCGAGATCCGCGACGAACTGCGCGCTCGCCCCAAGGGCTGAAGCTCCCCCAAAACAAGCGTCGCCGGACTCCGTATTTGACTCTCCCCGGGCATAGGAACAAAAAGAGAACCTTCTCTTTCGGACTCCCATGGACCTCTCGCCCTTCGCATCGCCGGAGCGTTTTCCTGAGGCGGCCGCGCCGCTGGAAGAGGCGTGCGCGCCGCTGCCGCGGGACATGGGCGCGGCCTTGCTGTTCGCCCTGTCGCGGCGACCGGTCGAAGACACGCGGCCGGCGCTGCTGGCGCTGCCGCGGGTGTGGCTGGGCGAGTACGGGCGGCCCCATGCGCGGGGGCTGACGGAGCCGCCGCTCGTTCTCGTTCCCACGGCGACCACGGCGGAAGCGCTGTGGGCGATGGAACAGGCGCTGCGTTCGGGGGCGGTCTCCCTGGTCCTCGGGGCGGTGGAAGGAGCCTCCCTGACCCAGAGCCGGCGGCTGGATTTCGCGGCCCGGCACGGGGAGGCGATCGGAGTGGTGCTGTCGCGCGGACTGGACGGACTCAGCGCCGCCCGCCGGCGCTGGCGGGTGTCCGTGCTCGCCAGCCGCGGCGACGCCGACGACGCGCGGGCGCCGGGGCCGGCCCGCTTGCAGGCCGAACTGGCCCGGGGGCGCGGCGAACGGCCGGGGACGTGGATTCTGGAGCAGGATGATGAGACGCATCGTCTCCGTCTGGCTGATCGACTGGCCGGTGTCCGTCCGGCGTCGATCGCTGGAGCGGGCGCGCCGTCCGGCCTCGCCGCCTGAACCCGCCCTTGACCCGCGCCAGCCCTTCGCCCTGACCCTGAAGAACGGCCGGGGGGCGATGGTTCTGCACGCCCTGAGTCCGTCCGCCCGGAACGTCGGCCTGCGTCGCGGCCAGACCCAGGCCGACGCCCTGGCCATGATCCCGCATCTCGTCTGCCAGCCAGCCGACCCCGCCGCCGACGCGCGGGCGCTGGAGGCGCTGGCGGTCTGGGCCGAGCGCTGGTCGCCCTCCGTCAGCCTCGACGCCTCGCCCGACGGTCTGGAGGGGCTGTACCTCGACGTCACGGGGGCGGGGCATCTGTTCGGCGGCGAACGGGCCCTGCTGGGGCAGATCCGCGACCGGCTGGCCGAGGCGGGGATCCCGGCTCGTGTCGCCGCCGCTCCGACGCCGGGGGCGGCCTGGGCGCTGGCCCGCTGGAGCGATCCGGACGGCCATGCCCCGGTGGTGGGACAGGACCGGCTGCGCGAACGGCTGGCCGAGCTGCCGCTGGAGGCGCTGCGGCTCGACGCCGCCGCCCTCGCCCAGGCCCGTCGCTTCGGGTTGAAGCGGATCGGCGACCTCTACGCCATGCCGCGCGCCGGGCTGGCGCGGCGCTTCCGGGGCGGCGACGGCATCGAACTGGTGCGCCGGCTGGATCAGGCCTTGGGACATGAAGGAGAGGCGCTGACGCCGGTGCGGCCTCCGGCCCGGTATCGCACCTGGCAGGCCTTCGCCGAACCGCTGGGCGATCTCGCCGGGGTCGAGGCGCGGCTGCCCGAGCTGGCCGCCGACCTCGCCGCCGCGCTGGAGCGGGACGCGCAGGGGGCGCGGGGGCTGACCCTGACCGGCTTCCGCACCGACGGCGGGACGACCTCCCTGGCCATCCGTACCGGCCGGCCGGGGCGCGAGGCTTCGGTGTGGCTGCGACTGTTCCGCGAGGCCGGGCTGGGCCGGCTGGAACTGGGCTTCGGCGTCGACGCCCTGATGCTGACCGCCGACGCGACCGAGCCGGTCATGGTCCGCCAGACCGCGCTCGAAGGCGAGGCGGGAGCCCGACAGGCGGAGCAGCTGGCCACCCTGGTGGATCGCCTGTCCGCCCGTCTGGGTGAAGACCGGGTGCTGGTTTCCGAACCGGTCGACAGCTGGATTCCAGAGCGGGCCGAGCGCTGGCGGCCGGCCCTGGCCGGCCCGCCGCCGGCTGTCGACGCCGATCCCGGTCGGCGGCCGATCCTGCTGTTCGATCCGCCCGAGCCGGTCGAGGCCATCGCGGAGTTGCCCGACGGCGCGCCGGCGCGTTTCACCTGGCGGCGGCTGTCGCGGCGGGTGATCCGCGCCGACGGGCCCGAACGCCTGTCGTCGGAATGGTGGCGTCCCGTCGCGGATCGTCGCGCCGTCCGCACCCGCGACTATTACCGTGTCGAGGACGAGGCCGGGGGGCGCTACTGGCTGTTCCGCGAAGGGCTGTACGGCCGTGAATACGGCGGCGGCGAGGGCGAGCGCGCGCCCTCGTGGTGGATGCACGGGGTGCTGCCGTGAGTTGGGATGGCGAATACGCCGAGCTTGGCGCCATGACCAACTTCAGCTTTCTCGAGGGCGCGTCGCACCCGGGCGAGCTGATGCTGCAGGCGAAGGCCCTGGGGCTGGCGGCGGTGGGCGTGGCGGACCGCAACACCCTCGCCGGCATGGTGCGGGCGCTGATGGGAGCGGAGAAGGCCGGCCTGTCGCTGGTGGTCGGGTCGCGGCTGGGCTTCGTCGACGGGACCGAACTGATCGTCTTTCCCCGCGACCGGGCGGCGTACGGCCGTCTGTGCCGCCTGCTGTCGCTGGGCAAGAGCGAGGCGGTGCCGCAGCCGGGCGCCGATCCCGAGGCGGAACGGATCGCCAAGGGCGAGACGCGGCTGACCTTCGAGCAGGCGGCGGCGCTGGGCGAGGGAATGATCGCCCTGGCCCCGGCGCCGGAGCGACCCGACGCGGCCTTCGAGGCGCGGCTGACGGAGTGGCGGCGCGCCTGGCCCGACGACCTGTATCTGGCTGTAGCTCCGCTGTGGCGCGGCGACGACCGGCGGCGGCTGAACCGGCTGGCGGCCATGGCGGAGCGGACCGGCGCGCCGATGATCGCCACCAACGCCGTGCTCTACCACCATCCGGACCGTCGCCGGCTGCAGGACGTGCTGACCTGCGTGCGCGAAGGGACGACCATCGACAAGGCCGGCCGCCGGCTGCAGGCCAACGCCGAGCGCCATCTGAAGCCGCCGTCGCAGATGGCCCGCCTGTTCCGCGGTCACGAGGCGGCGCTGGCGCGGACCATGGAGGTGGCGCGCGCCTGCCGGTTTTCCCTGCGCGAGCTGGAATACCGCTATCCCGACGAACCCGTGCCCGAAGGCTGGACCGCCCAGCGTCGGCTGATGCGGCTGACTTTCGCCGGGGCGCGGGAACGTTGGCCCGAGGGCGTGCCCGTCGACATCCGGACCAAGATCGTCCGGGAGCTGAGGCTGATCAAACAGCTGAAATACCCCAACTACTTCCTCACGGTGCACGACATCGTCGCCTGGGCGCGACGGCAGGAGGATCCCATCCTGTGCCAGGGCCGGGGCTCGGCCGCCAATTCGGTGGTCTGCTACTGCCTCGGCGTCACCAATGTGAATCCGGCCGAGCAGGACGTGCTGATCGAGCGCTTCATGTCGGCCGACCGCGACGAGCCGCCGGACATCGACGTCGACTTCGAGCATGAACGGCGCGAGCTGGTCATGCAGTACGTCTTCGATCGCTATGGTCGCGACCGGGCGGCCATCGTGGCGACGGTGATCCACTATCGGCCTCGCTCGGCGATCCGCGACGTGGGCAAGGCCCTGGGCCTTACCGAGGACGTCACCGCCCGCATGGCCAACACCGTCTGGGGCTCGTGGGGCGAGGGGGTGAAGGACGAGCACGTCGACCACACCGGCCTGGATCGCGACGACGCGCGGCTGAGGCTGGCGCTGGAGCTGACCGCCGAGCTGATCCAGTTCCCCCGTCACCTGAGCCAGCACGTCGGCGGCTATGTGCTCAGCCAGACGCCATTGATCGAGATCGTGCCGGTCGGCAACGCCGCGATGGACGATCGCACCTTCATCGAATGGGACAAGGACGATGTCGACTTCCTCGGGCTGATGAAGGTCGACGTCCTGGCCCTCGGCATGCTGACCGCGCTGAAGCGGGCCTTCCGGATGATCGGCGAAAGCTATGGCCGGGCGCTGGAACTGCACACGGTGTCGATGGAGCAGGCGCCGGTCTACGACATGCTGTGCCGGGGCGACTCGATCGGCGTCTTCCAGGTCGAGAGCCGGGCTCAGATGGCCATGCTGCCGCGACTGCGGCCACGCGAGTTTTACGACCTGGTGGTCGAGGTGGCGATCGTGCGGCCCGGGCCCATCCAGGGCGGCATGGTCCACCCCTATCTGAGGCGGCGGAAGGAGCGGCGGGAGGCCCGGAATCGCGGCGAACCCTACCGGATCGATTTTCCCGCTCCCGCGCCGGAGCACGGTCCGGACGACGAGCTGAAGAAGGTGCTGCACAAGACCCTGGGCGTGCCGCTGTTCCAGGAGCAGGCCATGCGCATCGCCATGGAGGCGGCGAAATATTCGCCAGCGGAGGCCAATAGCCTGAGGCGCGCCATGGCCACCTTCCGGCACATGGGCACCATCCACGAGCACGAGGAGAAGTTCGTCGACCGGATGATCGGCCGCGGCTACCCGCCCGACTTCGCCCGCAGTTGCTTCGAACAGATCAAGGGCTTTGGCGAGTACGGCTTTCCGGAGAGCCACGCCTGCGCCTTCGCCCTGCTGGTCTACGTCTCGGCCTGGGTGAAATGTTTCTACCCGGAGGTCTTCACCGCCGCCCTGCTGAACAGTCAGCCGATGGGCTTTTACGCCCCCGCCCAGCTGGTCCGTGACGCGCGCGAGCACGGGGTCGAGGTGCGCCACCCGGATGTCAACGCCAGCGGCTGGGACGCCTCGCTGGAGCCCCGCGCCGGCGAGACCCGTCACGCCCTGCGGCTGGGCCTGCGATCGATCGACGGCTTCCGCAAGGAGTGGGCCGAAAGGATCGAAGAGGTGCGCGCCGTCCGCCCCTTCGCCGACGTGGAGGATCTGCGGGTGCGGGCGAAACTGCCGCCGCTGGCGCTGGACCGGCTGGCCGAGGCGGACGCTTACGGCTCGCTGAAGCTGACCCGTCGGCAGGGGCTGTGGGCGGTGAAGGGGGCGCCGCCGGCGGCGACGGCGCCGCTGTTCGAGGCCATGGGTCTGGACGAGGCCGACGGCCGGCCGCCGGAGGCCCTGCCGGAACTGGCCCCATCGGAGGAGGTGGTGGGCGACTACCAGTCCATCCGTCTGTCGTTGAAAGGGCATCCCGTCAGCTTCCTGCGGGACCGGCTGAAGAGGGCCGGGGCGACGACGGCCGAGGACTACGCCCGCCTGCCGGATGGACGGCGGGTGCAGGTCGGCGGAGTGGTGCTGGTGCGGCAGCGGCCGGGCACGGCCAAGGGCGTGTGCTTCATGACCCTCGAGGACGAGACCGGGGTGGCCAATCTGGTGCTGTGGGAGAAGACGTTCGAGCGTTTCCGGCCGACCGCCATGGGCGCGCGCATGGTGCTGGCCAGGGGGCGGGTGCAGAGCGCCGAGGGGGTCGCCCACCTGGTGGTGGAGGAGCTGGTCGACTGGACCCCGATGCTGGGCGACCTCACACCGGACCGGTCGCCGGGCTCGGCCCACGAGCCGGCGCGCGGGCGGCATCCGCGCGACGTGCGCGTGCTGCCGGGGTCACGGGACTTCCACTGATGGCGCCCAGCTTTTCCACAGCTTGTCCACAGAGACCGCGTCGGGTGGATCGGCGAGACGTTCCGGATGGACCAGCGCTACGAAAGCGGGACCGGGTGGACAGGCAGGACGCAGGGGCGCGCAGTCAGTCCTTGCGGTGGTGCCGCCACTTCCAGATGCGGTAGCCGACGATCGGGGCGAAACCGCAGATCAGGGCGGCGATCAGCACCGTCCAGAAGTCGCCGCCCAGCCCGTACCGGCCGACCGCTGCCCCGACGCCGGCCGCGAGAAGCGGACCGAGCCAGGGCAGCCAGTGGGGCGGCCTAGGCATCCACCTTGATGACGCCGCGCCGGATCTGGTCCAGCTCGATGGAGTCGAACAGGGCCTGGAAATTGCCCTCGCCGAAGGCCTGGTTGCCCTTGCGCTGGATGATCTCGAAGAAGATCGGACC
>JAEYTA010000170.1 GCA_023434265.1 Pseudomonadota bacterium
TCCTGGGCCTCGCCGGCGGCGGCGGCGAGGTCGGCGGCGCGGGCGGCGAGGGCGGCCTCCGCCTCGCGGAGCTGGGTCTGGGCCAGGTCGGAGGCGTCCACGACCATGCGCGACTGGCGTTCCACCGCGTCGATGACGCCGGCGGCCTGGCTGTCCAGCTGGACGCCGAGGGTCTGCATCTGGTCGCGCTCGCGGCCGAGCTGTTCGGCCAGCCGGCGGGCGGTGCGCCCGGCCGTCTCCGCCGCCTCGTTCAGCCGGGCGGTCTCCTGGGCCAGCGCTTCGCGCAGCAGGGTCATGTCGTTGCGCGCGCGCTCCGCCGCCAGCGACGCCTGGTCGATGTCCATGCGCAGGCTCTGCAGCACCTCGCCGGTCTGCTGGGCGGCCAGGGCCGTGGGCGCGACGAGCGCTTCCGACAGGTCGCGGGCGCGGCGGGTCTCGGCGGCCAGACCGGCGCCCTGCCGGACCGCATGGGCCAGCATGATGGCGAGGCCGGCCGGGGCGAGGGCGATGAGGGCGTAGAGCGCCATCCGCAGCGGCTCGAGATCCACCGCGCCCGATCCGACCTCATAGGCGGCCCACGCGGCCACGCCGCCGATCCACAGGGCGGCGGCGACGCCGGCGATCAGATAGGCATGGCGCCCGGTCGGCGCGGGGGAGGCGTCGGCGCGGCGCGGCGCCGGCGTTGGCGGCGGCGTCCAGGCGATCGGCGGAATGTCGGCCGACTGCGCCAGCGGCGGCGGCGGGGCCACGGCAGTCTGTTCGGCCTCTTCGACGGGAACGGCGGCGTGGTGGGCCGTCTCCGCCTCGGCGCGGCGCTGCTCCTCGGCCAGGCGGCGCCGGCGTCGCTCCGACATCGGCCGTTGCGTCTCCGCGGGGGCGAGCGACTCGGTGGCCGACGCAACGGCGGCGGCGTCCGGCGCGGCGTCGCCCGGGGCCTCGGGTTCGGGCTCGGTGAGGTTCAGTGGCGGCCGTTGGCGGGGAGGCTTCATCAGGCGGCGATCTCGTCTCGGAGCGTCGCCACGGGGCGGTCGCTCGGGGGCGCGCCGACCCTAGCGGTTCAAATGCGGCGCGCAAAGGCGAGGTGGAAGGAATCCGCCGGTCGGCGGGATCAGCAGTCCTGCTTGCGCTCGGCCCGGGCGGCCAGCATCGTCGATGCGGGCTTTTCACCGCCGCAGTCGCGGACGCGGTGGATTTCGCGCTGGTTGTCTTGGGGCGTGTTCAGATCCAGGCCGAACTGGGACAGAGCCGCAGCGGCCAACAAGGCGACGAAACCTGCGATCAATTCGATCAGCGCCTGCACCGCCGACCCCCTGTCCGTTGACGGGCCTTTATGCGCGGAAATCGCCGCCCCGGCAATGCGGCGTTACATGAAGAAAGCGTCACCATTGACCGAAGCGCCGGCAGGTGGAACGGAAGCCGGCCGCGTGCGTCTCTGCCGGGGGGGAGGCGCGTGCCGCCGCCATGGATCTGGGTCGGGCCTGCGCCATGAATGACGAACTCGACAATCTGTTCGCGCCGGGCCGCAACTGCTGGCGCCTCGAGTCCGCGGACCGGTTCGCGGTGCTCATGGAGAACGCCGCCTATTTCGCCGCCCTGAACTCCGCCATCCAGAAAGCGACCCGGTCGATCGTGCTGCTCGGCTGGCAGTTCGACCCACGCACGCGCCTCGACCCGGAGAGCGCGGAGGGCGCCTCGGACCAGTTCGGTCATCAACTGCGGATGCTGGTGAAGTCGCGGCCGGACCTGGACGTGAGGCTGCTGATCTGGAAATCGCCGATCCTCATCGCGGCTTCGCAGGGTTTCTTCCCTCAACGCGCCCATGCCTGGTTCCGCAAGCGGATGGTCGAGTTTCGCCTCGACCCGCCCATGGCGCTGGGCTCGTGCCATCACCAGAAGGTGGTGATCATCGACGATCGCGTCGCCTTCTGCGGTGGCGGCGACGTCTCCGTCGACCGCTGGGACTCCAGCGCGCACGAGGACGCCGATCCGCGCCGGTGTCTACCTTCGGGCGCTCTCGCGCCGCCGCGCCACGAGGTGATGTGCGTCATGGACGGACCGGCGGCGCAGGCCTTGGGCGACCTGGCCCGCGAGCGGTGGCGGCGCGCCACCGGCGAGCGCACGGTCGTCGATCCCGCCCCCGTCGACCCGTGGCCGGATGGCGTCGAGCCGGATATCGAGGGCGCGACCGTCGCCATCGCCCGCACCGAGCCGGGCCGTCGCGAGCGCGCCGAGGTGCGCGAGAACGAGGCCCTGCACCTCGACGCCATCCGGCGGGCCCGGCGGCTGATCTACATGGAGAACCAGTACTTCACCTCGCCCGTCATCGCCGCCGCCCTAGCCGAGCGGCTGCGCGAACCGGACGGGCCGGAGATCGTCCTCGTCACCACCGGCGGAAGCCCCAGCTGGTTCGACCGGATGACGATGGACACCGCCCGTTCGGAGGTGCTGTTCCGGCTCGAGCAGGCCGACGGCCGCAACCGGTTCTACGCCTTCGCGCCACATACCGCCCGGGGGCAGAGGATCATCGTCCACGCCAAGGTGTCGATCTACGACGACGAGGTGCTGCGCATCGGCTCGACCAACCTGAACAACCGGTCGCTGGGTTTCGACACCGAGTGCGACATTGCCGTCCAGCCCGGCGACGAGGCCGGCCGCGAGGCGATCCGCCGGTTCCGGCATCGGACCATCGGCCACTGGATCGGCGTCGATTCCGACACCTTCGCGGCCGCCGAGGCCCTGAGCGATTCGGTCGGGGAGGCCGTGCGGCGGTTCGACACCGGGCGGATGCGCATCCTGGGGGCGACGCCGCCGTCCCGCCTCGAGCAGCTCATCGCCGAATTCCAGGTCGGCGATCCGATCTCGCCGCACGATGCGTTCAGGCCGTGGCGGCGGCGGGCTCCGTCGCAGCGCCGTCAAGCGCTGCCGAAGGCCTGATCTCGAAGTCGACGATCAGCGGGAGGTGGTCCGAAGCCATGCGGGCGAGGGGGGAGAAGGGCGCCTTGACCGCCGTGACCACGACCTCGGGGCTGGTGAAGCAGTGGTCGATGCGGATGGCGGGAAAGCTGGACGGAAAGGTCTTCACCGAGGGCCGCAGGCCGAGGCTGCGCTGACAGTCCGCGAGGCGGCGGGCCAGCGTCTGGTAGGGCCGTGTCACCGAGGTGGCGTTGAAGTCCCCGGTCAGCAGGGTGGGGCCGGTGCACTCGGGATGGCCCAGCCACTGCTCGCCCACCAGGGCCGCCGCCTGAAGTCGCTGCTCGCGGGGCACCAGACCGAGATGGGTGTTGATCACATTCAGGGTCGCCCCGCCGCCCAGGTCGATCTCGGCCCACAGCGCGCCGCGCGGTTCGAGGCGCGGCACCCCCCGCACGGAAGGCAAGGGACCGGAACGCATCAGGCGCTCCGGCAGGTGGGTGAGGATGGCGTCGCCGTAGAGCTCGGCCTCCACCCGCATGGCCGGATGGAAGTGGTAGGTCATCGACAGGCGCTCGGCGATGGAGCGCGCCTGGTCGACGTAGCCCGTCCGGGCCCGGCCGACGTCGAGCTCCTGCAGGCAGACGATGTCCGGTTCGTGCTCGGCGATGACGGCGGCGATGCGCCCCACGTCCACCCGACGATCGACGCCTTCGCAACGGTGGACATTGTACGTCAGCAGGCGGGGCATCGACTTCCAGACTAGACAACGCGCCGGCGCTCCGGCGCGAGGAATGGCGGCGCTTCGTCGGGTTCAGATAACGACCAGCCGGTCGTCCAGTTCGTTGCGATCTCGCGGCTGCGGCGGAAAGTGCTCCGCCAGAACGGCGCCGGTGAGGCCGATGGCGGCTTCGAAGCCGGCCGCGGCCTCGCCCTGCTTCAGGCCGCGCGCCAGCGCCTCGACCGCCTCGGCCCACACGGACTCGTCGACCTTCTCGTGGATGCCGCTGTCGGCCAGCACCTCCACCTGATGGTCGGCCAGACAGGCGAACAGCAGGACGCCGGTGCGCGCCTCGGTGACGTGGACGCCATGGGCGAGGAACTGCTGCAGCGCGGCCTTTCGCACGCGGGCCGTGCGGATGCTGCGCGGGGTCACCCACCGGCGCACGGGCGGGATGGAGGTGAGCACGAAGACGAGCAGGAAGATTCCCGCCTGCAGGAGGGCGTAGGCGGCGAGAGCGTGGCCGACGGTGACGTCACGCGCGGCGAGGTGCCCGGCTTCCCATCCCTGACTGAAGCCGCGCACCCATGACGGCTCGAAGCCGACGGGGATCAGGAGCAACGGCAGCACCAGGGCCGCGGCCGTCGCGCAGGTCAGCGAGACATCGCGATAGTCCGAAACCTTGCGGGCGAGGACGCAGAAGATCTCACCCGAAGTGTGTGCCTCGGCCTCGGCGATGGCCGCCGCGATACGCGGGGCGTCGGTATGCTGATCGATCACCATCCGCCAGACGCCCCTCCGCCGCCGAAACTGCCGCCGCCGCCGCTGAAGCCGCCGCCGCCAAAGCCGCCGCCGCCCCAGGTGGAGCTGCTGCGACCGCTGCGCATCGCCTCGGACGCCGCCCAGATCAGGATCGGCGCCAGGCCGTTCGCGCGGCGACGGCGTCCGCGACCGGCGATGCCCCCGATGAGCGACAGGGCCATGAACAGGAAGATGGCGGCGATGAAGATCATCGGGCCGATGGGCGGGGCGGCCTCGGGGCGCTCGGCGGCCGCGGCGCGCGCCTGGGCCTCGGCCGGATCCAGCCTGAGCTGTTCCTCGATGGCCGTGACGCCCTGGTCGATGCCGCGCTCGTAGTAGCCGTCGCGGAACGAGGGCAGGATCTGATTGTGGATGATCACCGCCGACAGGGCGTCGGTGAGCACCGGCTCGAGGCCGTAGCCGACCTCGATGCGGACCTTGCGTTCGTTGGGCGCGACGATGAGCAGCACGCCGTTGTTCTCGCCCGCCTGGCCGATGCCCCAGGCGCGGCCGAGCTGGTAGCCGTACTCCTCGATCGCATAGCCCTGCAGGTCTTCGACCGTGACCACGACCAGCTGGTCGGTGGTGTCACGCTCCAGCGCGGCGAGCCGGGCGTCGAGCTCCGCCTCCTTGGCGGGGGACAGCAGCCGGGCCTCGTCGACAACCCGGCCCGACAGGGTGGGGAATCGCGGACCGTTCTGTGCCGCAGCCGGCGCCGCGGCCAGCCACACGGCGGCCAGCAGGACCGCCAGGATGGCGGCGATCCGCCCCGACGACCGCGTGAGGAGGGCGAGGCTCACTGCGCCGGCACGGCCGGGGGAGCGGAACCGGGCGCGGCGGACGGGGCCGGCGGGGCGCCGCCAGGCGTCGCGGGGTTGAGAGCGTCGAAGTTGACGTTCGGCGCGCTCTGGGCCGCCTCGGTGGCCGTAAACAGCTGCATCGGGTCGGAGCCGCTATGGATGGTGTTGGCCCAGATCACCGTCGGGAAGGTGCGCAGGCTGGTGTTGTAGTCGCGAACGGCCTCGTTGTAGTCGCGCCGCGCCACCGCGATGCGGTTCTCGGTGCCTTCCAGCTGCGACTGCAGGGCGAGGAAGTTCTGGTTGGACTGCAGCTGCGGGTAGTTCTCGACCACCATCAGCAGACGCGACAGGGCCTGCGACAGCTCGCCCTGCGCGGCCTGATAGCGCTGGAAGGCCTGGGGGTCGCTGAGCGTCTCGGGCGTCACCTGCACGCTGGTGGCGCGGGCCCGGGCTTCGACCACCTGGGTCAGGGTGGTGCGTTCCTGGATCGCCGCGCCCTGCACCGTCGCCACGAGGTTCGGGACCAGATCGGCGCGGCGCTGGTACTGGGACTGAACGTCGGCCCAGCGCGCCTTGGCCGCCTCCTCCTTGGTCGGGATGGTGTTGATGCCGCAGCCGGTTACGGCGGGCGCTGTCGCCAGAACAACCGCGACGACGGCGACACGGGGCGAGAACCGGATCATGGGCGTCTCCTGATGGGCTGGCTGACTATTGGCCCGGACGCCGAACGGTTCAAGCGCCCAACGGCTCCGGTTCAATGCCGATCGCGCGACAGGCCGCCGTGTAGGTGTTGGCCAGCAGGCAGGCGATGGTCATCGGACCGACCCCCCCCGGCACCGGTGTGATGCGGCCGGCGACCGCGGCGGCCTCTTCGAAGGCGACGTCGCCGACCACGCGGGTCTTGCCCTCGGCGGCCTTCTGCGGATCGCGCGACGGAACCCGGTTGATGCCGACGTCGATCACCGTGGCGCCGGGCCTGATCCAGTCGCCCCGCACCATTTCGGGCCGCCCGACGGCGGCGACGAGGATGTCGGCAGTGCGGCACAGGGCCGGGAGGTCCCGGGTGCGGGAATGGGCGACGGTGACGGTGCAGCTCTCGCCGAGCAGCAGCTGCGCCATCGGCTTGCCGACGATGTTGGAGCGGCCGACGACGACGGCGTTGAGCCCCGACAGGTCGCCCAGCTCGTGCTTCAGCAGCATGAGGCAGCCCAGCGGCGTGCACGGGACGAGGCCCGGCACGCCGACCGCGAGGCGGCCGACGTTGACGACGTGGAAGCCGTCGACGTCCTTGTCCGGATCGATAGCGGCGAGGACGGCGGCGCTGTCGATGTGGGCGGGGAGGGGCAGCTGGACGAGGATGCCGTGGATGCCGGCGTCGGCGTTCAGCGCGCCGATCAGGGCGAGGAGGTCGGCTTGGGAGGCCGTTTCCGGCAGGCGGTGGGTGTCCGAGCGCATGCCGGCCCGCTGGGTCGTCTCGCCCTTGTTGCGAACGTAGATCTGGCTGGCGGGATCCTCGCCGACGATGACCACCGCCAGGCCGGGCTTGACGCCCTGCGCGGCGTCGAGCCGGGCGGAGGCCGCGGCGACCCGGTCCACCAGGCCGGCGGCGAAGGCCTTGCCGTCGATCAGGGTCGCGCGCGCGGGTTCGGCCGTCATGGGTTCGGCTCCGGTCGTCAGGAATCGTGCGGTCCGCGCGATTTACAGACGCCCGGGTTCGGCGTCTATGATCGCGGTCGATTTGAGGGGACCCGCATGCGTCGTCAGATGTTTCTCGCCGCCGCCAGCACGCTGGCGCTGTTCGTCGCGGCGGGGCCGGCCGCGGCCCAGGCGCCGCAACCGCTGGCGGTCGGGGCCAGCGTCGAGGGCGAGATCGGCGAGGCCGACGCGAGGGACCCCGACGGCTTCTACCGATACGACGCCTATGCGCTGACGGCGCGGGCGGGGCAGCGCTTCGAGGCGGTGATGCGCTCGGCGGCGTTCGACGCCGCGCTGGAGCTGCGCAGCCCGGGTGGGGAGACGGTGGCCTTCGATGACGACGGCCTGGGCGAGGGCGTCGACTCGCGGCTCCTCTTCACGACCACGGAGGCGGGGACCTATGAGCTGCGGGCGCGGACGCTCGGCGAGGCGGGTGAGGGCGTCTACAGCCTCGCCCTGAGCGAGCGGCGGCCCGCGCCGCGCGCCCCGCGGCCTTCCGGCATCCGGCTCGGCCAGACGGTCGAGGGCGCTCTGGGCGACCGCGACCCCGAGGCCGACGACGGACGGCCCTACGACGCTTGGACCTTCCGGGCACGGGCGGGCGAACGCTTCGCCATCGCTCTCGACAGCGAGAGCTTTGACCCGGTTGTGCGGGTCGGGCGGATGGAGGGCCCGACCTTCGTCGAGCTGGCCATGAACGACGACGGCGCCGACGCCGGGCTCAACTCCCGACTGGTGTTCACGGCCCCGGAGAGCGGGACCTACGTCATCCGGGCGACGCCGCTCGGGGCCGGGTCGGAGGGCGAGTACAGCCTGACCCTCTCCGAAGGACCGGAGCCGCTGCCGGCGCAGCCCGTGGCGATCGGCGACACGGTCGCCGGGGCCCTGACCCACGACGACGGGACGAGCGCCAACGGCTTCCCGGCCGACGCCTGGCGATTCGAGGGGCGGGCCGGCCAGCGGGTCCGCATCGACATGGCTTCGGCCGAATTCGACACCTACCTCGAACTGTTCGACGCCAACGGCGTCAGTCTGGCGACCGACGACGACGGCGGACCGGAAGGGACCAATTCGCGATTGATCATCACCCTGCCGGCCGACGGCGCCTACACCGTCGAGGCGCGGCCGTTCGCCAGCGCGACCGGGAGCTACAGCCTGTCGCTGACCGAGATCGAGCCGGAGCGGCCGCCGCAGCCGCTGGCCTTCGGCACGACGCTGGAGGGCGAGATCGGCGAAGGGGATTCGCGCGACACCGACGACCGCGGCTTCGACGCCTACGGCTTCTCAGGTCGGGAGGGGCAACGCATCCAGGCCATCATGCGCTCGGGCGACTTCGACACCTATCTGCAGGTCGGTTCGGCCGAGGGCGAGTTCACGGCTCTGGCGGCCGACGACGACGGGTTGGGCGAAGGCACCGATTCGCGGCTGAACTTCACCCTGCCCGCCGACGGGGACTACGTGCTGCGCGCGCTGCCGCTGGGGTCAGACGGCAACGGTCTGTATTCGCTGGAGTTGATCGACCGGGGTCCGCAGCCGCGGCCGGGGAGCATGCTCGTGGGGGCGACGGCCCGCGGAACGCTGACCGAGGCGGACGCCACGGCCGAGGACAACAGCTTCTACGACGCCTATCGGGTGGCGCTGAAGGCGGACGAGAAGCTGGTCGTGACCATGGTCTCCAACGAGGTCGACAGCTTCGTCACCATCGGCCGGCCCGGCGAAGCCGACTCCTATGAGGTGCTGGGCAGCGACGACGACAGCCTGTCCGACACCCACGCCAAGCTGGAGTGGACCGCCCCTTCGGACGGGATCTACGAGATCCGGGCCGGGACCTACCAGCAGGGCCAGACCGGGGCCTACGCCCTGATCGTCGAGAAGCAGCCCTGAGGCTTACCGCCGGCGACGGCCTCGGCTAAGGGCTCTCCGGGGGTATGCATCCGGAGCCGCGACATGGCCGACATCACCGCCCGCAAGGACCAGCACCTCGACGTGATCCTCGCGGGCAAGGGGCGGCACGGGCTGGGCAGCGGGCTGGAGGCGGTGTGCTTCGTGCACGAGGCGCTTCCGGATCTCGATTACGGCAAGATCGATCTGGGCGCCGACTTCCTCGGACGGCGGCTTAAGGCCCCGCTGCTGATCAGCGCCATGACCGGCGGGCCGTCGCGGGCCGAAGCGATCAACGCCCGGCTGGCCGAGGCGGCGCAGTATCTCGGCATCGCCCTGGCGATCGGCTCGCAGCGGGCGGCGCTGGAGGCGGGCGGCGCGCCCGGGCTGGACATGTCGTTGCGGCTCAAGGCGCCCGACACCCCCATCCTGGCCAATATCGGCGCGGCGCAGCTGACCCGCGGCTTCGGCCTCGACGAGGCGCGGCGCGTAATCGACATGGTCGCCGCCGACGCGCTGGTGGTGCACCTCAATCCGCTGCAGGAGGCCTGCCAGCCCGAGGGGGACCGGGACTGGTGGGGCGTCGGGGCGGCGCTGGAGGCGCTGGTGCGGGCGCTGGACGCGCCGGTGGTGGTCAAGGAGACCGGGGCCGGCCTGTCGGCGGCGACGGCGAGGCGGCTGGCCGACATGGGTGTCGCCGCCATCGACGTGGCCGGGGCGGGCGGCTCCAACTGGGGCAGCGTCGAGGGCGAGCGGGCCGAGGCGGCCCCCGACAAGGCGCACGCGGCGGCCTTCGCCGACTGGGGGATACCGACGGCCCGGGCCATCGCCGAGGCGCGCGCGGCCTGCCCGCGCACCCTGATCATCGGCTCGGGCGGCATCCGCGACGGGGTCGACGCGGCGCGGGCAATCCGGCTGGGGGCCGACCTGGTCGGGCAGGCGGCCGGGGTGCTGGCCGCGGCGACGGAGTCGACCGAGGCCGTGGTGGCGCACTTCCAGACGGTGATCCGCCAGCTGCGCACCGTCTGCTTCTGCACCGGCTCGGCGAACCTGACGGCGCTGGCCAAGGCGCCCCTGCAGGCATAGTCGGCGGCGCGACCGGCCGGATGCGTCTGAAGAAGACACTCCGGAAAAAACAGGTGCACATCGTGCACTTTTCGGAGCGGTTCGATTGTCAAAGACCCTGGGCGGTCAGCCTGGCAGGTCGATGCGTCAAACCCGGTCGCATGTCCGGACGGACCGGGGACTCACGCGGACGGAAGCAGGTCGCCGGCGAACGGCCGGTAGCGGCCAGCCCGCACGCCCTCCGTCGCCCGCTCGATGTCGGGAGCGAAATAGTGGTCCGAGGCGTAGGGGGCGGCGGCCTCGCGCACGATGGCCCAGACCTGCTCCAGCTGCGGCGAGCTCTTCAGCGGGCGGTGGAACTCGATGCCCTGGGCGGCGGCCAGCAGTTCGATGCCGACCACGGTCGCGGTGTTCTCGGCCATGTCGAGCAGGCGGCGGGCGCCGTGGGTGGCCATGGAGACGTGGTCTTCCTGGTTGGCCGAGGTCGGGACGGTGTCGATGACGCAGGGGTGGGCGACCATGCGGTTCTCGGCGACCAGCGCCGCCGCCGTCACCTGGGCGATCATGAAGCCGGAGTTCAGGCCGCTCTCCCTGACCAGAAAGGCGGGGAGCTCGCTCATCTTGGGGTCGACGAGGATGGCGGTGCGACGCTCGGAGATGTTGCCGATCTCGCACAGGGCCATGGCGATCTGATCCGCTGCATAAGCAACGGGTTCCGCATGGAAGTTGCCGCCCGAGATGACGTCGCCATCGTCGATGAAGACGAGCGGGTTGTCGGTCACGGCGTTGGCCTCGCGCTCCAGCATGGCGGCGGCGTCGCGCAGCACGTCGAGCGTGGCGCCCATGACCTGCGGCTGACAGCGCAGGGAGTAAGGGTCCTGAACCTTGGCGCAGTCGTGGCGGTGGCTGTCGCGGATGGCCGAGCCGTCCATCAGGGCGCGCAGCCGGGCGGCGACATCGATCTGACCCGGCTGGCCGCGCAGGGCATGGATGCGCGGGTCGAAGGGGGCGTCCGAGCCCTTCAGGGCGTCGACGGACAGGCCGCCAGCGGCGATCGCCGCGGCGAAACAGTCCTCGGCCGCGAACAGCCCGGCCAGCGCAAGCGCCGTCGAGCACTGGGTGCCGTTGAGCAGGGCCAGCCCCTCCTTGGGGCCCAGCGTCAGCGGCGTGCGGCCGATGCGGGCCAGCGCAGCCTCTGCGGACAGCGTCTCGCCGTTCGCGCGGGCCTCGCCGACGCCGATCAGCACGCAGGACATGTGGGCCAGCGGGGCCAGATCGCCCGAGGCGCCGACCGAGCCCTTGGAGGGGATGCACGGCAGGACGTCGGCGTTGACCAGGTCGACCAGGGTTTGCAGCGTCTCGCGCCGGATGCCCGAAGCCCCCTTGGACAGCGAGGCGATCTTCAGCACCAGCAGCAGGCGGACGACGGCGTCGTCGAGCAGCGGCCCGACCCCGCAGGCGTGGCTGAGTACGAGGTTCTTCTGAAGTGTTTCAAGGTCTTCCGAGGCAATGCTGGTGTTGGCCAGCAGGCCGAACCCGGTGTTGATGCCGTAGACCGTGCGGCCTTCCGCAAGGATGGCGGCGACGGTGGCGGCGCCCTTGCCGACGTTCGCCCAGGCGCTGTCGGTCAGGGAGACCGTGACCGGGCCCTCGAGGACGGCGCGCAGCCGGGCGAGGGTGAGGGGGGATTGGCCGATGTGAATGTGGGTCATGCTTTGTCTCCCTTCTCCCCTCGGGGGAGAAGGTGGGCGGCGGAGCCGCCCGGATGAGGGGGATGGTTCAACCGCTTCGAGGCGTGGGCGTGGATCGCGTCGAGGAGGATACTCGGATTGGCGAGGAAGGGGCCGTTGCGGAACCGAAGAACGGTGAAGCCGGCTTCCCGGATGCGAGAGTCGCGAGCAGCGTCTTCGGCTTCGTGAAGATCATGGACGCCGCCGTCCAGTTCGATCACCAGCCTCAGCTCCGCGCAGAGGAAATCGACTACGTATCCAGCGACCGGCGCCTGCCGACGGAATTTCAGGCCCTGAAAGCGCCGGCCCCGGAGCATGGACCACAGCGCTTCCTCGGCGCTGGTCACATCGGCCCGAAGACGGCGGGCCCGACGCGTTCTGTCCGACGTCTGGAACATGGCGGAGAGCCCCCTCATCCGACCCGCTCCGCGGGCCACCTTCTCCCCCGAGGGGAGAAGGATAGCAATGGTGGTCACTTCAGGCTCGGGAGGTTGAGCCCGTGCTCGCGGGCCGCGTCCTTTGCGATCTCATATCCCGCATCCGCATGGCGCATGACGCCGGTGGCCGGGTCGTTCCAGAGGACGCGTTCGAGGCGGGCGGCCGCTTCGGGCGTGCCGTCGGCGACGATGACCACGCCCGAGTGCTGGCTGTAGCCCATGCCGACCCCGCCGCCGTGGTGCAGCGACACCCAACTGGCCCCCGACGCCGTGTTCAGCAGGGCGTTCAGGAGCGGCCAGTCGGAGACGGCGTCGGAGCCGTCCATCATCGCCTCGGTTTCGCGGTTGGGGCTGGCCACCGAGCCGCTGTCCAGGTGGTCGCGGCCGATGACGATCGGGCCCGACAGCTCGCCCGAGGCGACCATGTCGTTGAACATCAGGCCGGCCCGGTGGCGGTCGCCGAGCCCAATCCAGCAGATGCGGGCGGGCAGGCCCTGGAAGGCGATGCGCTCGCCGGCCATGTCCAGCCAGCGATGCAGGCCGGCGTTGTCGGGGAAGAGTTTCTTCATCGCCGCGTCGGTCTTCCTGATGTCCTCCGGATCGCCGGTCAGGGCGGCCCAGCGGAACGTGCCGACGCCGCGGCAGAACAGGGGGCGGATATAGGCCGGCACGAAGCCGGGGAAGGCGAAGGCGTCCGCCACGCCCTCGTCGAAGGCGACCTGACGGATGTTGTTGCCGTAGTCGGTGGTCGGGATGCCCCGGGCGTGGAAGTCGAGCATGGCCTTGACGTGCACGGCCATCGACTTGCGCGCCGCCGCCTCGACCGCGGCCGGGTCGCTCTGTCGCTTCGTCTCCCACTCGGCGACCGTCCAGCCGGCGGGCAGATAGCCGTTGACGGGGTCGTGGGCCGAGGTCTGGTCGGTGACCAGATCGGGCCTTACGCCGCGCTTGACCAGTTCAGGCAATACCTCCGCCGCATTGCCCAACAGGCCGATCGATATCGGCTTTTTGTCCTCCAGAGACTTGTTCAACAGGGCCAGGGCCTCGTCGAGGCCCTCGGCCATGACGTCGAGGTAGCGGGTCTTCAACCGCATCTCGATCCGGCTGCGCTGGCACTCGACCGCGAGGCACGACGCCCCCGCCATGGTCGCCGCCAGCGGCTGGGCCCCGCCCATGCCGCCGAGGCCAGCGGTCAGGATCCACTTGCCCGACCAGTCGCCGCCGTAGTGCTGGCGTCCGGCCTCCATGAAGGTTTCGTACGTCCCCTGAACGATGCCCTGGGTGCCGATGTAGATCCACGAGCCGGCGGTCATCTGGCCGTACATGGCCAGTCCCTTGCGATCGAGCTCGTTGAAATGCTCCCAGGTCGCCCATTTCGGCACCAGGTTGGAGTTGGCGATCAGCACCCGCGGCGCGTCGGCGTGGGTGCGGAACACCCCCACCGGCTTGCCCGACTGGACCAGCAAGGTCTGGTCGGCTTCCAGATCGCGCAGCTCCTCCACGATCCTGTCGAAGGCCTGCCAGTCGCGTGCCGCCTTGCCGATGCCGCCGTAGACCACGAGGTCCTCGGGTCGCTCGGCCACCTCGGGGTCGAGGTTGTTCATCAGCATGCGCAGGGCGGCCTCGGCGGCCCAGGTCTTCGCGCTTATCTCGGTCCCGCGGGGGGCGCGGATGACGCGGCTGTTCGGGGTCTGTTGAGTCGACATGAGCGCCTCTCTACGCTGCCGGACCATGACCACGGAAGACTCAGAGGCGCTGGGCTGGCGCTCCGTCGCGGACCTCGTCGGCGACCATCCCGATGCGCCGGTCGCGCTTGTGGGCGCCGGCGTGAACGAGCGCTCCCTGACTCCGGGCCGCTGCGACCTCGGGCCGAAGGCGATGCGGGCGGTGCTGCCGCGGTTTTCGACCTATGACGTGGAGACCGGGCGGGAGCTGGCGGTGCGCGTCCACGACGCCGGCGACGTGCTGGTGAAGGTGATGGCGCCGGCCGACGCCTTCGCGCCGGTGCGGGACGCGGTGAGAGCGCAGGCGGGGCGGGGGCTGACGGTGCTGGTCGGCGGCAACAACGCCATCACCCGGCCCGGCGTGCATGCGCTGGGGCTGGAGCGGGCGGGACTGCTGACCTTCGACGCCCATTTCGACCTGCGCGACACCGACCACGGGCTGACCAACGGCAATCCGGTGCGCGCCCTGCTGGAAGACGGGCTGGCCGGGGAACGGATCAGCCAGATCGGGCTGGCGCCCTTCGCCAACACCCGACGGGCCCACGAGACGGCGACGGCGGCGGGCGTCTCGGTCCGGACGGCGCGGGAGTGCCGCGAGCGGGGGCTGGCGGCGGTGGCGGCCGAGGAACTGGACCGGCTGTCGGGCCTCTGCGAGGCGATCTACGTCGATTTCGACATCGACGTCATCGACCGCAGCCAGTGGCCGGCCTCGCCGGGCGCGCGCCCGGGCGGGGTGTCGGTGCACGACTTCTTCGAGGCGACGCGGGTCGTCGGGGCTCATCCCAAGGTGAAGGCCGTGGACTTCACCGAATACGACCCGTCGCTGGAGCTGGGCGACCTCGGCTCGCTGACGGCGGGGCGGTGGTTCTGCGAGCTGCTGGCGGGGTTCGAAGAGCGATGAGGCGGAGCGTCGCCGCTGTGTTCGGCACGGCCGCCGCGCTGCTCGCGTCGGACGCTCTGTCCTGCACGCAGGTGTTCCTCGGCCGCGAGGGACAGAGATACTACCAGCGTCAGGCTCGCCTCGATTCCGACGCCGTCTTTCTCGCGCGGGCCAGACCTGAGCCGCTACGTCGCCGGACCGCCCTTGAGCCCATCGCAGCGGTGGAGGGCGATCGACCGCCGCCTCGAAGCTTCATGCTGACGCACGGGCAGGGAGACTGCGGACCCGCTCCGGCTCCACGGGGCGTCGTCGTCGCATTCGCGCGACGGGTTCGGGCGGCGGATGACCCCTGGCGACCCTGGAACTGGGGCCGATGGCATGTTTTCTCGAGCCTCTATCCATCCGAGATCGTCGACAGGGACCTCGCCTCGGCCATGCGTGAGGCGGCCGCCGATCTGAGGGTGAACCGATGACCGATCTCCTCGTAACCGACTGTCGGTTGGCCACGATGGTGCCGGGCGGGGCGCCGTTCGGGGCCGTCGAGGACGGGGCGGTGCTGGTCCGCGACGGGCGGATCGCCTGGGCCGGACCACGGGCGGAGGCGCCTGTGGACAAGTCTGTGGAGACGCACCGACTGGGGGGCCGCTGGGTGACGCCGGGGCTGGTGGACTGCCACACCCATCTGGTGTTCGGCGGCGATCGCTCGGGGGAGTTCGAGCAGCGGCTGAACGGGGTCTCCTACGAGGAGATCGCGCGGGCGGGCGGCGGCATCGTCTCGACCATGCGGGCCACGCGGACGGCGACCGAGGACGAGCTCTACGCCTCGGCGATGGCGCGGCTGGAGGGGCTGAAGGCGACGGGCGTCACCACCGTGGAGATCAAGTCGGGCTATGGCCTCGACCACGACAGCGAGCTGAAGATGCTGCGCGTCGCGCGACGGATCGGGCGCGAGGCGGGGATGCGGGTGCGGACCAGCTATCTGGGCCTGCACGCCGTGCCGCCGGAGCACCGGGCGGACCGATCAGCCTATGTGGACAAGGCTGTGGATGAAATCCTGCCGGCGGCCCACGCCGAGGGGCTGGTCGATGCGGTCGACGCCTATTGCGAGCCGATCGCCTTCTCGGTCGAGGAGGTGGGGCGGCTTTTCGACAGGGCGCGGTCGCTGGGGCTGCCGGTCAAGCTGCACGCCGACCAGCTGTCGGACGGCGGCGGAGCGGCGCTGGCGGCGCGCTACGGCGCGCTGTCGGCGGACCATGTGGAGCACACCACCGAGGCCGGGGTGAAGGCCATGGCCGAGGCCGGCGTGGTCGCCGTACTGCTGCCGGGGGCCTTCCTGATGCTGCGCGAGACGCAACTGCCGCCCGTCGGATTGCTGCGGCGGCACGGGGTGGAGGTGGCGGTGGCGACCGACTGCAATCCCGGCACCTCGCCCGTCGCCGCCATGACCGCGGCGCTGAACCTGGCCTGCGTGCAGTTCCGGCTGACCCCGGAAGAGGCGCTGGCGGGGGCGACGCGGGTGGCGGCGAAGGCGCTGGGGCTGGGCGACGAGGTCGGCACGATCGAGGCCGGCAAGGCGGCGGATCTGGCGGTGTGGGACGTCGAGAGGCCGGCGGAGCTCTGCTACTGGCTGGGCAAGCCCCTGTTGCACCGGCGGTATCTGGCGGGCGAGGCGGGGTAATCGTCCGTCAAGGCGAATCCCCGCATGCTCGGGCCATGCGTCCGTTCCGCGACCGCACCGAGGGCCTGCTGTTCGCCGTCCTGGCGGCGGTGACGCTCGGCCTGATCGTCGCCACCGGCCTGTCGGTCGAGACGACCCTGGCTCAGGGCTGGTAGGTCGTCCGGGCCGCGAGGTCGGGGCGGGGACGTTCCAGCGGCGGCTCGCCCAGGGTTCCGATGTGGACGAAGCCGGCCACCTGCTCATTCCCCGACAGTCCCAGAAGCGCGACGGCCTCGGGGTCGTAGCTGTACCAGTCGGTGATCCAGCTGGCGGAGTAGCCGAAGGCGTTCGCCGCGTGCTCGAGGTTCATGCAGACGGCGCCGGCGGAGAGGCGCTGCTCCCACTCGGGAACCTTGGGGCTGGGAACGGGCGCCGAGACGACGAGGATCGTCAGCGGCGGGCAGGTCAGCTTGCTCAGCACCTTCGCGGCCTTGGCCGGGTCGGGCTGGCGCGTCGCCAGCGGCTCGAGGCGGCGGGCGAGGTCGGTGCGGCTCTCCGGCCCCATGACCACGAAGCGCCACGGGAACAGCTTGCCGTGGTCGGGCGTGCGCGCGCCGAGCGTCAGGATGCGCTCGACTTCGGACGGGGTCGGGCCGGGGGCGGCCAGCGCCTGGGCCGGGGCCGAGCGGCGCGTGGCCAACCGGCGCTGCAGTTCGGGCGAGGGGGCGGGGAGGGGCAGGGGGGCGCCCAGGTCGGCGTCGGTCATGCGCCTAGCTAGTGCCCGCGCGCGCGCTGCGCCATACCCGGCCGCATGACCGACTCGCGCTCCGCCTTCGACGCCGACCGCCCGACGCCCGCCTGGGACGACGGGAGCGACCGGCCGCCGCCCTGGCGTGCGGAGGGGCCGGTCGAGACCCTGTTCGAGAACCCGTGGATGCGGCTGACCCGTCAGCACGCCGTGGCTCCGACCGGGCACGAGGCGGACTATGTGGTGATGCGGCCGAAGAACCTGTCGGTCGGGGTGCTTCCGCTGCACGCGGACGGCACGGTGACGCTGGTGGGCCAGCAGCGGTTCGCCCTGATGAACTGGTCGTGGGAGATGCCCGAGGGCGGGGCGCCCTTCGACGAGGATCCGATCGAGGGCGCGCGGCGCGAACTGGCCGAGGAAGCCGGGCTGAGGGCGGCCGTCTGGCGCGAGGCCTACAAGGCCGAGATGACCAACTCGATCACCGACGAGCGGGCCATCGCCTGGCTGGCCTGGGAGTTGTCGCCGGCGACGGGGGAGCTGGATGCGACCGAGGCGATCCGCGTCGCCCGCGTGCCCTTCGGCGACCTGTTGCGCGAGATCGGCCGCGGCGCGATCCGGGACATGTTCACGCTGGCGACGGCGTTGCGCGCCTACCATATGGCCCGCGAGGGCGAACTGCCGCCGGAACTGGCGAAGGCCATGTTGGCCAGCGTATGATCGCCGCCTGATGGAGCCGCCGATGCCGAAGCTGGAAGTCGTCGCCGAGCGTACCGACGTCTGGTCGCAGCTTCGCGACGCGGCCGGGGCGGCGGCGCGGGCCGAGCCGCACCTCGCCTCGCAGATGAACGCGGTGATCCTCTCGCACGGCGATTTCGCCGCCGCCCTGGGCTTCCAGATCGCGCGCAAGCTGGGCGACGCCGAACTGGGGGCCATGTCCGTGCGCGAGATCTGCCGCGACGCCTACGACGCCGAGCCGGGCATCGTCGCCGCCGCCGAGGCCGACCTGCAGGCCGTGGCCGAGCGCGACCCGGCGATCCGCTCGCTGCTGCAGCCCTTCCTCTACTTCAAGGGCTTCCAGGCCCTGCAGGGCCACCGGGTGGCGCACTGGCTGTGGAGCCAGGGCCGCGACACCCTGGCCTTCCACCTGCAGAGCCGCATGTCGGAGCTGTTCCAGATCGACATCCACCCGGCGGCGCGCCTCGGCTCGGGCCTGTTCCTCGACCACGGCACCGGCATCGTCATCGGCGAGACGGCGGTGGTCGGCGACGAGGTGTCGATGCTGCACGCCGTGACCCTCGGCGGAACGGGCGCGGAGCGCGGCGACCGGCATCCCAAGATCGGCAAGGGGGTGCTGCTGGGCGCGGGGGCCAAGGTGCTGGGCAATATCGTCGTCGGCGACTACGCCAAGGTGGCCTCGGGCTCGGTGGTGCTGAAGCCGGTGCCGGCGGGCTGCACCGTGGCCGGAGTCCCGGCGCGGCTGGTCAACTGTCCCACCGAGGCGGCTCCGGCGCGGACCATGGACCACACCCTGGCGGACGTGGTGTACGACTTCGTCATCTGAGCCTTTCCCTCGGGCGGTCGTTTCTCTAGGGTCCGCGCCCAACACGAGACCCGAGGAATGCCCATGAACGCCGCCGACATGAAGCGCGTCGAGACCCATCTGAAGCGCACCTTCAACACCGGCGGCATCATCGTGAAGCCGCGCGGCAAGCCGGCCGACTCGGCCGAGGTCTACGTCGGCGACGAGTTCATCGGCGTGGTCTTCGAGGACGAGGACGAGGCCGGCAGCTTCATGTTCGAGATGGCCATCCTGGCGGAAGACCTGCCGGAGTAGGCCCCGCCGATCAGGCATGAAAAAAGCGCCGGAGGAGCGATCCTCCGGCGCTTCGTCGTTTCAGGGCGCGATCAGCGCTTGCCGAAGATGAAGTCGCCGATGCGGGCGAGGAAGCCCTTCGATTCGGCCGGCTTCTGGCTGGCGGCCGACGCCGGCTTCGGCGCGGCGGCCGGAGCCGGGGCCGGGGCCGCGGCGGCGGGCTTCGGCGCGGCCGGCTTCGGAG
>JAEYTA010000205.1 GCA_023434265.1 Pseudomonadota bacterium
CCCCGGAACCCTCGCCCCCCTCGCCCCCGCCGCCCACGACGGCCGTCGCCTGATCGCCTGACATCGAGGGCCGGGGCCGGCGTCGCGGGTTCATCACGACGCGCACGACGGACCACAACGGACACGACGAGACCGCGCCCGTCTCCCGCCCCCCACACACCGTCACCCTCGGGCTTCACCCGAGGGCCGGACGTTCCGCGTCTCAGATCGCAGGAGATGGTTCAGGATCGCCGGGCCGTCCCCAACATCCGACCCGCCCCCGCCTCCGGCCCACGGGTCGAGCCCGAGGGTGACGGAAGGTGGAGTTCAACGATCCCGCGTCACCACTCACAATCACCAACCACCACTCACCAACCACCACTCACCAGCCATCAATCACCAACCCGCCACCCCCCTCACAGAAAGGAATACGGATCCACGTCCACGTTCAGCCGCACCGCGGCGGGGATCTTCACCCGGCCCAGCCAGGTGCGCAGGAAGGCCTGCAGGTCGACGTCGCGGTCGGCGCGGACCAGCAGCCGCTTGCGCCGCCGGCCGCGCACCAGCGCCAGCGGCGCGTCGGCGGGGCCGTAGACCTCCAGCCGCTCGGCGTTGGGGATGGCCTCGGCGAGGTCGCGCGCCGCCTTCTCCACCGCCTGCGGGTTCTCGCTCGACAGGATCAGCGCCGCCAGTCGTCCGTGCGGCGGCAGGGACGCCGCCTCGCGCTCGGCCATCTCGGTCTCGACGAAGGCGTCGCGGTCGCCGGCGGCCAGCGCCTGCAGCACGGGATGCTCCGGCGTCCAGGTCTGCAGCAGGGCCCGGCCGGGCCGCTCGGCCCGCCCGGCCCGGCCGGCCGCCTGGGTCAGCAGCTGGAAGGTCCGCTCCGCCGCCCTGAGGTCGCCGCCACGCAGGCCGAGGTCGGCGTCGACCACCCCGACGAGGGTCAGGTTGGGGAAGTTGTGGCCCTTGGCCGCCGCCTGGGTGGCCACCAGGATGTCGATCTCGCCCCCGGCCATGCGCTGGATCAGCTCGCGCGCCGAGCGGCCGTCGGGCGCGGTGTCGGAACTGAACACCGCCGTGCGCGCCTCGGGAAACAGCTGGCGCACCTCCTCCTCGACCCGCTCGACGCCCGGGCCGACCGAAACCAGCGAGTCCTCGGCCCCGCAGGACGGACACAGCTTCGGCCGCGGCATGGAGAAGCCGGTCAGGTGGCAGACCAGCCGCCCGGTGTAGCGGTGCTCGACTAGCCAGCTGTCGGTGTCGGGCGCCGTCAGCCGGTGGCCGCAGGCCCGGCACAGCACCACCGGGGCGTAGCCGCGCCGGTTGAGGAACAGCAGGGTCTGCTCGCCCCTCGCGAACGTCTCGCCGATCGCTTCGCGGAGCGGCTGTGACAGCCAGGTCTGCGGGTCGGGCGGGCTCTCGCGCAGGTCGAGCAGGCGGATGTCCGGCAGCACCGCCGCCCCGTGCCGGGCCCCCAGCTTCAGCCAGCCGTAGCGCCCGTGCCGCGCGTTCCACAGCGTCTCCAGCGACGGCGTCGCCGAGGCCAGCACCACCGTCGCCGCCTCGATCCGCGCCCGCGCCACGGCCAGGTCGCGGCCGTGGTAGACCAGCCCCTCCTCCTGTTTGAACGAACCGTCGTGCTCCTCGTCGACGACGATCATCCGCAGGCGGACGAAGGGCAGGAACAGGGCCGAGCGGGCCCCGACCACGATGTTGCAGCGTCCCGCCCGCACCGCCTCCCACACCTGCCGCCGGCGCGGCGGGGCGACGCCGGAATGCCACTCGGCCGGCGCGGCCCCGAAGCGGGCCGCGATGCGCTCCATCACCGCCTGGGTCAGGGCGATCTCGGGCAGCAGGATCAGGATCTGCGCCGCCGGGTCGGCCTTCAGCGCCCGCGCCGCCGCCTCCAGATAGGCCTCGGTCTTGCCCGAACCGGTCACCCCGTCGAGCAGGAAGGGGGCGAAGCCGCCGCCGGCGACCGCCTCGGCCAGCGCCGCCGCCGCCGCCGCCTGGTCGGGGTTGAGATCGGCCGGCGCATGATCCGGGTCCGGACGGTCGAAGGCCGCGACCGCCTCGATCTCGACGACCTCCAGCACGCCCTCGTCGACCAGTCCCTTGACCACCCCGGACGAGACGCCGGCCGCCCGGGCCAGGTCGGCCGGCGCCATCGACCGCTCGCCCAGGGCTCCGAGCACGGCCGTTCGCGCCGCCGTCGGCCGCGCCGGCTGTCGATTCCCGACGCGGCGCACCCGCCGTTCGGGCCGCGGCCGGGGGGCGCGCAGCCCCTTCAGCGCCGCCGCCGCCATCTCGCCCGGCGCGCTCAGCGTCCAGCGCGCCGCCCATTCCACGAAGTCCACCGTCCGCTCCGGCAGCGGCGGCTCGTCCAGCCGCTCGGCCACGGCCCGCAGCCGCCGGTTCGAGCCGGTGGTCTCGCGCACCTCCGCCACCACGCCGCGCACCAGCCGCGGCCCCAGCGGAACGGCGACCTGCTCCCCCCGCGCCAGCGCCAGCCCCTCGGGGACCTCGTAGTCGAAGGCCTCCGGCACCGGCAGCGGAATGAGAACCGAGGCGACGATCACAGCCTCTCACCTCCCCGTGAGCGTCGCGAGCGGGGAGGGGGACCGCCCGGGCGACTCAGCCCGGATGGTGGAGGGGGCGGCGCCGGCGGACGGGAATTGGCGCCGGACCGGCCGGCCTCGGCGCCGCCCCCTCCGTCACGGCGCGAAGACGCGCCGCGCCACCTCCCCACGCGTGGGGAGGTGAAAGAGTCTCGCACTCGCGCGAGACCGGCGCTAAACCCCACCCCCATGAAACTCTTCCTCGACACCGCCGACGTCGCCGTCATCAAGGACATGGTCCCCACCGGAATGGTGGACGGCGTGACCACCAACCCGTCGCTGATCGCCAAGTCCGGTCGCAACATCGCCGAGGTCATCGCCGAAATCTGCGCCTTGGTCGAGGGCCCGATCTCCGCCGAGGCCGTGGCCACCGACTTCGAGACGATGGTCCGGGAGGGCGACAAGCTCGCCGCCATCGCCCCCAATGTGGTCGTCAAGCTGCCCCTGACCTGGGACGGGCTGCGCGCCACCCGCGCCTTCGCCGACAAGGGGATCAAGACCAACGTCACCCTGTGCTTCTCCGCCGCCCAGGCCATGCTCGCCGCCAAGGCCGGCGCCAGCTTCATCTCGCCCTTCGTCGGCCGGCTGGAGGACCATGGCGCCGATGGCGTGGCACTGCTGGAGGAGATCCGCACCCTCTACGACATCCACGGCTTCGAGACCGAGGTGCTGGCCGCCTCGCTGCGCAACCCGTCGCACGTCTCGGCCGCGGCGCTGGCCGGCGCCGACGCCGCCACCCTGCCGGCCGACGTTTTCAAGGCCCTGATCAAGCACCCGTTAACCGACAAGGGGCTTGATGCCTTCCTGGCGGACTGGGGCAAGACCGGCCAGTCGATCCTGTAGAGTCGCCTCGGGGAGAGGTCTTCGTGAGCGCATCGCCTGACCTCTCCGCCGACGCCGCGCCGGAGCCGCACTGGCCGGAAGTTCGCGCCTGGCTGCAGGCCCATCCGGAGCTGCTGGTCGAGGACCGCGCCCTGCTCGAGGAACTCGGCCTCAAGCCGCACGGCCGCAACGTCGTCGAATTCGGCCGCGCCGCCCTGACCCGGCTGGAGGAGGCCGCCGAGCGCGAGGCCGACGCCCGCAAGCGCATCGAGGCGGTGGCCCGCGCCAACTTCGCCGCCCAGACCCAGACCCACGTCGCCGCCCTCGACCTGATGGAGGCGCGCAACCTCTCCGACCTCGCCCGCCGCCTCGACGCCGTCGCCCAGGGCCGCTTCGGACTCGTCGGCGCCGCCGTGGCGCTGGAAAAGCCGGGCGGGGCCCCGTTCGGCTGGAAGACGCTGGAGCCGGGCCGCGTCGACGCCCTGCTCGGCGATCACGGCCTCGCCTGGCTCGGACCCAACTTCGACGGCCTCGGCCTGTTCGGCGGCGCCGGCGCGGCGGAGGCGGTCCGCTCCGTGGCCCTGATCCGCATGACGCCGCATTTCCCCGCCTCCGAGCCCGCCGCGCGACCCGCCCTGTGCGCCTTCGGCTCGCCCGAGGCCGACGGCTTCACCCCGACCATGGGCTGCGAACTGGTCGCCTTCATCGCCCGGGTGGTCGAACGCACGGCCGAACGATGGCCGATCCTCAGCTGAGCGCCCCCGACAGCGCCGACGAGGCCCTGGCCGCCTGGCTGGCGCACCTGGCCCACGAGCGCCGGCTGTCCCCCCGCACCCTGGAGGCCTACGGCCGCATCGGCCGGCTCTACCTCGGCTTCCTTCAACAGCACCGCGGCGAGGCGCTCGCCCTCGCCGACCTCGGCACGGTCACGGCGGCGGAGGTGCGCGCCCATCTCGCCGCCCGCCGCGCCGGCGACCGGCCGCTGTCGGCCCGCTCGGTGGGCCAGACCCTGTCGGCGATCCGCACCTTCCACGCCTTCCTCGACCGCCGCCTGGGCGTCCCGACGCCCCAGCTGGCCCTCGTCCGCGGCCCGCGCGTCAAGCCCTCCCTGCCGCGCCCGGTCAGCGAGGACCAGGCCCGCGGCCTGCTACAGGAGACGGAGGCCGACCCCGACGCCGAGCCGTGGGAAGCCGCCCGCGACCGCGCCGTCCTGACCCTGCTCTACGGCTGCGGCCTGCGCATCTCGGAGGGCCTGTCGCTGACCCGCGCCGACGCCCCCCTGCCGGAGGCCCTGCGCATCCTCGGCAAGGGCGGCAAGACCCGGCTGGCGCCGGTGCTGCCGGCGGTGCGCGAGGCGGTCGACGCCTACCTCGCCCTGCAGCCCTTTCCGCTGGCGCCCGGCGACGCCCTGTTCCGCGCCCGCCGCGGCGGCCCGCTGGGAGCGCGCCAGGTGCAGGCC
>JAEYTA010000088.1 GCA_023434265.1 Pseudomonadota bacterium
CGCCTGATCGACGTTGTTGTCGCGGACGAAAATCTGAACCAGGTGAAACTCTCCTTTGGCCGCCCGCCGCGTCCTGTGAGGGAGACGGGCAGACAAATAAAATTCGTGCTCTCGAACCGGGGGCTCGCGAGTGAAGGCGGGCTGATACACGAGCCGTCCCGCACTGTCCAGATCGTCGCGGCAAGATGTGAAGGCTCGAAACGCCCGCCTGACGGGCTTATGCTGACCGGATGACCGAGGCGCCACACCTGTCGAACGCGGAGCCCGAGGGCGACTGGGCGGACGCCATGGAGCAGGCGGTTCTGGACGCCGCCGTCCGCCACGCGCCGCGCACGGGCTGGAACGGCCGCATGGTCCGCGCCGCCTGCGAGGAGCTGGGCCTGTCGGTCGGCGACGAGGAGCTGCTGTTCCCCAACGGCGCCCGCGACCTCGCCGCCCTGCTGTCGCGCCGTCACGACGACCGCGGCATGGCGGCCTTGGCCGATGTCGATCCCGCGACCCTGAAGATCCGCGAGCGAATCGCCCGCGCCGTCTCCGCCCGCATGGAGGCCGGGGCCAAGGACCTCGAGGCCACCCGCCGCTGCGCCGCCTTCCTGGCGCTGCCGACCAACGCCGACCTCGGCCTGCAGCTGGCGTGGGAGACCGCCGACGTCCTTTGGCGCTGGGCGGGGGACACGGCGACCGACTGGAACCACTATTCCAAGCGCGCCATCCTCTCGGGCATCCTCATCCCGGCCCTGACCATGCGCTGGTTCGACGGCCGGGAGGCGGCCGAGGCCTTCGTCGCCCGGCGGATCGAGAACGTCATGGCCTTCGAGAAGTGGAAGGCGGGCAAGGACTTCGACGCCCCGCTGAGGAAGATGACCGACGTGCTGGCGCGGATGAGGTACGGGGCGCGAGCGGAATAATCGGCGTCTGCGGGGCCCACGACCGATTCCGACGCACCGGCCCGTCACACTCCCGGCCGGGTCTTTGACAATCGAATCGCCGCCGCCCGAAAGGCGCTGCAGCCCGACAACCCGCTGGAATCGCTCGACCGTTTCCGAAAGTGCACGATGTGCACCCGAATTTTTCGAGGTGTCGTTCGATCCCGACGGGAAACCGCTCGTCGGCTTCTCTAAAGCGGCCGCACCCGGTTCGCATGGCCCATCTTGCGGCCCGGCCGGGCCTCGGCCTTGCCGTACAGATGCAGCCGCGTGTCGGCCTCGCCGGCCAGCTCACGCCACCGCTCGATTTCGTCGCCGAGCAGGTTGGTCATCTCCACCCGGGCATGCGCCGCGGTCGGCCCCAGCGGCCAGCCGGCGATGGCTCGGATGTGCTGTTCGAACTGGTCGCAGGCGCAGCCGTCCTGGGTCCAGTGGCCGGTGTTGTGCACCCGCGGCGCGATCTCGTTGACCAGCAGCCGACCCTCGCCGAGGTCGAACAGCTCGACGCCGAGCACGCCGACGTAATCGAGGCCGTTGAGGATCGCCTCGGCGATTTCGTGGGCGCGGGCTTCCGTGGCGGCGTCGACCGCGGCCGGGGCGGTGGTGGTGCGCAACACGCCGCCCTCGTGCACGTTCTCGCCCAGCGGATAGACCGCGACCGATCCGTCGCGCCCGCGCGCGGCGATCACCGACAGTTCGCGGGTGAAGTCGGCCTTCGCTTCGAGGATGGCCGGCTTGCCGCCGACGGCGCTCCACGCGTCGGCCGCCTCGCTCGCGGCGCGGACCCAGATCTGGCCCTTGCCGTCATAGCCCTCGCGGCGCGTCTTCAGCAGGGCCGGCGTTCCCAGTCGCTCCAGCCCGGCGACGAAGTCGTCGAGGGTGTCGACGGGAACGAAGTCGACGGTGGTCGCGCCGACCCTGTTGAGAAAGGTCTTCTCCTCGACCCGGTCCTGGGCCGCGGCCAGCGCCTTCGGCCCGGGCGCGACGGCGGCGCCGGCCTCGGCCAGCCGCTCGACCGAGGTGGCCGGCACATTCTCGAACTCGAAGGTCACCGCCTGCGCCACCCGCCCCAGAACGGTCAGCGCCGTCGGGTCGTCATAGGCGCCCACCAGCTGCCCCTGCGACACGCGCGCCGCCGGGCAGTTCTCCTCGGGGTCGAGGATGACGACGTTGAAGCCCAGCCGCGCCGCCGCCTGGCTGAGCATCCGGCCCAGTTGGCCGCCGCCGAGGATGCCGATGGTGGAACCGGGGGGCAGGGGGGCGGCGCTCACTCAGTCCTCGACCGTCTCGTGCACCGCCTCGGTCTGGGCCGCCCGGAAGGCCGCCAGCCGACCAGCCAGGGCGTCGTCGGACAGGGCCAGGATCTGCGCCGCGAGGATGCCGGCGTTCTTCGCCCCCGGCTCGCCGATGGCGAGGGTCCCGACGGGCACGCCGCCGGGCATCTGGGCGATCGACAGCAGGCTGTCCATGCCCTTGAGCGCCTTCGATTCGACCGGCACGCCCAGCACCGGCAGCTCAGTCATCGAGGCGGCCATGCCCGGCAGGTGGGCCGCGCCGCCGGCCCCGGCCACGATGACCTTGTATCCCGCGGCCCGCGCGCCCGTGGCGAAGTCGAACAGCCGCTGCGGGGTGCGGTGGGCGCTGACGACCTTGGCCTCCCAGCCGACGCCCAGCCGGTCCAGCGCGTCGGCGGCGTGCTTCATCGTCGGCCAGTCCGAGCGGCTGCCCATGATGATCGCCACCGGCGGGGTCTCGGTCGTCATGCGTCCGGGCTCCTTCGCGGAAAGCGGCGCGATACAGGACTCGCGTTGCGCCCGCAACCGAGGGCGTTAGGCTCGCGCATGGCCGGGCGTGCTGAGTCGCCGGCCGGGGAGCGCCTTCCGACCGTGAACCACGCGGCCGCCATCGACCCGTTCGCCGAGATCGAGCGCCTGCGCGCCGAGATCGAGGCCCTGCGCCACCGCGCCGAGACGGCCGAGGCGGCGGCGGATCACGACGTGCTGACGCCGGCCCTGAACCGGCGCGGTTTCGTGGCGGCGATGAAGAGCGCCATGGCCTACTGCCAGCGCCACGGGGTGCCGGCCGCGCTGCTCTACCTCGATCTCGACGGCTTCAAGGGCGTCAACGACCGCCTCGGCCACGCCGCCGGCGACGCCGCCCTGGTGCACGTGGCCGAGTTGCTGCTGGCCAACCTGCGCGAGTCCGACGCCGTCGGTCGCCTCGGCGGCGACGAGTTCGGCCTGCTGATGCTCAACGCCGGCCTCGAGGAAGGCCGCGACAAGGCGCGCAAGCTGGCCGCGGCGCTGGAGGCGGAGCCCTTCCTCTGGGACGGGGAGGCGGCCGGCCTGGGCGGCTCTTTCGGCGTCCGCGCCTTCGCCGGGCACACCGATCCGGAAGTCTGGCTCGCCGAGGCCGACGCCGCCATGTGGGTGCGCAAGAAGGGCCGTTGATCAACGCCCTCAGGCGATGATGTCGGGCAGGACGATCGCCTCGATCTTCACGATCTCGTCGCGCAGCGACAGCTTCTTGCGCTTCAGCCGGGCGATCATCAGCTGGTCGGGGATCGGCATCTGGCCCAGGGCCTCGATCGAGGCGTCGAGGTCGGCATGCTCCTGCTGAAGCTCCTTCAGCCGGGCGTGCAGCGCCTTCTCTTCCTCGCTGAGAAACGGATCGTCGTCGTTCATGTCGGGCCCCGGAGCGCGCCGCTTATAGCCTGCCGCCGCTCAGGCCGGAAGGCGCTCCGCCAGCAAGGTCAACGCCGTCCGCGGCGTGACCCCCGACCACTGGCGTGAGACCGCGATCAGCGCCGGCAAGACCGCACCCGTCGGCCCGGACGGCGGCGGCGCGTGTCTTTCCAGCGCCGTCAGCAGCCGTCGCTCTGCGTCAAGCTCGACCGCCGTGACCTGACCGCGCACCGCTTCCCGGTCGTCGTCGTCGAGGTCCGGAATCCGGGTCTTGAGCGCGCGCCGCACGCCGCGCAGCGGCGCGACCACCGTCTCCTGCCAGACCCGCGCCGTGTCGCAGGCGGCCTCGATGTCGTCGTCCGACGGCGCCCGGCCGGTCGAAGCGGCCCAGGCCGCCCAGAGCAGCAGGGGGATGTTCTGGCCCTGGGCGTCCTGCAGATCGAGGCAGGCGACCTCGACGCCGGGCGTCGCCCACGCCCGCGTCGACCACTCCCAGAGGGTCACGCCTCCGCCGGACCGCGCAGCCCCTCCCAGCGCTTCACCGCGGTCCAGTCGAGGCCGAACACGTCGAGGGCGCGACCCACCGACTGGTCGACCATCTCGGCCACCGAGGCCGGTTTGGCATAGAAGGCCGGCAGCGGCGGGGCGATGACGGCGCCCATCTCGGCCAGGGCGGTCATCGTCCGCAGGTGGCCGAGATGCAGCGGCGTCTCGCGCACCATCAGCACGAGCGGCCGCCGCTCCTTCAGGGCCACGTCGGCGGCCCGGGTCAGCAGGGTCGAGGTCACCCCGGTGGCGATCTCGCCCATGGTGCGGACCGAACAGGGCGCGATCAGCATGCCCATGGTGCGGAACGAGCCGGAGGCGATGGAGGCGCCGACGTCGTTCAGCCGGTGCGTCACGTCGGCGCGGCCGGTCAGGTCGTCGGAGGTGAGACCGGTCTCCTGCGACAGGGTCAGCAGGGCGGCGCGGCTGACCACGAGGTGGCTCTCGACGCCGAGCTCGCGCAGGGCGTCCAGCGTGCGCACGCCGTAGACGGCCCCGGACGCGCCCGAAATCCCCACCACCAGCCGTCGCGGCGCGTCCGGTACGGCTCCGTTCACATCTTCGGCCAATTGGGGCTCCAGGCTGTCCGGGTCCGGCAGGCCGCCAGCCTCACCGGAAAGTGATTCCACAGGCGGTCAGGCCGGGCGCTCACTCTAGTGGTCCCTTAGACATGGAGGCGCAAGCCATGACCATAGAAGCTCGTATCCGCGAACTGGGAAATCGTCACCGTATGCTGGACCGCACCATCCAGCAGGAAATGACCCACCCCTCCGCGGATCCGCTTCGTGTGAGGGAACTCAAGCAGCAGAAGCTGCGGCTCAAGGAGCAGATCACCAGTCTGGAGGCGCGGACGCACTAGCCGGCCTCCCGAAGACGAAAACGGCCCCGGAGAGCGATCTCCGGGGCCGTGGTGTGTCAGTCCTTGGCGCCGAACACCGACTCCGCGGTCGGTTCGGCCCCGCGCCGGACCCGCTCCTCGGGGACGAACTCCGGCTCGACGGGCTCCTCCGGAACCGCGTCCGCGGGCTGCAGGGTGGCGCCGCCCTTCCTGGCGTCGTCCCGCGCCTTCTTCTCGGCCGCCTTCTTGACGATCTCGTCAAGCTGCAGCTGGCCCACGAGGCCGAGCGTCACCGGATCGACCGGCTTGATGTTGGGGCTGTTCCAGTGGGTGCGGTTGCGCACGCTCTCGATGGTCGCCTTGGTGGTGCCGAGCAGCTTGGAGATCTGGGCGTCGGTCACCTCGGGGTGGTTGCGGACGAACCAGGCGATGGCATCCGGACGGTCCTGGCGCCGCGACACCGGCGTGTATTTCGGGGCCGGCTTGGCCGACTTCAGCAGTTCGGCGTGACGGCTGACCACAGCCTGCATCCGGTAGTTCGAGTCGGCCTGCGCCTTGTCCAGCTCCTCGCGGGTCAGCTGGCCGCCGGTGATCGGGTCGACGCCGCGGATGTCGCGGGCCACGTCGCCGTCAGCGATGCCGCGCACCTCGAGCGGGTGCAGGCCGCAGAAGGCGGCGATCTGCTCGAAGGTGAGGGAGGTGTTGTCGACCAGCCAGACCGCGGTGGCCTTGGGCATCAGAATGTCGGTCATGGGCGTCTTCGCTTCTTGTTCGTCCCGCGCGGGCGGGTTCCGGATACGACGGCGCCCGACCTTTCGGCCGGGCGCTGGAGCATCCGATATAGGCTCATTCCGTCGAAAAAGAAACGATTCCCGACGTCGTCATACAGCCAAGGTTCATGCAGTAAGCGGGACAGTGCCCCATCGACGCCTCGCCGCGTCCCGTCAGACCAAGGAGGGTTCCATGTTGATCGAAAGCCTCGCCGCCCTGGCGGTTGTTTCCGGCGCCGGCCAGGCGGCCGCCGCGCCGCAGGACTACGGCCCGCAGCGCGTCGCGCCGCGCGGCAGCTACCGCGACAGCTGCAGCAGCGAATACGTCAACCGTGGCCGACTCTACGCCGACTGCCGCGCCCGCGACGGCCGCATCCGCGGCACCTCGATCGAGCTGAACCGCTGCGGCGACTACGAGATCCGCAACGACGACGGCCGGCTGGTGTGCGGGCCGTGGCGCGGTGATTTCGAGGATGGTCCCGGTCGTCCTGATCGCCCGGGTCGCCCGGATCGTCCCGGCGACGGCGGCTGGGGCCGGGGCGCCTCGATCACGGTCTACCGCGACGCCTATTACCGTGGCGGCTCGACCCGCTTCGACAGCGAGATCGCCAACCTGGCCAACCTCGGCTTCAACGACGTGATCAGCTCGATGCAGCTCCGCGGCGAGTGGGAGGTCTGCACCGACGCCTACTTCCGCGGCCAGTGCCGCACCTTCCGGGACGACGTGCTGAACCTGCAGCAGCAGGGTTTGAACGACCGGATATCGTCGCTGCGACCGGTGCGGCGCGGCGGGCGCTGGTAGGCGGTTCAAACCGTCAGCACGACCTTGCCGACGTGGTCGCCCGCCTCCAGCCGGAGGTGGGCGGCTGCGGCCTGTTCGAATGGGAAGGTCGCCTCGACCGGTGGCCGGACAGCGCCCGCGGCGACCCAGGGCCAGGCCCGCGCCTCCACGGCGGCGATCAGCCGGGCCTTCTCGTCTGCCGGCCGGGCGCGCAGGGTCGATCCGGTGAGGGTGAGACGTCTCGCCATCACCCGGGCGAGATCGATCTCGGCGCGGGCGCCGGCGAGCGTGGCGATCACCGCCCACCGGCCCATGGGCTTCAGCGCTTCCAGATTCAGCGCGGCGTAGCCGGCGCCCACCATGTCGAGGACGACGTCGACGCCGCCGAAGTCCGCGATCACCGCCGCCATGTCGTCGGTGGCGGCGTCGAGGCTGAGGTCGGCGCCCAGCCGACGGGCGGCCCCGGCCTTGGCGGCGCCGCGGGACGTCGCCACCACCCGGGCTCCGGCGGCCTTGGCCATCTGGATCGCGGTGACGCCGATGCCGCTGGTCGCACCGTGGACCAGCAGGGTCTCGCCCGGCCGGAGAGCGCCGGCCTCGAAGACGTTGGCGAAGACCGTGCAGACGGTCTCGGGAAGCGCCGCCGCCTGCACGAAATCCATCCCCTCGGGCGCCGGGAGGACATGACGGGCGTCCACCACGGCGGCCTCCGCATAGCCGCCGCCCCCGAGCAGGGCGCAGACCCGGTCGCCGAGGCGCCAGCGCGCCGCGCCGGGGCCGACCTGGTCGACCACGCCGGCGACCTCGAGCCCGGGGATATCCGAGGCTCCGGGCGGCGGCGGATACAGGCCGCGGCGCTGGAACAGGTCCGGCCGGTTGACGCCGGCGGCGCGGACCCGGATGCGAACCTCTCCCGGGCCGGCGTCGGGATCCGGCCGTTCCGCGACCGTCAGCGCCTCGGCCGGGCCCTTGCCGCCCGCGATCTCGATCACCCGCATCCGCTGCCCGTTCTTGCAATCGTCCGTGTCCGGGCGTTCAGATAGGCGGCAGACAGCCCGCTGACCATGCACGGAGGCGACGATGTTCGAGGATCTGGAGCCGCGGCCGGCGCGCGACGCATCTCTGACCGCCCTCCGCCGCGAGGACCTGGACGCCTATTCGGTCGAGGACCTCAAGGAGCGGATCGCCCTGCTGGAAGCCGAGATCGCCCGCTCGCGGGCCGCCATCGACGGCAAGTCCTCCCAGCGCAACGCCGCGGACGCGCTGTTCAATTTCCGGAGCTGAGCCGGTTTTCCCCTGTCGCGGGTCTGGCATGGCCGTTGCACGCGGAAGAGGACGGCGCGCGACCGCGCGAGCCGTGATACGGATTTGCGCATCCCATGAGTCTGGCTGAGTTGATGACCACCGACGACATCTTCCTGGAGCCCTCGGGCCGCAGCCGCGCCGCGGTGGTCGAGGACTTCGCCCGGTCCGAGCTATTCGACCGCACCTTCCGGGAGGGCATGGAGCTGGTCGAGGAGACCGCCGCCTATCTGGACGGGGACGGCCGGCGCGAATCCAAGCTGCTGTCCCGCGCCGCGGCCCTGGCCTACGCCGGCGAAAGCATGAAGCTGACCACCCGGCTGATGCAGATCGCCTCCTGGCTGCTGGTGCAGCGGGCCGTGCGGGAAGGGGACATGACCGCCGAGGCGGCCTGCGAGCCGCGCTATCGTCTGGCCGACCGCAAGATCGAGGCCGAGCCGACCCATCCTGAACTGCCCATCGCCCTGATCGAATATCTCGTCCGTTCGGAGAAGCTGTACGATCGGGCCCTGCACCTCGACCGCCGCATGTACCTCGACGCGCCCGAGGAAGAGGCGGTCAATCCGGTCCAGAGCCAGCTGGATCGTCTCGCCGCCGCCTTCCGGCAATGAACCGCGCGACGCGCTGGCTGATCGCGGGAGCGGTCGTGGCGGCGGCGCTGGCCGCCCTGGCCGTCGTGATTCTTGGGAGCGAGCGATCGCTGGTGATGATCCACAACCGCAGCGGCGCGCCGCTGACCCTGTCGGTTGCGACGGTCCCTGCGGGTCAGTTCGCCTGGGAGGGCGAACTGGGCCCCGGCGAGCGGATCATGCGGATCGCACGCTTCACGGACAACAGCTTCGTGGTCGTGTGCCGCGACGAGGCCGGCATCCACCGGACGCGCGGTGGCTACGCGACCAACGTGGCGCAGAGGGTCGATATCGTGGCGAACGGCTGCGCCTCGGTGAGGATCGATATCGACGTCGTGTAGGATTTACGGCCCGACGTCGTCGGCGTCGCGGCCGCGGCCGTCGTCGATCGGCTTCGGCAGGCTGACGGCGATGCCGAGCGCCTCGGCCAGCTTTTCGTCACGGCTGTAGACGTCCTCGCGGAAGGCGACGCGGCCCTGGCCGTCGACGAAGGCGGTCCAGTAGAGCAGGCGGACGGTGATCTCGCGTCCGGTCTGGATGCGTTTGGTTTCGCGCGTCGCCTGGGCTTCGTCGAACTGCGCCAGCAGCATGGGGTCGGGCGACAGCAGCAGGCGGGCGAACTCGACCGCGTCCTGCACCCGCACGCAGCCGTGGCTGCGCTGGCGCATCGCCAGGTTGAAGGCGGACTTGGTCGGGGTGTCGTGCAGGAAGATGGCGTAGCTGTCGCGCAGCTCGAACTTCACATAGCCGAGGGCGGCGTTGGGGCCGGCCCGCTGGATGACCTGGCCGTTCGAGATGTACATGTTCTGGCTGGCCAGATAGCCCGGTCCGCGCGGCAGGATTTCGTTGCGGGCGATCGACGCCGGCACGTACCAGGGCGGATTGGCCACCACCGAGGCGAACTGCTTCTCGAGGCTGGGGGTCTGGTTGTTCGGCGAACCGACGACCACCCGGTTGGAGTGCACGGGGCGGCCATCCTTCCAGTAGACCATGATGGCCGCGGCGGTGTTCACCTCGATCCGTTCGGGGGCCAGATCGCGGGCCAGCCAGCGGCGACGCTCGAGGTTGAGGGCGATCTGCCGGGCGCGGTCTTCCGCGGAGGCGGAGAGGGACCTCTGCGTGCCAGTGCCGATCCGGCCGTCGGAAACCAGTCCGTGCCGGGTCTGGAAGCTGCGCACGCCCTGTTCCAGTTCGGGGCCGTAGACGTTGCCGAGCGCGGCCAGTCGGGCGCCGGCCGCGGCGTCCAGATCGCCCTCGGCGACGAGACGCTGAATCAGGACCGGAATACGCGGGTCGCTGCCGCCGGGCTCGATGTTGGCCCCGATGCGGAAGGCCGGCCAACCGCCGTTGTCGCGGATCAGGCGGCGATAGCGGACGTAGCCGGCGGACAGGTTGGAGTAGCCGATGTCCGTCGGCGCCAGCGCCTCGAACCAGTCGACGAGGCGGTTCTGGGCCAAGGCGTCGTTGAGGCCGACCGGGAGGTCGACCCGGTTTTTCTGCATCTCCCAGAGATCCTCGACCGTCTCCGGGCGCACCCGGCCCTCGGCCAGCACCCGCGCATAGGTCAGGGCGGCCGCCGTGGTGGCCATCTCCCGGCCGGCGGGGTCGCTCTCGTTACGGTCCAGCTCGCCGAAGAAGTCGTCGCGGGACAGGCCGTGGCGTTCGGCCCGCGCGGACGCGGCGATCAGGGCGCGGCGGCGTTCCTCGCTCCACACCGGCCGCCAGCCGTTCATCTCGTAGAAGGCGCGCACGTCCGGCTGAAGCGTGGCCGGCAGACGCGCCAGCCGGTCGTTGAAGCTGTCGTAGAAGGCGACCGCGGCCGGATCGCGGGTCTGCGCCCGGGCGCCGAAGCCCGCAGCGGAAGCCAGCGCCGCCGTCGCCGCGCCCAGACCCAATTGCCGTCGGTTCATCACGCTTGCTCTTCGTCCGTCTTTCGCCGCACGGACACCACGCCCACGCCCCGAAAACCCAACGTCGGGAATGTTATCGGCGTTCCCGGCAAACAGAAAGGCGCCGGTCCGGGGACCGACGCCTTCGTGATCGTCTTGCCGCAACGGTGTGGCCGGAAAGCCAGACCCTTGCGTCCTACTTCTTGATGAAGCCGGCGAACTTGTTGTTGAAGCGCGACACGCGGCCGCCGCGGTCCATCAGGTGCTGGTTGCCGCCGGTCCACGCCGGGTGGGTCAGCGGATCGATGTCCAGGTTCAGGGTCGCGCCTTCCTTCTGGTAGGTCGAGCGCGTCTGATACGTCGTACCATCCGTCATCGTCACCGTGATGAAGTGGTAGTCGGGGTGGATGTCCGCCTTCATTGTCGTCGTTCCGTCTCTGCGCGGTGACGATGCCGACCGTCCATGCGCGAAAATGAGAAACCCGCCGGGCGGCGGGAATGAGCGGCGGCGTTTACACCGGGGGGCTTTCCGGGGCAAGAGGCGCCCCGATGACTGACGCGACCGCCGCCTCCGCCGATCCTGCCGACCTGCGCGGACGTCCCGGCGCGGGCGCCCTGCTGGCCGAACAGATGGCCGAGGCGGGAGACCGGCGGGAGAAGCGTCGCGACATTCGCCCGCTGGCGCGCCTGCTGCCCTACGCCCTGAACCACAAGGGTCACCTCGCCTTCGCCGGTTTCTGGCTGCTGATGTCGACGGCGGCCTCGCTCGGCCTCACGGCGGCGGCGCGGGGCGCCATCGATCACGGCTTCGCCGACGACGGCGCGCGACTGAACCTCTGGTTCCTGCTGCTGGGGGCCGTGGCGCTGTTTCTCGGCGTGGCCACGGCGGTGCGCTACTTCTATGTGACCAAGACCGGCGAGCGGGTGGTGGCCGACCTGCGCAAGGGTCTGTTCGACCGGGTGCTGAGTCTCGATCCCGCCTTCTATGCGCGGATGCGAACGGGCGAGGTCTTGTCGCGGCTGACGACGGACATCGCGCTCGTCGAGACGCTCATGACCACCTCGATTTCCTATGCCGTGCGCAACTTCCTGACGCTGGTGGGCGGCACGATCCTGCTGTTCGTGGTCAGTCCCAAGCTGACCGGGCTGGTGCTGTTGGTTGTGCCCCTGCTGCTGGGGCCGCTGTTCCTGTTCGGCCGGCAGGTGCGCAAGCTGACCGTGGCGACGCAGGACCGGTTCGCCCATGCCGTGGGTTTCGCCGGCGAGAGCGTCGACGCCATCGAAACGGTGCAGGCCTTCGGACGGGTGCGCAGCGCCGCCGCCCGCTTCGGCGAAGCGGTCGAGGCGGCCTTCGCGGCCTCGCTGGTCCGGATGCGGGCGAGGGCGCTGATGACGGCGATGATCATCGTGGTGATGTTCGGCGGCGTCACCCTGGTGCTGTGGCTGGGCGCGATGGACGTGATCGCCGGTCGCATGAGTCCGGGAGCGCTGCTGCAGTTCGTCCTGCTGTCGGTGTTCGCGGCCGGCGCCGTGGGCGCGCTGGGCGAAAGCTGGGGCGACGTGCAGAAGGCCGCGGGGGCGATGGAGCGCATCGACGAGCTGATGCGCAGCCAGACCGCCATCGCCGCGCCGGCGCAGCCGAAGCCGCTGCCAGTCCCGCCGGTCGGCGAGGTGTCGATGTCCGGGGTGCATTTCAGCTACCCGGGCCGCCCCGACCTGCCGGCGCTGAAGGGCTTCTCGCTCACCGTCCGGCCCGGCGAGACGGTGGCGCTCGTGGGCCCGTCGGGGGCGGGCAAGAGCACGGTCTTCCGCCTGCTGCTGCGCTTCTACGATCCGCAGTCGGGCGTCGTCTCCGTGGACGGCGTCGATGTCCGCGAGGCCGAGCCCGCCGAGGTGCGCGGCCGCTTCGCCTGGGTGTCGCAGGAGGCGCCGCTGTTCTCCGGATCCTCGACCGAGAATATCCGCTTCGGGCGGGAAACCGCGACCGACGAGGAGGTCCGGGCCGCCGCCGCCGAGGCCCAGGCGCTGGGCTTCATCGAGGCTCTGCCGGAAAGCTTTGACACGCCGCTGGGCGAGCGCGGCAAGAGCCTGTCGGGTGGGCAGCGCCAGCGTCTGGCCATCGCGCGCGCCCTGGTTCGCGACGCCCCGATCCTGTTGCTCGACGAGGCGACCTCGGCGCTGGACGCCGAGAACGAGCGCCTGGTCCAGACCGCGCTCGACCAGGCGATGGAGGCGCGCACGACGCTCGTCATCGCGCACCGCCTCGCCACCGTTTTGCGGGCCGACCGCATCGTGGTGATGGAGGACGGCCGGGTGGCGGAGGAGGGGACCCACGCGGCCCTGATGGCGGCGGGCGGCCTCTACGCGCGACTGGCCCGGCTGCAGTTCCGCGACGACTGAGCCGCGCCGTCAGGCGCCCATGAGCGCGGGGTCGAGGAATTTCAGGTTCTCCGCGCGCACCCTGGCGGCCGCCTCGTCATAGAGGAACGGCAGGAAGGCGAAGCGTTCGCCGCGCGTGACCGGCGTCGCTTCGTGGAGGATGGAGCAGGAGAAGACGCAGGCCCCGCCCGGCGGCGGGCGGTAGGTGCGGTCGCCGAACTCGGGAAAGCGCAGGTCGCCGCCGTCGTAGTCGGCGTTCAGGTTGATGGAGACGGCGAAACGCCGGTGCGCCGTGCCCTTGGTGGTGTTGTCGCGGTGCGGCCGGAAGAAGCCGCCGGTCCCGGCGTCGTAGCGGGCCACCAGATAGCGTTCGATGCGCGTCGGCCGGAAGTTGAAGGCCTTCTCGATCTGGGGGAGCAGCCGCCGGGTGAGGCGGGCGACCACCTGCTTCTGCAGCGTGTCGTCCTCGACGATGACGTCCGAGCGACGCTTGTGCTGGTCGTTCATCATCAGGGTGGTGACGCCGTCGACCTCGCGCATGAAACCGGACGGCGCGCCGCCGGTCTCGCGATAGAGGGCGATCAGCCGCTCGCAGAAGGGGGGCTCGAAGATGCGCGGCGTGACCAGCACCGGGGCATGGCCCTCGGGTCCGCCGTGGCGCGAAGGCGGCGGCAGGGTGGCGATCCGCGCGGCGAGCGCCGCCGCCTCGTCCGGGCCCACCGCCGCCATTACGTGCAGGGCGGGATCGATGAGCACCCAGCGCTCGCCCTCGGCGGCTCCGTAGAGGGCGGCCACCGTTCCGTCCGGGTCGAACAGGAAGCGGCGGCCGGGAAGGGCGTCCTGACGCTCCTCCCGCTGCGGATCGTCGCCGGCGATCAGGATGAAGGCGCTGGCGTGGACGTCGTTGAACGCCATCCGCGCCGCCTCGAGGGTGCGCACCGCCGCATCGACGGCCGGTCCGGCGCGAACGATGGCGAGCAACAGGTAGCGACCCGCGGCCGTGTCGAACACGTAGCGCGGGTTGCTGACGCCGGGCGTCGCGAAGATGGGGGCGGGATCGCCGAACATCAGGGCCATGACCGGCACGATGCGCGGAAATCCACACGGATTTCAACGGGCGTGAGCAGACGCTCAGCGCCCCGGAGACGGAGGCGGGCTCCGCGGACCGGCAGGCGCCGCGGCAAGGGCCGCAAGGCGGGCGCCGCGCCGGCTGGGAACGCCTGCCGGGCCCGGCCGAATCCCGGCGGCTTCGCTTTGCACCCCGGGCCCCGGATGCTAGAAACCGGACAGCGGATCACGTTCCGATTCCGGCCATTCAAAGCCCGATTTCCTTGACCGACGACAGCTATACGAACGCCCTGCCGCCCTCCTCCGGCGCAGGCGGCGACATCTCCACCATCACCATCGAAGACGAGCTGCGGAAGTCGTACCTCGACTACGCCATGAGCGTCATCGTCAGCCGCGCCCTGCCGGACGCGCGCGACGGTCTGAAGCCCGTGCACCGCCGCATCCTCTATTCGATGCACGACCTGAAGATGACGCCGGACCGCGCCTATTCGAAGTGCGCGCGCGTGGTCGGCGACGTGCTGGGCCGATTCCACCCGCACGGCGACGCCTCGGTCTACATGGCGCTGGTGCGCATGGCGCAGCCGTTCTCGATGGGGCTGATGCTGGTCGACGGCCAGGGCAATTTCGGCTCGGTCGACGGCGATATGCCGGCCTCGATGCGAT
>JAEYTA010000095.1 GCA_023434265.1 Pseudomonadota bacterium
CGCCTAAACGACGCCCCTCGCCGCGACGCACTGCTTCGCGGCCGGGAAACGCGGGTGTAGCTCAGTTGGTTAGAGTGCCGGCCTGTCACGCCGGAGGTCGCGGGTTCGAGCCCCGTCACTCGCGCCACTTCCCTTGAAGTGGCGCACCGCCTTTCCCCTCTCCAGACATCGCTGACATAACCGCCGGCCCCTCGCCCTGCGCGCTATTCGTCCAGCCGGCAGCCGTCGCCGATCCGCGCGGCCTCGGCGCACGGAATGACCTCGGCCAGCGCGCCGGCCTCGAAGCGGGCGACGCGGGGGCTCCCACCGGCGCAGGCGACCTCGAAATAGACCCCGGCCTCGCTCCCTCCCATCAGGCGCACATCGCGCACCTCGCATCCCGGCAGGTCGCCCTCTCCCAGCCGCGCCCGGAAGGCCGCGGCGTCCTCCGCCGGCGCCGTCAATTCACACTCGCCGCCTTGGCCTCGCACCGTCAGGCAGTCGGTCGCCGACCAGCCGCCGGCGGTTTCCTCCAGCCAGTAGCCCTCGGGCCCGCTGCAGCCGACCTCGAAGATCAGTCCGCCGCCCTCGCCGCGCCCGGCCAGTCGGCCGTCCTCGACCCTGCAGTCCGCGCCCGCGGCCTGCGCCATGCGTGCGAAATGCCGGCGCGGGTCCCGATTGCCGGGCAAACGGCACGCCGCCGACCTGTCTTCGATGAGCAGCAGGCAGCTGGTCGCCTCCGCCCGCGGCCCGTCGACGATGACGTATCCCGGCGCGTCGCCGCAGCCGATCTCGTAGTGCCGGTCCCCGTTCACGTCGCGGCCGCGCGCGGCGGCGGCGTCGACGCGGCAGGCCAGGCCGGCCCGCTCCGCCGCGTCCCGCGCCGCCAGCAGGGTCGAACCGTCCCCCTGTCGCCCCCGTCCGGTGGTCCCGAGGTCGCGAATCTCCTGGGCGCCGGCCGGCCCGGCGGTCGCGGCCAGCAGGCAGACGGCGAGCCCCGCCAGCGCCCGACGCGCCGACCTTGCGATTTTCCGGTTCATGCCCGCACCGTAGGACGGTTCCGGACGCGCGGGGAAGCGGCCCCGGATCGGCGAAGACGCCCGGGCGCTACTGCCGTCCCGCGACCAGCACGTTCTGCACGCGCCGGCCCAGCGGGTCGCGCGACTGCCAGGTGTCCCCGACCTCGGCCTCGATCATCTCGGTGCAAAAGCGCGGGATCAGCATGTTCGGCCGGATGTGGGTCAGGCAGACCCGCTCGCCCCGCACGCTCCACCGCGCCGCCAGCCGGCGTCCGTCCGAGAACTGGGCCGCGTAGGTGCCGTCGGGGTTGAACCAGTGCTTGACCCAGCCACCGTCCGGATAGCGCGAGACCACCGTATTGCCGAACGCGGAATTGATGTCGGTCCGTCCCGGACCCGCGGCCAGGCAGACGACCGCAACGGTCGCCACGGCGAGCGCTCGCAACATACTCAACCCCACTATGACCCTTCCCGGGCCGGACTATTAACAGCCCGTTAGCGTCTGCCAAGCCCCCCACCCCTGTCGCACGAATAGTTGACTCTCGCGTGGGGGCTTCTATATGCGGCCCACGTTTCGGGACAGGACTGGCGAATCCGCGCCGCCCGCTCGCCCACGGCAAGGGCGGTTCCGCGACATCGCACGACGGCCCGATGCGCGGGACGTCCCTCTCAGTCCCAGGGATCCATGACCGAATTCTCCCAGCTGGGCCTTTCGCCCACGACCCTTCAGGCGGTCGCCGACACCGGCTACACCACCGCCACCCCGATCCAGGCCGCGGCCATCCCGGTCGCCTTGGCCGGCCGCGACGTTCTCGGCATCGCCCAGACCGGCACCGGCAAGACCGCCGCCTTCACCCTGCCGATGGTCGACCGCCTCGCCTCGGGCCGCGCCCGCGCCCGCATGCCGCGCGCCCTCGTGCTGGCCCCGACCCGCGAGCTCGCCGACCAGGTGGCCGAGAGCTTCGGCAAGTACGCCAAGGGCACCAAGCTGAACTGGGCCCTGCTCATCGGCGGCGTCTCGATGGGCGACCAGGTCGCCCTGCTCAACAAGGGCGTCGACGTGCTGATCGCCACGCCGGGCCGCCTGCTCGACCTGTTCGAGCGCGGCAAGATCCTGCTCACCGGGGTCGAGATCATGGTCGTCGACGAGGCGGACCGCATGCTCGACATGGGCTTCATCCCGGACATCGAGCGCATCTTCAAGCTGACCCCGCCGCGCCGTCAGACCCTGTTCTTCTCGGCCACCATGCCGCCCGAGATCACCCGCCTGACCACGGCCTTCCTGAAGGATCCGACACGGATCGAGGCGTCGCGCCCGGCCATGACGGCCGACACCATCACTCAGTACATCGTCCGCATCCCGACCTCGGATCCCAAGGCCAAGCGCACGGCCCTGCGCGCCCTGGTCGGCCGCGAGGACGTGAAGAACGGCATCGTCTTCTGCAATCGCAAGTCGGAAGTCGACATCGTCGCCAAGTCGCTCAAGACGCACGGCTTCGACGCCGCGCCGATCCACGGCGACCTCGACCAGTCGCTGCGCATGAAGACCCTGGCCGACTTCCGCTCCGGCGCGCTGAAGATTCTCGTCGCCTCCGACGTCGCGGCCCGCGGCCTCGACATTCCCGACGTCAGCCACGTCTTCAACTACGACGTCTCGCACCACGCCGACGACTACGTGCACCGCATCGGCCGCACCGGCCGCGCCGGCAAGCTGGGCCAGGCTTTCATGATCGTCACCCCGGCCGACGACAAGTCGCTCGACAAGGTGCTCAAGCTCATCAAGAAAGACCCGGTCGAGCTGACCCTCGACGACATCGACTTCAGCGCCATCAAGGACCAGCCTCGCCGCGAAGGCGGCCGCGGCGACAAGCGCGAACGCGGCCGCGGCCGCTCCGAACGCCCCGGCCGGACACGGGACGAGAAGGTCCCCGCGTCCGAAGCCGTCGCCGGGACTCCCGTCGAGGCCCCCGCGGAGGCCTCCGCGCCCGCCGACATGTCCGAGGCGCCCGCCCGCCGTTCGCGCAGCCGCCGCGCCCCCGCCCGCGCCGCCGAGGCTCCGGC
>JAEYTA010000197.1 GCA_023434265.1 Pseudomonadota bacterium
GGCAAGCGTAGCCGTCTCGGTAGTGTCCCGGATGCGAGGTTGTCGGCTCGCAACGTCGGGCCTCGGGCCGGCTCCTACACGGGCCTCATTGGGGGCCGATCGAAGCGCCCCGGAGAACCTGAGATGAAACTCCTCGCCCTCCTCACCACCGCCGCCGCCGCCGCGCTGATCGCCGGCGCCGCCGTCGCCCAGGACGCGCCCGCACCGGACGCCGCCGCGCCCGCCGCCGACATCGTCCGCCGCGGCACCGATCTGCCCGGACCGCTGTCGGCGAGCGGCCCCCGCCACCACGTCGTCAACCTCGAGACCACCGAAGTGATCGGCCAGCTCGAGGATGGCACGAGCTACACCTACTGGACCTACAACGGCCGGGTGCCGGGGCCGTTCGTGCGCGTTCGCGTCGGAGACACGGTCGAGGTCCATATGGCCAACCCCGCCGACAGTGTCATGGCCCACAACGTCGACTTCCACTCGGTCACCGGACCGGGCGGCGGGGCGGCGGCGACCAACGCCAACCCGGGCGAGAGCCGCAGCTTCACCTTCAAGGCGATGGCCCCGGGCCTCTACGTCTACCACTGCGCCATGCCCATGGTGGCCCAGCACATCGCGAACGGCATGTACGGGATGATCCTGGTCGAGCCCGAGGGCGGCCTGCCGGCCGTGGACCACGAGTTCTACGTCATGCAGGGCGAGCTCTACACCGAGGAAGCCCAGGGCACGCCGGGCCTGCTGACCGAGAGCATCGAGAACCTGCTCAACGAGCAGCCGACCTATTACGTCATGAACGGCGCGTTCAAGGCCCTGACGGGCGCCAACGCCCTGAAGGCCGAGGTCGGCGACACCGCCCGCATCTACTTCGGCGTCGGCGGGCCCAACAAGGCGTCGAGCTTCCACGTGATCGGCGAGATCTTCGACAACGTCTACAACCTGGGCTCGCTGGTCAGCCCGCCGGTCGAGGACGTGCAGACGGTGCTGGTGCCGCCCGGCGGGGCCACGGTGGTCGACCTGACCTTCGAGGTGCCAGGCAGCTACATCATGGTCGACCACGCCCTGAGCCGGGTCGACCGCGGCGCCGCCGGCATCATCGAGGTCACCGGCCCGCAGAACCCGGACGTGTTCCGGGGCGACGACGCCGCCCACGATCACATGGACCACTAGTCGCGACGGACTGCGACGCGGCCGCCGGGGGATGGCTCCCGGCGGCCGTTTTTTCTGGACGCATACCCATGACCGTTCTTCGCCTCGCCGCGGGCGTCGCCGCCCTGGCTCTCGTTCCGGCTGCCGCCCTGGCCCAGGCGCCCGCCGACGCGGACGCCCGCGTCCTGTTCGAGGCCCGCCTGCGCAGCGAGACCGTCGACCAGCAGGGCTTCGCCGGGCAGGCCCACGCCCTGACCCTTCGGACCCGTCTCGGCTGGCGTTCGCCGACCGCCCGCGGCTTCCAGCTGCTGGTCGAGGGGGAGGGCGTCGCCGTGCTTGACGACCGCTACACCGCCCCGAACGCCCCCGTGCCCGCCCGTCCGCTGGTGGCCGACGGCGAGACCTGGGAGCTGAACCGGGCGCAGCTGCGCTGGGCCGGCGCGCGCGGTACGGAGGCGATCGTCGGTCGCCAGCGGCTGGTCGTCGGCGACGGCCGCTTCGTTGGCAATTCCGGCTGGCGGCAGAACGAACAGACCTTCGACGCCGTGCGCGTCACCACCGCCGCCCTCGAGCCGGTCACCCTCAGCTGGGTGTACGCCGACCGGGTGCAGCGACCGCTCGGCCACGAGCACCCTCAGGGCGTCTGGCGCGGCGACATCCACCTGCTGCAGGCCGAGGCCGACACGCCGCTCGGCCGGCTGACCGGCTTCGGCCTCGCCATCGATCTGGACAACGCCGCGGCGCAGTCCTCGACGACGCTGGGCGCGCGGCTGGCGGGATCGCGGCCGCTGGCGGGCGACCTGGCCGCCACCTGGTCCGCCGACTACGCGGTGCAAAGCGACGCCGGGGCCAACCCGGCCGACTATCGTCTCGACTTCCAGGCCATGGCGCTGGGCGTCCGCGGGACCAACTGGTCCGCGAGCGCCGGCTACGACCGGTTCGACGGCGACGGCGTCTCGGCCTTCCAGACGCCGCTGGGGAGCGGACACGGCTTCCTGGGCTGGTCGGACGTCATCACCGCCACGCCGGCGTCCGGCGTGCGCGACCTGTTCGTGCGCGGCCAGATCGGCGTGCCGGCGCTGGGCCGCAGGCTGAAGCTGACTGGAGAGGCCCACGTCTTCCACGACGCGGACGGCGATGTCGCTCTTGGCCGGGAACTGGATCTGGCGGCGGCGCTGCCGCTCGACCGGCGCTGGTCGGTGGAGATCAAGGCCGCCCGCTTCGACAGCGAACACGCCGCCTATCCGGACGCGACCAAGGGCTGGCTGAGCCTCGAATACCGCTACTGAGCCGCCGGGCGGGGCGATCGCCACCCCGCCCGGCCGCCGTCAGCCGCACTTCGAATAGCCGCACTCGAAGCAGGTGTCGCAGCCTTCCTTGCGCACCAGGCCCGGCGTGCCGCAGCGGGGACAGCAGGCCTTCGACCCCGTCGCGGGGGGCGCGGCCGGAGCCGGCCCCGGGGCCGCCTCGCGCGCCCGGGCGGCGCAGTCCTCCGCGTCGCGGGCCAGGTGGCGTTCGATGACCCCGCCGATGGCGGCCAGCAGCGAGGGCACGTAGCGGCCGTTCAGCCAGCCGCCGCCGCGCGGGTCGAACACGGCCTTCAGCTCCTCGACCACGAACGAGACGTCGCCGCCGCGCCGGAACACCGCCGAGATCATCCGGGTCAGGCCCAGCGTCCAGGCGTAGTGCTCCATGTTCTTGGAGTTGATGAAGATTTCGAACGGACGCGGACCGTCGGGGCCGTCGACGTCGTTGAGGGTGACATAGACGGCGTGTGGGCTGTCCGGCCATTTGATCTTGTAGGTCTGGCCGTCCAGGGCCTCCGGGCGCGGGATGAGCGCCGGCCCCGCGCTCGCCGCCATGGCGGAGGGCGGAGGCGGGGTCGGTTCGGCCGACAGCACGGAGCCGGTGACCGCGTTCGGCCGGTAGGTGGTCAGCCCCTTGCAACCCATCGACCAGCCGCGGACGTAGACGTCGGCGAAGTCGTCGAAGGCGATGTCCTCCGGGCAGTTGACGGTCTTGGAGATGGAGCTGTCGACCATCTCCTGCGCCGTCGCCTGCATGCGCAGGTGGTGCTCCGGCGTCAGGGTCTGGGCGGTGACGAAGGCGTGCTCCGGCGGCGGCTCGTCGCCGTTGAGCCGCTTCCAGACGGTCAGGGCGTAGTCCTCGACCGCCTCCTCGCGCCTTGTGCCGTCGGGCTGCAGCACCTTGCGGGTGTAGGCCCAGGCGAACACCGGCTCGATGCCGGACGAGACGTTGCCGGCCAGCAGGGAGGTGGTGCCGGTGGGGGCGATCGAGGTCAGGCAGCCGTTGCGCAGACCGTGCTTCGCGATCAGCTCCCGGGTCTCCTCGTCGAGGTCCTGCAGGTTCGGGGTGTCGAGAATGGCGGCGTCGTAGAGCGGGTAGGGGCCTTTCTCGGCGGCCAGTTCGGCTGAGGCGCGGTAGGCCTCCCGCTTGATCACGCCGAGCCAGCGCCGGGTCAGGGCGGCGGCCTCCTCCTCGCCGTAACGGGCCCCGCAGAAGACCAGGGCGTCGGCCAGGCCGGTCACCCCCAGGCCGATGCGGCGCTTGGCCTTCGCCTCCGTCTCCTGCTGGGGCAGGGGAAAGCGGGAGACGTCGATGACGTTGTCGAGGAAGCGGATGGCGGTGCGGGTCAGCTCGGCCAGCTTGGCCTCGTCCAGTTCCGCGCCGGCCGAGAACGGGTGGGGGACCAGCCGCGCGAGGTTGATCGAGCCCAGCAGGCAGGCGCCGTAGGGCGGCAGCATCTGTTCGCCGCAGGGGTTGCTGGCCGAGATGGTCTCGACGCCGGCGAGATTGTTCCGCTCGTTGACCCGGTCGATGAAGATCACGCCCGGTTCGGCCACGTCGTAGGTGGCGCGCATCAGCCGGTCCCACAGATCGCGGGCGCGGACGGTGCGGAAGGTCTCGCCGCCGAACACCAGCGGCCAGTCGCCATCCGCCTGCAGCGCCTCCATGAAGCCGTCGGGGACGAGGACGGAGACATTGAAGTTGCGCAGCCGGGCCGGGTCGCGCTTGGCGTCGATGAAGGCCTCGATGTCGGGGTGGTCGATGCGCAGGCAGCCCATCATGGCGCCGCGCCGCTGCCCGGCCGACAGGATGGTGCGGCACATGGAATCCCACACGTCCATGAAGCTGAGCGGGCCTGATGCGTCGGCGCCGACGCCCTTCACCGCCGCGCCGGAGGGCCGGATGGTGGAGAAGTCCATGCCCACGCCGCCGCCCTGCTGCATGGTGACGGCGGCCTCGCGCACGGCCTCGAAGATGCCGCCGAGGTCGTCGGGCACCGCGCCCATGACGAAGCAGTTGAACAGGGTGACGTTGCGGCCGGTGCCGGCGCCGGCGAGGATGCGGCCCGCGGGCAGAAACTGGAAGTCCGACAGGGCGCTCTCGAAGCGCTCGCGCCAGCGCGCCCGCGCCTTCGGCGCCTCGGCTTCGGCGACGGCGGCCGCGACCCGCGCCCAGGTTCGCTCGATCGACTCGTCGCCGCCGCCGTCGGGCGGGTTGAAGCTGTACTTGCCGCGCCAGATCTCGGCGGCCAGGGGGTTGTCGAACGCCATTGCTGTCCTCCTTCGGGACCCCGAACGCTCGCCGATTCCAGGCCCCGCTAATTTGCGCCGGCGCAACGTCGGTCGATCACGGTCCCGGCACCGTCGCGGAAGGAGCACCCCATGCAGCCTCTGCGACCCGACGCCCCCATCCGCGACCCCCGTCAGGACAAGGCCCTGCGGCGGTGGGGCGTGCGAAACTGCCATCTCGTCGATCAGGCGGCCTATGGAGCGGGGCTGTCGCGACTGATGGCGAACGATGACGCCGCTCCCGACCGGCCGCCGCAGGTGGTGGACTATCTCAGGGCGGACCGGGGCGAGTCGGTGCGGCGGCTCCTGGAGGACGCGGTCGAGGTGGCGCGCGCGGGCGAGGACGCGCACGCCGCGGACGATGCCTGGCCGCATGGCGTCGCCGACGATCTCGACGACCTCCTGCAGGACCTGGAGGACCACGACGCCCGCGAGGACCTGGCTTACCGGCTGGCCCTCGACGCGTCCGGCGGCAAGGTCCGGGTCCTCGAACGGATGCTGGAGGAGCACGAGGCGATCGACGGTCAGCTTGCGGCGCTGCGTCGCCGAACGAGCGGCTACGTCGCACCGTCGCATGCGTGCACGGCGTGGCGTCTGCTCTACATCCTTTGCCTCAAGGTGGAGGACATCCTGCTGGGACGAATGAGACTGGAGGAAAAGCGGCTCTTCGGCCCGGTGCTCCGCAATCATACGGAGGGATGATCTTGTCCGCGGACAAGGTCGTCCGGGCGGCGGCTGCCTAGAAGAAACCCATGACGCGGCAAGGGTCGCGCCGGTTACTTCAAGGTTGAACGACAATGCTGAAACGCACCTTCCTCTCCCTCGCCGTCGCCGGGATGGCTCTCGCCATGGCAGGTGAGGCCGCGGCCGCCGAACACCGGGTCCAGATGCTGAACCGCGGCGACGGCGGGGCCATGGTGTTCTCGCCGGCGGTGGTCCGGGCGCGGCCTGGCGACACCATCCGCTACGTGCCGACCGACCCCGGCCACAACGCCGAGACCATCGCCGGCATGCTGCCGGCGGGCGTGCAGGTCACTCGCGGCGCCATGGGACGGGAGTTCGTGCTCCGCGTGACCCAGCCGGGCGTCTACGGCGTCAAGTGCGCACCGCACTACAGCATGGGCATGGTCGGCCTCGTCATCGTCGGCGACGGCGCGCCGAACCGGGCCGCCGCCGTGGCGACCGCGGGACGCGCGCCGAACCTGGCCCGGCGCCGCTTCACGGAGTACTTCGCTCGCTGAGGACTCCGTGGGCCCCGGGGGGGCGGAAGGCAGGGCCCGAGGACATCCCCGGGCCCTGTTTTCTTGCCCGGTGGCGGGCCGCGCGGTCAGCCTTCGGAGAGCGCCTCGAGCGCATCGATGTCGCACACCACGATGCGGCGCCGTGCGCTCGCGGTCAGGCCGGATGTGTCCCAGGCGGCGAGGGTGCGGCTGACCGTATGCAGGGTGGAGCCGGTCATCTCGGCCAGTTCCTGGCGAGTGATCGGAAAGTCGATCTCCAGCCCGCCGTCAACGGGCCGGCCCGCCCGGCGGGCGAGGCGGAGCAGGGTCCTGGCGATCCGTTGCTCGACCCGTTCGCTGGTCAGTTCGCCGACCCGGCTCTGCAGGTCGAACAGGCGGGCCCCGGCGGATGCGGTCGACCGGAGCCCGATCTCGGGGTGCCGCCGCATCAGTTCGCGGAAGGCCGGAACGCTCCAGCGGATTTCGAGGCTGTCGATCACGGCCACGGCGTCGGCCGGGAAGGGCTGGCCCATGAGGGCGGCCACGGTGCCGTACATCTCGCCGGGGCCGATGAAGCGCAGGACCGACTGCGAGCCGTCCGCCAAGGTCTGGACGATCTTCACCCGTCCTTCGAGCAGGCTGTGGCAGGTCGCGCCGGGGTCGCCCTGGGCGAAGATCCGTTCGCCCGCCGCAAGGCGCCGAAGCGCGCCGGCGGCCATGACCTCGCCAAGTTCGTCCAGCGGCAGGCCGGCGAACATCTCTGCGCGTTGCAGCAGGCGGGGGTCGGCGTGAGACATGGCGACTCGAAGGTCCGCCGTTCCCATAGATCGCCGCGTCGAGGGGCGCACCCTGGGGGAATCCCTTAGGGACGAAACCTGACTGTCCGCCCGCGCCGCCGGGGCATAAATGGTGGGCCATGCAAGGAGCTGTCGGCATGGCCACGCACAATCTCGCCCCCGCAATCCGCCCGGTTCCCGAGACCCTGCGGTCGCGTCGGAGGGAGCATCCCTGCGCCCTGTGCGACACCTTCGACGAGGATGCGGTCACCCAGGTCTTCGCCGCCGGCCGCGAACTGTGCCGCCAGGCCGAGCCCAGCTACAAGGTGTTCCGCATCCAGTCGGGGGCGGTCGCCACCTACCGCCTGTTTTCCGACGGCCGCCGGCAGGTGATGAATTTCTACCTGCCCGGCGACTTCATCGGCCTCGAGGCCGGGGTCGAATACGGCGCCACCGCCGTCGCCCTGACCGCGACCACGGTCGACACCATGCGGCGCAGCGAGCTGTCCGACATGGCCGCGACCGACGCGACCCTGTCGCGGGCGCTGTGGAGCGTCTGCGTGCAGGCCTTCCACCGCAGCGAGGAGCACGCCTTCGTTCTCGCCCGCCACGGGGCGGTCGAGCGAGTGGTGGCCTTCCTGATGGATTTCGCGGCTCGGGCCGGCGCCGGGTGGGCCTTCGAACTGCCGATGACGCGTCAGGATCTGGCGGACTATCTCGGCCTGACCATCCACACCGTCTCGCGGACGCTGTCGCAGCTGGAGGCGTCCGGCCTGATCGAGGCGCGGTCGAGCCGCATGGTGCGGCTGCTGCAGCCGGCCTGTCTGGAAGGCATGCTCGAATGACCGCTCCCCAGTCATCGCCGCGCCCTCTGGTCGTGCTCGTCGAGGGCGACCTGGCCGTCACCCACGCCATCGAGTTCGCCTTCGGCCTCGAGGGCCTGCGGGTCCGCTCCTATCCGACCGGCGCCGCGGTGCTGGCCAGCGAGCAGGCGCGCCGCGCCGGCTGCCTGATCCTGGATTTCGAGCTGCCCGACATGGACGGGCTGGAGTTGCTGGCGCGTCTGAGGGCGGACGGCGTCGCGACCTCGGCCATTCTCATCGTCACCAACCCCGGCCGGACCCTGCGCGAACGCGCCCGGATCGCGGGCGTGCCGATCGTCGAGAAGCCGCTCCTGAACGACGGCTTGCTCGACGCCGTCCGGCAGGCCCTGGCCGTCAGGGCTTGCCCGTCAGCAGCCGCATCCGAACCAGTTCGGACAGGCTCCGGGCCTTCATCTTGGTCATGACGTTGGCGCGGTAGACCTCGACCGTGCGCGGGCTGATGTCGAGGTCGTAGGCGATCGCCTTGTTCGCCTGGCCGGCCACGAGCCCCTCCAGCACCTGGCGCTCCCGCGTGGTCAGCTGTTCCAGCCGGGCGCGAATCTCTCCGACCTCGGCGTCCTCGCCCGCCGTGGCGGCGGTCTGGGCCAGGGCGGAACCGAGCGAGGTCAGCAGGGCCTCGTCGTCGAACGGCTTCTCGATGAAGTCCACCACGCCGGCGCGCATCGCCTCGACGGCGAGGGGGACGTCGGCGTGACCGGTCATCACGATCACCGGATGGGGCACGCCCAGGGCCTTGAGCTGGCGGACCAGTTCGATGCCGTTCATTTCCGGCATGCGCACGTCGGTCAGGATGCAGCCCGGCTGGAGCTCCTTCGCCTGGCTGAGCAGCTCCGGGCCCGAGGCGTAGGTCGCCGCCTCATAGCCGGAGGCCTTCAGCAGGAAGCGCAGCGAGTTCCGCACCGCCGGGTCGTCATCGACGATGTGGACGACACCCTCAGTCGCCATTCTCAAGCTCCTTTTCGTCCACGGTCATCAGGGTGAAGCAGAAGCGGGTCCCGCCGCCCGGATTGGGCTCGGCCCAGATGCGTCCGCCATGGGCTTCGACGATTGTACGCGAAATGGAAAGCCCCACGCCCATGCCGGTGCGCTTGGTGGTGACGAAGGGCTGGAACAGCTGGTCCGCGACCTCGGGGGCCAGGCCGGCGCCGGTGTCGGATACCATGACCCGGGCCATGTGCTCGCCGGCGTCCTCGATGCGCACCTCCAGCATCTTCGTGGCGGTGTCTTCCATCGCCTCGATGGCGTTGCGGATCAGGTTGAGGACGACCTGCTGCACCTGGACCCGGTCGGCCAGGACCAGATCGACCTTCGGGTCGAACCGGAACCTGACGCTGACGCCGTGCTCCTTGGCCCCGACGAGGGCGAGGGCGCCGGCTTCCTCGATCAGCTTGTGCAGGCTCTCGATGCGCCGCTCGGTCTCGCCGCGGGCCACGAAATCCCTTAGCCGGCGGATAATGTCGCCGGCGCGCAGGGCCTGTTCGCCGGCCAGATCGATCGCCTCCTTCAGCATGTCGCGCGGAATCTCGGGCGCGTTCAGCAGGCGGGAGGAGCCCTTCAGGTAGTTGGCCACCGCCGAAAGCGGCTGGTTCAGCTCGTGGGCCAGGGCGGAAGCCATCTCGCCCAGGGCGGTGAGGCGCGAGATGTGCACAAGCTCGGTCTGCAGCTCCTGCAGCCGGGCCTCGGTCATCTGGCGCTCGGTGAGATCGCGGACGAAGCCGGTGAAGAAGCGCTGGTCGCCGGAGACCATCTCCCCGACCGCCAGCTCCATGGGGAAGGTCGAGCCGTCCTTGCGCTCGCCGACCACGACCCGGCCCACGCCGATGATTCGCTTCTCGCCGGTGGTCAGATAGCGCTCGAGATAGCCGTCGTGCGCCTCGCGGTAGGGCGAGGGCATCAGGATCCTGACATTCTTCCCGATGGCCTCCTCGGCCCGCCAGCCGAACAGGCGTTCGGCCGCGTGGCTGAACGAGTACATGACGCCGCGCTCGTCGATGACCACCATGGCGTCGGGGACGGTGGCGAGGATCGAACGGAGGTGGGCCTCGCGCGAGCGGAGGTCGGCGTTCACCGCCACGGCCCGGTCGCGCATCACCTGGAACATCTCGCCGCCCGAGGCGATCATCGCCCCGATGGCCACGAACGCGCCGCCGCTGGCGAGGTCGCCCCCGTTGTGCCGGGTCCAGACCACCGCGAGGCCGCCGGCGACGCCCAGCACGGTCGCAGCCAGTCCGGGGCCGAGGCCGCCGAGGGTGGCGGCGACGAACACCACCGGGATGAACAGCAGGAAGGCGATGCGGTCGTCGAGATAGGGGAGGGCGACGACGCCCGCCGCAAGGGCCAGCAGCGCGCCCACGCCGGCGGCGACGTGGCCGCTGCGACTGCGCCGGGCGGCGAGCGACCACGCCAGCAGGCCGCCTCCCGGACCGGCCCAGCGGTCGTCCTGCGCTCCGGACAATTCCTTAGGTGGAATACCCAAATGTCACCTGCAGCCGATTGCGCCTACCCCTCGGAAAGGGCCGACGCCGCCCTCCGTTTCATTGTTCGAGGCTTGTTGCAACCGTGGTGGATTCGTCCGACGTCGCGGCGCGATCCGCGCGGTCTTCCGTTCCGGCCGCATGGCTGGCGCAGGCGGGGCGGACCCTGCCGCGCTATACCAGCTATCCGACCGCCCTGGCCTTCACCGCCGTCGACGAGGACGTCGAGGCGCGCGAGTGGCTGTCCCGGATCAGACCCGACCAGGGCCTGTCGGTCTACACCCACGTGCCGTTCTGCAAGCGTCTGTGCTGGTACTGCGGCTGCCACACCAGCGTGTTCCACGAATACGATCGGGTCCGCACCTTCTTCGAGACGCTGAAGCGGGAGATCGACCTGTGGGCCCGGGCCATGCCGGCGCACGCCGGCGCGCAGCACCTGCATTTCGGCGGCGGCAGCCCCAACGCCCTCGCCCCCACCGACTTCGCCGAACTCCTGGCCCTGCTGCGCGCGGCCTTCGATCTCCAGCCCGGCGCCGAGGTCGCGGCAGAACTGGACCCAGGCCTGCTGACCCATGAGTTCATCGACGCGGCCATCGGCGCCGGCGTCACCCGCGTCAGCCTCGGGGTGCAGACGTTCGATCCGGAGGTGCAGCAGAAGGTCAACCGCATCCAGCCGTTCCCGCAGGTCGCCTCCGTGGTCGAGCGGCTGCGCGCCGCCGGGGTCGGGGCGCTGAACTTCGACCTGATGTACGGCCTGCCGGGCCAGACACCGGAGAACGTCGCCGACAGCACCCGCGCCGCCCTGACGCTCAGCCCCGACCGCGTCGCCGTCTTCGGCTACGCCCACGTGCCGTGGATGAAAAAGCACCAGGTGATGATCCGCGAGGAAGACCTCGCGGACGCACAGGGGCGCTGGGACCAGGCCGAGGCGGCGGACGCCGTGCTGCTCGGAGCCGGCTATGTGCGCATCGGCCTCGACCACTACGCCCGGCCGGACGACCCGCTCGCCCTCGCCGCCGCCGCCGGAACCTTGCGCCGCAACTTCCAGGGCTACACCGACGATCCGGCGCCGGTGATGATCCCGATCGGTCCGTCCAGCATCGGCCGCTTTGGCCCCGGCTTCGTGCAGAACGCCATCGCCACCGACACTTGGGGGCGGGCGGTGGAGGCCGGACGCCTGCCGACGGCCCGACGCCTTCCTGTCACCGAGGTGGATGAGCTGCGCGCGGCGGTGATCGAGCGGGTCATGTGCGACCTGCGGGTCGACGTCGGAGAGATCTGCCTTGCCCAAGGCTTCGCGCCCGATGCGCTGGACGACTGCTTCGGCGCGCTCGCGGAGCTCGAGCCGCTCGGCCTCTGTCGGGTCACGGGTCGCGTGGTCGAGGTGCCGGCCGCGGCCGCGCGCCTCGTGCGCACCGTCGCCGCCTGCTTCGACGCCCAGCTGGCCGCTTCCGCGCGGCGGCACGCCCAGGCCGTCTGAGGATACTTCCCGACACCCACCTTGCGCCCGCGCAACGTCCGTCGCGGCGACGCGCGCGATGGAGCCTGCAACCAGCCGCATCGGGGGGAGTCCCTGTCGGCCAGAGGACACAGAGAGATGACAACCAAAAGGCTTTGGATCGTCCTCGCCCTGATCATGACGGCGTCGTTCGCCGTCCTGGGGTTGATGGGACGAGAGATATACCGGCAGGCGCCGCCGATACCGGCGCAGGTCGTGGCGCCGTCCGGCGAAGTGCTGTTCACCCGCCAGAACATCCAGGACGGCCAGCTGGCCTGGCAGTCGATGGGCGGCCAGCAGGTGGGCTCGGTCTGGGGTCACGGCGGCTACGTCGCGCCGGACTGGTCCGCCGATCAGCTGCATCGCGAACTCGTGGCCCTGCTCGACATCTGGGCGCGCCGCGACCACGGCGTCGCCTACGGCCAGCTGACCACCGAGCAGCAGGGGGCCCTGAAGGCCCGATTGAAGCAGGAGGTCCGCACCAACAGCTACGACCCCGCGACCGGGATCATCTCGGTCTCGGCCGACCGGGCCGAAGCCATCATCCAGGTGCGGAGCCACTATCAGGCCCTGCTGAGCGACGACGCGTCGTTCACCCACCTGCGTGAGCAGTACGCCATCGCCGAAAACCCGGTGCCGGACGCCGCGCGGCGCGCCGACATCGCGGCCTTCTGGTGGTGGAGCGGCTGGGCCGCCGGCACCAACCGTCCGGGCGACGTCGTCACCTACACCTCGAACTGGCCGCACGAGCCGCTGATCGACAACGTGCCCAGCCCGGCCAACATCGTCTGGTCCGCCGCCAGCGTGCTGCTGCTGATCTTCGGCGTCGCGGCCCTGATCTTCTGGCACGCCCGCGCCAAGCACGAGGCGCCGCCGACCGTGCCGGCCACCGATCCGTTGTTCACGCTGAAGCCGACGCCTTCGATGAAGGCGACGGGCAAGTATTTCCTGACCGTCATCGGCCTGTTCCTGCTTCAGGTCGGCCTCGGCGCCATGACCGCCCACTACGCGGTCGAGGGCCACGATTTCTACGGCATCCCGCTCTCGGACTGGATCCCGTACGCGGTGACGCGCACCTGGCACACCCAGCTGGCGGTGTTCTGGATCGCGACCGCCTGGCTGGCCACCGGCCTGTACATCGCGCCGATGATCTCCGGCCACGAACCGCGCTTCCAGAAGCTGGGCGTCAACGTCCTGTGGGCGGCCCTCGTCCTGGTGGTGCTGGGTTCGATGGCCGGCGAGTGGCTGGGCGTCCAGCAGGTCTTCGACATCCAGACCAACTTCTGGTTCGGCCACCAGGGCTGGGAGTACGTCGACCTCGGCCGCTTCTGGCAGATCCTGCTCTTCGTCGGCCTGATGCTCTGGCTGGTGCTGGTCGGCCGCGCCCTGTGGCCGGCGCTGCGCTCGCCGTCCGAGAGCAAGCCGGTTCTGGCCGTGCTGTTCCTGTCGACCGTGGCCATCGGACTGTTCTACGCCGCCGGCTTCATGTGGGGGAAACACACCCACATCTCGATCGTCGAGTACTGGCGCTGGTGGATCGTCCACCTGTGGGTCGAGGGCTTCTTCGAGGTCTTCGCCACGGCGGTGATCAGCCTGCTGTTCGTCAAGCTGGGCCTGGTGCGGGCCAAGACCGCCAATGTGGCGGTGCTGTTCGGCACCATCGTCTTCCTGACCGGCGGCGTGCTGGGCACCGCCCACCACTGGTACTTCGCCGGCACCCCGGTGTCGGTGATCGCCATCGGCGCCATGTTCTCGGCCCTCGAGGTCGTGCCCCTGGCCCTGATCGGGTTCGAGGCCTTCGAGACCTGGCGGCACACCAAGGTGGCGCCGTGGGTGCAGACCTATCGCTGGCCGATCCTGTTCTTCGTGGCGGTGTCCTTCTGGAACCTGCTCGGCGCCGGGATCTTCGGCTTCATGATCAACCCGCCGCTGAGCCTCTACTACCTGCAGGGGCTGAACACGACGGCCACCCACGCCCACGCCGCGCTCTTCGGGGTCTACGGCATGCTGGGGATCGGCCTGATGCTGTTCTGCCTGCGCGGCCTGGCCCCGCGGCTGGCCTGGGATGACCGTTTGCTGGCGGTGACCTTCTGGTCGCTCAACGTCGGCGTGGCGATGATGGTCTTCCTGTCGCTGCTGCCCATGGGGGTGGTGCAGGCCTTCGCCAGCATCGAGCACGGCATGTGGTACGCCCGCTCTCCGGCTGTGATCCATTCACCGCTGGTCGAGATGCTGGTGTGGATGCGGGTGCCCGGCGACGTGGTCTTCAGCGTCGGGGCCTTCGCCCTGGCGATCTTCGCCGCGCGGCTGGTGATCGCGGCCCGCAAGCCCAAGGTCGGCGCCGAGCCGGCCGTGCTTCCCGCGGAGTAGTCGCGGGGTTTCCGGGGCGGGAGCGCGTAGGGTTCGCTCCCGCCCCACCTTTTCGGAGTTCAGCCTTCATGGGCGCCACGCGCGACGCCGTCCGGGCCTGGCGGGGGCCGTCGGTCCTCACCTTCGGCTTCCGGCCCTTCTTCCTGCTCTCGGCGGTCTGGGCCGCCATCGCCGTGCCCGTCTGGGTCGCCGCCTTCCTTCTCGGGGACGGGACCATCGGCGGCGTCGACGGCCGCCAGTGGCACACCCACGAGATGCTGTTCGGCTACGGCGCCGGCGTCATCGCGGGCTTCCTGCTCACCGCCGTGCCGAACTGGACCGGACGATTGCCGGTGTCGGGCTGGCGGCTCGCCGGGCTGGTCGGCCTGTGGTTGCTGGGGCGGATCGCCGGTTTCCTGCCGCCCTCGGCGGGCCTCGCCGCCACGGTCGCGGACGCCGCCTTCCTCGTCGTCTTCGCGGCGGTGGTCTGGCGCGAGATCCTGGCCGCGAAGAACCGGCGCAACCTGCCGGTGGCGGTCATGGTCACCCTGCTGGCCTGCGCCAACATCGCCTTCCACGCCTCCGGCCGGTGGCCCGACGCCGGTCCGCACGCCGAGCGCGTCGCCGTGGCGGTGATCACCGCCCTGATCGCCCTGATCGGCGGCCGCATCATCCCCAGCTTCACCCAGAACTGGGTGCTGCCGCGCGGCCTGCCGCGGCCCGCGCCCTTCGGCCTGTTCGACAAGGTCGCCCTCGTCGCCACCGTCGCGGCCCTGGCGCTGTGGGTGGTCTCGCCGCAGGGCCTCGCCGCCGGCCTCGCCCTGCTCGCCGCCGGCGGACTGGGTCTCCTTCGGCTGGCCCGCTGGCGCGGCTGGGCCTCCTGGCCGGAGTCGATGGTGTGGGTCCTCCACGTCGGCTTCCTCTGGCTGCCGATCGGCTTCCTGCTGCTCGGCGGCGCCGCCCTCGCGCCGGCGGCCGTCCCGTTCAGCGCCGGCGTCCACGCGCTGACCGCCGGCGGCATCGGGGTGATGACACTGGCGGTGATGACCCGCGCCACGCGGGGCCACACCGGCCGGCCGCGCGCCGCCGACCCGGCGACCACGGCGATCTACGTGCTGATCACGGCGTCCGCGCTGGTTCGGGTCGCCGCCCCGTTCGCGCCGGACGTCCTGCCGCTCCTGCTCGCCGCCTCCGCCGGTCTCTGGGTGCTCGCCTTCGCCGCCTTCGCCGCCGTCTACGGGCCGATGCTGCTGCGGAAATCCCTCTGATCCCGCTTGCGGCGGCGCAAAGCCGCCGCGACCCCCCGGTCCGATGTTGCGGCCATGTCCCAGGCCGTCCCGCCCCCTGACCTCAACGGCTTCACCGAGGCCTACGCGTCCGGGCCGGCCGCTAGCAGGCTCGGTTTCCGGTGTCTCGGCATGGCGGCCGCCGTCGCGGCGATCGTCGGCGTCGTCATGCCGCTGTGGCCGACCACGCCGTTCGCCCTGCTGGCCGCCTGGGCCTTCGCCCGCTCCTCGCCCCGGCTGGAGGCCTGGCTCCTCGGTCACCGTCGGCTCGGCCCGGCCATCCGGGCCTGGCGCGAGCGCCGCGCCATCCCGCGCCACGCCAAGGCCGCGGCTGCGCTCGGCATGCCGGCCAGCTGGACCGGCCTGTGGCTGGCCGACGCCGGTCCGGCGGTCCTGACCGGGGCCGCGGTGGTCCTCGCGGGCGCCGGGCTGTGGGTGCTCAGCCGACCGCACTGAAACGGCCGAGGTTGAGCCGGAACAACGACGGACCGCCCCGGCGCGAGGGCATAGACGGACCCGGAGACCCCCATGTCAGACACTCCCCCGGCGGCCGCTCTGGCCTCGACCTTCTTTCCCGGCGCCCACTGCGAGAACGAGCGCTGGATCCGCACCGAGATCCTCGGCCTGCTCGACCACTGGTTCGGCTGGCGCCGACGCCTGTTCCCGGACGACGCGGTCGACACCGCGACGGATGGCGAAGGCCGGGCTCGCGACCGGCTGAAACTGTCCCGCCATCTCGGCGAACTGGCCGAGGCCCTAACGGCCGAGACGCCCACCCACACGCCCCGCTACATCGGCCACATGAAGGCGGAGATCTCGCTGCCGGCCCTGTTCGGCTGGCTGGCGGCGATGCTGCACAACCCCAACAACACCTCCCAGGAAGCCAGCCGGGTCGGCTCGGTGATCGAGACCGAGGCCGTGGCCATGCTGGCCTCCATGCTCGGCTACGACCCGGCCGAGGCCCAGGGGCATTTCACCTCCGGCGGCACGGTGGCCAATTTCGAGGCCGTGTGGCGGGCCCGTTACCGCCTCGATCACTGGCTCAGTCTCGGCCTCTATGTGGCCGAGACCACGGGCGAGCCGCTGGATGTCTTCGCCGCGGCGCACATGGGCTGGGACCGGTTCCGCGAGCTGTGGGACCGCCACGGTCTGACCGACGCCACCCTGCGCCGCTACAGCGCGGCGGCCGGCAATCCCGGTCAGGTCTGGGCTCGCATCGGCCGGGCCGCCGGGCGCGACTACCTCGGCCCGGTGCTGCTGGCCCCGGGCGCCAAACACTATTCGTGGCTGAAGGCCGCCAATGTCTTCGGCCTCGGCGAGGACTCGCTGTGGAGCATCGCCCTCGACGCCGAGGGCCGGCTGGATGTCGACGACCTCGATCGACTGATCCGCGAGGCGCGGGCGCAGGGCCGGCCGGTGCTGATGGCGGTCGGCGTGGCCGGCACGACCGAGACCAGCGAGATCGACCCGATCGACGCCGCCCACGCCCGTCTGGACGTTTGGCGGCGCGAGGCCGGGGTGCATATCTGGCGTCACGTCGACGCCGCCTATGGCGGTTTCCTCCGCGCCATCCTCGGCGGCCCGGACGAGGCCGCCCTGTCGCCCGCCAGCCGGGCCGCCCTGGCGGCCATCGACGCGGCCGACTCGATCACCATCGACCCCCACAAGCTCGGCTACGTGCCCTACGCCTGCGGCGCCTTCCTCACCCGTGACCGGTTGCGCTACGCCGTCTCGGCTTTCGACGCGCCCTATCTCGATCGGCCGGAACTGGGGGCGGGGAAGTGGGCCTCGACGCTGGAGGGCTCCCGTTCGGCGGCCGGCGCGGCGGCCACCTGGCTGACCGGCAAGACGATCGGCTTCGGCCCCGAAGGCCTCGGCGCCCTGCTGGCCGAGACGGTGCGCACGGCCCGGGCCTTCGCCGCCCTCCTCGGCGAGACGCACCCGGACATCCGGGTGCTGGACCCCGTCGACGCCAACATCGTCTGTTTCTCGCTCGCCGCCGCCGGCGAGCCCCTGTCGCGCTCGAACGGCCGCACCGCGGCCCTGTTCGACGCCATCCACGCCTCGCCCGACCTGTCGGTGTCGAAGACCACCCTCGGCCACGACTACGCCGGCCTGATCACGCGCCACCTCGACGGCTACGCCGGAGTCGAGGACGCGGCCGGGCTGGTGCTGGTTCGCTGCGTGTTCATGAACCCCTACTGGGCCGACCCGGCCAACCGGACAGAGCTCCTGCCGCGCATGATCGAGGTCGTCCGTCGTGAGATCGGGGCCCTGGAGGCGCCCGCCCTCAGGGGGGTGGCGTGAGCGCCGCGGCGGCTTGGCGCGGGCGGTCGGCGCCGACCTCCTCCCGCCTTGCGACCGAGGTGATGATGCTGCTTCGCGCCGCGCCCGAGGGCGTGCTCACCGCCGGGCTGCGCCGCACCGCGCGGCGGCGGCCCGAGATTTTCGAGCGGCTCGGTTCGGCCCGCGAGGCCGCCTTCGTCATCGCTCCGACGGACCTGCCCGTCGCCTTCCGCCTGCGGCCCGCCGGTCGTGGTGGCGAGGTGCGGGTGGTGCGCCACGAGGATGCCGGCCCCTGCGCCGCCCGCGTATCGGGCCCGCTCCCCCTGCTGCTGGCGCTGATGGACGGCTCGTCCGACGCCGACGGCGCCTTCTTCTCCCGGCAGGTGCGGGTGGAGGGGGACACCGAGGCGGTGGTCGCCCTGCACAACACGCTCGAGGCCGCCGACCTCGATCTCGCCGATCTGCTGGGAGCCCCGTCGGCGCTGCGCGGCCCGCTCCGCGCCGTCCTCGCCGCCGGCCTGTCGCGCCTGCGCCATCGCCGGGGAGGGGCCTGACCATGGCGATCGAACTGGTCTGTCCCGCAGGCTCCCCGGCCATGCTTCGCGCCGCCGTCGATGCCGGGGCGGACAGCGTCTACTGCGGCCTGCGCGACGACACCAACGCCCGCAACTTCCCCGGCTTGAACTTCTCGCCGACCGAGCTGACCGAAAGCGTCGCCTGGGCCCGGGCGCGCGGCGCGCGGGTGCTGACCGCGGTCAACACCTTCGCGCGGGCCGGCGTCGCCGACCGCTGGCGCGGCTCGGTCGACGCGGCCGCCGAGGCCGGGGTGCACGCGGTGATCGTCGCCGACCTCGGCGTGCTGGCCTACGCCCGCGCCGCCTGGCCCGATCTGCGGGTGCACCTGTCAGTGCAGGCCGCGGCGGGCTCGCCCGAGGCCATCGCCCTCTACGCGCGCGAGTACGGGGTGAAACGGGTCGTCCTGCCCCGGGTGCTCAGCGTCGGGGAGATCGCCGCCCTCGTGCGCGAGATCGAGGTGGAGACCGAGGCCTTCGTGTTCGGCGGCCTGTGCGTCATGGCCGAGGGCCGCTGCGCCCTCTCGTCCTACGCCACCGGACGCTCGCCCAATCTCAGCGGCGTGTGCTCGCCGCCGGAAGCCGTGACCTACACCGAGGAGGAGGGCGGGGCCATGACCTCCCGCCTCGCCGGCCTGGCGCTGGACCGCTACGCCCCCGGCGAGCCGGCCGGCTACCCGACCCTGTGCAAGGGCCGCTTCGAGGTCGACGGCGCGCTGTCCTACCTGTTCGAGGACCCCGTCAGCCTGAACGCCGTCAGCCTGCTGGCGGAACTCCGCAAGGCCGGGGTCACGGCGGTCAAGGTCGAGGGACGCCAGCGCGGCAAGGCCTATGTCGCCCGCGTCGCCGCGACCTTCCGCAAGGCCATCGATCTGCTCGAGCGGGGCGGCGATCCCTCCGCGCTCGCCGCCGAACTCACTGATCTCGCAGAGGGCGGCCGCGAGACCGCCGGCGCCTACCGGAAGACGTGGCGATGACCCCGGACCCCATCGGCCTGACTCTCGGTCCGCTGCTGTTCCACTGGTCGGCGGAGCGGATCGGCGACTTCTACGCCCGCGTCGCCGACGAGGCGCCGGTCGAGCGCGTCTACCTGGGCGAAGTGGTGTGCGGGAAGCGGGCGCCGCTGGTCGCCCACGCCCTCGCCGCCGCCGCCGAACGGCTCGCCGCAGCCGGCAAGGAGGTGGTCTGGTCCGGCCTTGGCCTGCCCGCCAGCCTGCGCGACCGCCGCGCCATCGCCGCTCTCGCCGCGACCGCCGACCTGGTCGAGGTCAATGACATCTCCGGGCTACTCGGCCGCGCCGCCCCCTTCGTCGCCGGGCCGCTGCTCAACATCTACAACGAGGCGGCGGCGCAGGAGCTGATGGTCCGCGGCTGCGTCCGCCTGTGCGCCAACGTCGAGCTTTCGCTCGAGGCGGTGCGCGCCATCGCCCGCGCGTGTCCGGGGCTGGAGATCGAGCTGTTCGCCTTCGGCCGCCTGCCGCTCGCCCTCTCCGGCCGCTGCTACCACGCGCGCCACCACGGCCTCCACAAGGACGCCTGCCAGTTCGTCTGCGAGCGCGACCCGGACGGGCTGCGGCTGAACACCCTCGAGGGCCGCGCCTTCCTCGCCGTCAACGGGGTGCAGACCCTGTCCGACGGCGTCCAGCTCGCCGATGTGGCCCCCGAGGCGCTGGCCGATGCCGGCGTGACGGCCCTGCGCCTGTCGCCGCACACGACCGACATGGTCGCCGTGGCGACCGGCTTCCGCGCCTTCCTCGACGGGCGGATCGACCCGGGCGAACTTCGCGGCCGCGTCGGCGAAGCGGGGCCGCCCGGCCCTCTCATCAACGGCTACCTGCGCGGCGCGCCCGGCATGGCGCCGGTGGAGAATTCCCGATGACCGACGACACCCGCCTGCACCAGCTGAGGACGGAGGTCGACCGCATCGACCTCCAGCTCGTCGGCCTGATGGCCGCCCGCCAGCGACTCGTCGAGGCCGTCGCGGCGGTCAAGGGCGACGCCCGCCGGGTCCGCGACCGCGAGCGCGAGCGCGCCATCCTCGCCCGCGTCCGCGACGCCGCCCTCGCGGCCGGCCTGTCGCCGGCCATCGCCCTGCCGGTCTGGGACCGGCTGCTGGAGGTCAGCGTGAAGCACGAGCGCAGGGTTCTTTCGCTGTCCGACGACCGCGAGGCCACCTGCTGCGGCTGCCGCCATACGAAAGGTTAGGCCGCGTCTCCGCCTGCCCGGCCTACGGGAAATCCCCGAGGTGATCGTCGCCGCCCGACATGGGATGTAGCGGCGCAGAGCAGGACAGACGCCGATGTACGACTACAAGGCCGCATTCGGGACCGCCGTGGAGCGGGTGAAGGGCGAGGGGCGCTACCGCGTCTTCGCCGACCTGAAGCGCGTGCGCGGCCAGTTCCCGACGGCCATCCGGCGCCGCGCCGACGGCTCCGAGCAGGAGGTGGTGGTCTGGTGCTCCAACGAC